>JANLWK010000037.1:0-47208 GCA_031364505.1 Candidatus Eiseniibacteriota bacterium | reverse complement strand
CGTTTGGGTTCGGTGGAGGTGACGTCCTCGTAGGGGACATCCGGGTGCTGTTGGCGCACTGGCCCCAGGACGGGGACACCCAGCGTCATCGAAGCCGAAAGTCCAGGGCCCCGGCTCGCGAGAGCCGGGGCCTTTTTTGTGCCGCCCCAAGGGCCGAACGTCGGCCGATAGACGTGGGAGGAGGGCGGTGGAACGATGCCCCGGTGGCCCCGCAGGCGGCCGGGGGCCGGTTCGATCGACGCCGCGACTCGCGGGAGGCGCACATGTCGTCCAAGAAGGTCATCTGGTTCGGCGCGATCGTGGGATCCACGATCGGTGGGATGGTGCCGCAGCTCTGGCACGCCTCGATGCTTTCGATGTGGGGCATGGTGTTGTCGACGGTCGGCGCGGTGATCGGCATCTGGATCGGCTGGAGACTCACTCAGTAGCGCCGGCGCCGGCCGCCGATTGACCGGGTCACGAGCGTCGCCGACAGTGTGCCGATGCGCGTTCCCGTTCGCGCCGGCGTCGCGACGACGCTCGCGGCGTTCCTGCCACCGATCGCGATCTACGCGATCACGCTGCAACCGGGGCTTCCCGCGGGAGACTCCGGCGAATTGATCACGGCCGCCGCGACCGGCGGCGTCGCGCATCCGCCCGGCTATCCGCTGTACGTGATGCTCGCGGGGGCGTGGATCCGGCTCGTGCCGTTCGGCGACGTGGCCTGGCGCGCGAATCTCCTGTCGGCCGTGTGCGCCGCGGCCGCGGCCGCGGTGCTCGCCGCCGCCGTCCACCGTCTCACCGCCTCGCGCGCCGGTGCCGTCCTCGCCGCGTGGGCGTTCGCGCTGAGCGCCCCGACCTGGCAGAACGCCGTGGTGGCCGAGGTGTTCGCGCTGAACGCGCTGCTCGCGGCATGCGTGCTGCTCGCCTTCACGCACACGCGCGCCGCCGCCGGCGCCGGCGCGCGTGCCGCGGCTCGCTCCAAACGCCCGACCGCGCGCCCGGCCGCGGTGCCCGGCGCCGGAGACGATGCGGGGCTGCTTCCCGTGTGCGCGCTCGCGCTGCTGACGACCCTGGCGCTCTCGCACCACCACACGCTGCTGTTCCTCGCCGCACCGGCCGCCGCCGTCGCGCTGGCGGCGGAGGTCCGTGCCGGTCGTGGTGCGCGCGCGGCACCCGCGATGGCCGTGGCCGCGGCGATCGGACTGCTGCCCCTCGCGTGGCTACCTTTCGCCTCGCGTCATCCCGACGCCCTGGTGTGGGGCGATGCCACGACGCTGCGCGGGTTCCTCGCCCTCGTGACGCGCGCGGACTACGGCTCGCTCAGGCTCGATCCCGTGGAGGCTGCGTTGCGCGCGGACCGCAGCCACCTCGCGATCTATGCCGAGTCGCTGCCGCGCGCGCTCGGCGTCCTGCCGCTCGCCCTCGCCGTGGTCGGCGCATGCGTCGTGGCAGCCCGGCACCGCCCGCTCGCGATCGTGCTGGCCCTGTTCGTCGCGGGGCAGGCGTGGTTCTTCACGCGCGTCGGGTTCCCGTCCGGCGTCGACTGGCTGCGCGGCGTGATCCAGCGCTTCTACATCCTGCCCGATCTCGCGCTCGCGGCGCTCGCGGGGGTCGGGTTCGCATGGGTGCTGACGCGGCTCCCGCGCGGCGGCCGCCTGCCCGCCGTGTCGGCGGCACTCGCGCTCGGCGTCACGCTCGTGCTGCCGCTCGCGCGGCATCCGCGTGCCGCCGATCAGCGCGGCAACGTCTTCGCGGAATCGCTGGGGCGCATGACGCTCGCCGGCGTCCCTCGAGGCGGCGTGCTGTTCGTCCAGGGCGACCTGTTCCACAACGCCGCCATGTACCTGACTCGCGTGCGCCACCTGCGCCCGGACGTCACCGTGCTCGACCAGGAGCTGATGACCTACGACTGGTACGTGCGGCGCGTGCGGGCGCGCATGCCGGGCCTGCTGCCGGGCTTCGGACGCGCGCAGCGGCTGCGACTGAGGGACGGACGCACGCTCGAGGGCATCGCCATTCTGCGCGGTGGCGAGGTGGACGTGATCGCGGACTCGGCACAGGGGACGCTGGCGGCGGCGGATCTCGCGAGCGCCGTCGAGGCGCCGCCCGAGTCGCTTTACCGGGCGGCGCGCGCGCGGTTCCGCGACGAGCCCCTGCATCGCATGGGCGAGGACCGGTACTCGGGCCTGCCGGGCACGCGCAATCTGCTGTGGTTCGACCACCTAACTTCGCGCCGGCCGGTGGCCGTGATCGGCGTCAAGGACGAGAGCTACGTACTGCGCTATGCGCTCACGCCGGTGGGCCTGGTCCAGTGGGTGACGCCCGCCGCGGCGACCCCGGACCCCGCGGCACAGCTGGCCGCGTCGCTCGCCGTGTTCGAGTCGGCGCCGGCCGGCGCCTACTTCCGCGACTACGACGTCGCGAGCTTCGAGCATGCCGAGCGCGCGCGCATCGCCCGTTTCGTGTCGCGAACGGCGCTGCTCTGTTGCCAGCCCGGGGCCGCGGCCCCGATCGCCGCGCACGCGAGCGGTCACGCGCGCCTGCTCGAGTTCGCCGGCCGCTTCGAAGCGCTCGATCCGACGCCGGATCCCGATTGCCTGCGCTCGATCGGCTTCCTCCGGGCGTTCGATCCCGTCGCCCGGGATTCCGCCGCCGCGCGCCGGGATCTCGAGCGCTACCTCGCCTCGATGCCCGCCGGCACCCGCGACCCCGAGGTCCAGATCGTTCTGTCGGGCGGCAAGCCCTGAAATTCGAACGACATCCGAACGACTTCCGCATCCCGCGGCCGGGTGCCGGGAATGCTCAACCCGGAGCGCCGTGGGGCCGATAACCCCGACGCAGGCACCTCTCCGCGCGGGCGCCGACGCGTCCACGCGGAATCGCGTTCGTCCCTCACGGCAGACCCAGGAAACGAAGAACCCATGGCCGACCGAAAGACACGGCGCTTCGGCGCCCGGAACGAAGGCGCGGACTCGCTCAAGGGATCCCTCTCGCCGGCGCCGATCGGCCTGCGGGACGTGTTGGCGGCCGCACCCGACGTCGTCTTCTGCTGCGATCATCTCGGCCGCTGGGTCTGGATCAGCCCGGCGATCGAGGCGCTCGTGGGGTACAAGCCGGACGACCTGATCGGCCACGTCTGCACGGGGCTCATCGCCCCGGTCGAGCGGACGGCGGCGGCGCGCCACCTGTTGCGGCTGCGTCGCTCGAAGCACCAGGCCGGGAACGAATTCGAATGCTCGGTGATGTCGCTGTCGGGCCACGTGCTGCGGGTCGCCTTCCGGCTGAACCGCATCGAGCGCCCCGATGGAGACCCGGCGTTCGTCGGCATCGCGCGCCGCGGCTCGAATCGCTCCACCGGGTTCCGTGTGCTCACCGCCGACGATTCGGTGGCGCTGTCGGGCGGCTCGAGCAAGCCGTACGCGGCGCCCCAGCATCGTAACGATCCCACCGGATCGGCCCCGCGCGGCGACGCGCCCGGCTGGACCGCGTCGCAGTTCAACGACCTCGACGCCAGGCTCTCGACGCCCGCCGGTGCCGGCGCCAACGGCGCCGACGCGGCGGCCGACTCGGCTGCCCAGGCGGCTGCGATGGCCGAGCTCGCCGAGACGCGTGCCGCGCTCGAGACCGTGCGTGCCGCCGAGGCCGAGGCCCGGCAGCAGATCGAGACGGTACGCACGAGCGAGGCCGGAGCGCTGCTGCGCCTCGAGCGGGCCGATGCCGACCGGGCACGCGCCGAGCGGGAGCGCGACGACGCGCGCCGCGAGCGCGACTCGGCCCGCGACGAGGTCCAGGCCGCCGAGGCGAAGCTCGAGGAGGCCCGCTGGCCACCGGCCGACGGTGAGGAACCGCCCGAGCTGACGCGCATGCGGGCCGAGCGCGACGAGGCGCAGGCGCTGCTGCGCGACCGCAGCGATCACTTCGCCAGCGTGTCGCACGAGATCCGCACGCCCATGAACGGCGTGATCGGGATGGCGCAGCTGCTGCTCGAGATGAACCTCGATTCCGAGCAGCGCGAGATGATCGAGGTGATCCGCCAGTCCAGTCACTCGCTGCTCGCCATCATCAACGACGCCGTCGAGTTCTCACGGCTGGACTCCGGGCGGCTCGAGATCGAGTCGATGGACTTCGACCTCCGGGTCACCGTCGAACAGATCGCGGCCCTGCTCGCGCCGGTGGCGCACCAGAAGGGACTCGAGCTCGAGGCCCAGATCCACCACGACGTGCCGTCGCGCGTGACCGGCGATCCCGGCCGGCTGCGCCAGGTGCTGCTCAACCTGGCCGGCAACGCCCTGCGGCTCACCGAGCGCGGCGTGCTGCGAGTGCGCGTCGAACGCACCGAGGAGCACGAGGACACGGTGTCGCTGCGCTTCGCGATCGACGCGCGCGGCGACGGCATCACTCCCGAGCACGTGAATGGCCTGCTCCAGAGCTTCGTCCAGACGGATCCGGCCGTGGCGCGGCGCTACGGCGGCACCGGGCTGGGCCTGTACGTGTCGCAGCGCCTCATCGCGCTGATGGGGGGCCGCGTCGGGGTTGGGCGGGATGCCGACCACGTGTGCTCGCTGTCGTTCGATCTGGCGCTGCGCAAGCAGCAGAGCGCGCCGCCGCGGCCCGCGGAAGCCGGCACCGTCGAGCTGGCCGGGCTCCGCACGCTGATCGTCGATCCGTCCTCGAGCCTGCGCCAGTCGATGGGCGAGATCCTCGAGGCGTGGGGCGCACGCGTCGATGTCGCCTCGAATCGTGACGAGGCGATGGAGAAGCTGCGCGCCGCGTGGGAAGCGAAGGACCCGGTGCAGGTCGCGTTCATCGATTTCCAGCTCCCCGGCGTCACCGGCGAGCAGCTCGGCGAGGAGATCCGCCGCGACGCCGCACTGTCCGAGACGCGCACGCTGCTGCTCACGAGCGTCGGCCGGAAGGGCGACGCGGCGATCGCTACCCAGGCGGGATTCTCGGCATACCTGATCAAACCCGTGCCCTGGTCGGAGCTGTACGATGCGCTGTCCGAGGTCATGCGGCGGCCGCCGGCGCCGCTCGGTGAGGCGAATCCGCTCGTCACGCGGCACTCGCTCGCCGAGGCGCGGCGCGGGCGCTTCCGCGTGCTGCTCGTCGAGGACGATCCGGTGAACCGCCTCGTCACCGAGTGGGCGCTGCAGCGCCACGGCTATGCCTTCGAGTCGGTGGAGCGCGCGTCCGAAGCCATCGAGTTGTGCTCGCGCAACCATTACGACCTGATCCTGATGGACATCCACATGCCCGACATGGACGGCTACAAGGCCACGGGCGCACTGCGCGCGCGCGAGCGCGGCAGGACGCGGACGCCGATCGTCGCCATGACGGGCAATGCCCTGTCGGGCGAGCGCGAGCGCTGCCTCGCGGCGGGCATGGACGACTATCTGACCAAGCCGATCGACCTCGGCTTGCTGTGCGCCACGGTCGAACGGTGGACGCACGGCCAGCAGGAGGAATCGGCTGGCGGGCGCGCGGCGACGGGCGGCCTGCCCGAGAACGGCGTGATCGCCGCGACCGCCTCGGCCGCGGAGCCGCGGCTCACCGAGTCGGCGCGCGGCCCCGGTGCCGGCACCCAGGTACCCCGCATCTCGATCGTCGGCCGCGGCGAGTACGAACGCACGGCGCCGGCGGAAGACGTCGCGGCGGCCGCGCCAGCGGTGTCCTCGCAATGGGAGCAGCCGTTCGACGGCGATCCCATCGACTTCGACCGGCTGAACGACACGTCGATGGGCATCCCAGCGCTGCGTGAAGCGCTGATCAACACGTTCCTCGGCGACGTCGACGAACGCGTCGAGCGACTGGCCGACGCGGTCGAGGCGCGCGACGCGCGGCGCGTGGAGTTCGAGGCGCACGGATTGAAGGGCATGTCGGCGACCGTCGGCGCGCGGCACTGCGTCGTGTGCTTCGCCGAGCTCGAACGCTGCGGCCGCGAGAGCGATCTCAGGCCGACGGGTCCGCCGATCGCGCGGGCGCGCGTCGAGGTCGTCCGGGTGCGTGAGTTCATCGCCGCGCAGGCCGAAGGGGAACGAAAAGCCGCCTGACGGGCGGAATCCGCGGACTTAGGGAAGACGTTCGCGGCGCAGGGAACGGAGCCGGATGCGGCACACGCCGTGGTCCACTCCGGGAGCAGGGATGCTCGAGGGCTGTGCGCATGGATGCGTGACAGCCAGGCGGGCGGCGGAGGCAGGCTCCGCCGCCCCGCCTTTTTTTGTGCCGCCCCCGCGCCATTGACACACCCGAGGGCCGCCCCGCATCGTCCACGCCTCGGCATCGTTCGCGAGGACGTGATGCATCGGGCGGGGAGGGCGGATGGAACTTGGCATGGTCGGGCTGGGACGCATGGGGCTCAACATGACCGTGCGGCTGCTGCGCGCGGGGCACGCGGTCGTCGCGAGCGACCGCTCGCCCGAGCCGGTCGCGCAGGCGGCGTCCCACGGCGCGCGCCCGGCCGCGACACTCGCCGAGCTCGTCGCGGCGCTCGGCGCGCCGCGTGTCGTGTGGCTCATGATCCCGTCCGGCCCGCCCGTCGACGCGGCCGTCGAGGCGCTGGCGCCGGCGCTCGCGCGCGGCGACGTGATCGTCGACGGCGGCAACTCGAACTGGCGCGACAGCCAGCGCCGCGCGACCGCGCTCGCGGGTCGCGGCATCGCCTTCGTCGACTGCGGCACGTCGGGCGGCATCTGGGGGCTCGACACCGGCTACTGCATGATGCTCGGCGGCGACGCCGCGGCGATCGGCCGGCTCGCGCCGGCGCTCGACGCGCTGGCGCCGCCCGACGGCTGGCGGCACGTGGGACCGCCGGGCGCGGGGCACTTCGCCAAGATGATCCACAACGGCATCGAGTACGGCATGATGCAGGCATACGCCGAGGGCTTCGAGATCCTCGACGCGAGCCCCTTCGACTACGACCCCGCGGTGCTCGCGCACCTGTGGAACCAGGGCAGCGTCGTGCGCTCCTGGTTGCTCGAGCTGGCCGAGCGCGCGTTCACGCGCGACCCGGGCCTCGCGCATCTGAAGCCGTACGTCGAGGATTCAGGCGAGGGGCGCTGGACGCTGCACGAGGCGATCGATCTGGGCGTGCCCGCGGAGGTCCTCGCCAGCTCGCTGTTCGCGCGGTTCCGCTCGCGTCAGGACAATTCGTTCCGCGACCGCGTGCTCGCGGCACTGCGCCAGGAATTCGGCGGCCACGCCGTCCAGGAGCGCTGACGTGCCGCCGGCTCCGGCATCGCCGTCGATGACCCTGCACGTCAAGCCGTCGCCCGCGGAAACGCCGGCGAGGCGCACGGCGCCGCCGTGCGCGTTCGTCGTGTTCGGCGCCACCGGCGACCTCACGCACCGCAAGCTGATGCCCGCGATCCTGCGGCTCCGCGCGCAGGGCTCGGTCGGCGACGACGTGGCCGTGGTGGGCGTTTCGCGACGCGCGTTCGATCGCGGTGGGTTCCAGGCCGACATCGCCGAGGCGCTGCGCGCGCATGCGCCTTCGGCCGGCGCGGCCGCGGTGGATGCGTTCACCGGCGGGCTCGAGTACGTCGCCGGCGCGTTCTCGGACGACGCGACGTATCGAAACCTGGCCGACACGCTGGCGAAGCTCGACCGCGAGCGCGGCACCTCGGGCAACCGGCTGTTCTACCTCGCCACGCCGCCGTCCGAGTTCGGCCCCATTCTCACGCGGCTGCGGGCGGCGGGGCTCATCACGGCGCCGAATGCGCAGCCGTGGACGCGCGTCGTGATCGAGAAGCCGTTCGGCCGGGACCTGGCATCGGCGCTCGATCTCAACCGGCTGGTCGGCGAGGCGCTCGACGAGAGCCAGACGTTCCGGATCGATCACTACCTGGGCAAGGAGACGGTCCAGAACATCCTCGTGTTCCGCTTCGCGAACAGCATGTTCGAGCCGCTGTGGAATCGAAAATACGTCGACTACGTCGAGATCTGCGCCGCCGAGACCGTCGGCGTCGAGACCCGCGGCGCCTTCTACGAGTCGACGGGCGTGCTGCGCGACATCGTCCAGAACCACCTGCTCGAGGTGCTGTGCCTGACGGCGATGGAACCGCCGAACTCCGGCGCCGCCGACGACGTGCGCAGCGAGAAGCTCCAGGTATTGCGCGCGCTGCGCGAGCCGTGGGCGGAGACGATCCCGCGCGACGTCGTGCTGGGCCAGTACCGCGGCTACCGCGACGAGCGCGACGTGGCGAAGGACTCGGTGACGCCGACCTATGCCGCGCTGCGCGTGTTCATCGACAACTGGCGCTGGCAGGGGGTGCCGTTCTACCTGCGCGCGGGGAAGCAGCTCAAGCGCCGCGTCACCGAGGTGTCGCTGCACATGCAGCGCGTGCCGCTGTCGCTGTTCGGCCGCGAAGACGTCTGCGAGCACCTGGAGCCGAACGTGCTCACGCTGCGCATCCAGCCCGACGAGGGTATCCGGCTCGGGTTCGCCTCCAAGATCCCCGGCTACGACCAGATGGTCGGCACGGTGGCGATGGACATGAGTTACGTCGAGGCGTTCGGCGGCGAGCCGCCGGAGGCGTACGAGCGGCTGCTGTTCGACGCGATGCGCGGCGACGCCACGCTGTTCTCGCGCCGCGACGCCGTCGAGGCGTCGTGGCGATGGATCACGCCCATCCTCCAGCACTTCGAGGCCCACCCCCCGGCGGACTTCCCCAATTACGAGCCGGACTCATGGGGGCCGGTGGCCGCGTCGCGGCTGACGCAGCGCGATGGGCGCGCCTGGCGCCTCACGTGAGCCCGCGCGGGCGGCGGCCAGTCAGGGCGCGGCGCCGGTGTCTCTCGCGGCGACGCGCGCCGGGCGCCTGAGCCGCCGATGCTGCGCGTGTTCACGAGCCTCGACGAGGCGGCCCGGGCCGTGGCATCGCGTGTCGTCGAGTCGGCCGCGGACGCCGTGCGCGCGCGCGGCTCGTTCCGGCTGGCACTGCCCGGGGGCTCGACGCCGCGAACGCTGTTCCGCCGGCTCGCCGAGCCCGAGTGGCGCGCGCGCATCGACTGGAGCCGCGTGACGATCCTGCTCACCGACGAGCGCGCCGTGCCGCGGGGCGAGCACGAACGCAACGACGCGCAGATCGCCGCCCTGCTGATGGCGCCGCTCGGGCTCGGCGAGGACCGGCTGCGTCCGATGCGCGCCGAGGCCGCCGATCTCGAGGCGGCCGCCGCCGAATACGAGCGCGAGCTGGAGTCTCCGATCGATCTCGTGGTGCTCGGCGTCGGCCCCGACGGGCACATCGCGTCGATCTTCCCCGGCCGGCCGCTGGTCGCCGAGACGGTGCGGCGCGCCGCGGCCGAGTTCGAGAGCCCGAAACCGCCGCCGCGCCGGCTGTCCCTCACGCCGCGCGCCCTGCGCGAGGCGCGCGACCTGGTCGTGTTGTGTGCGGGCGCTGACAAGGCGGCGGCGATCGAGGCCGCGCTCGGCGACCCCGCCGACCCGAACGCGTGCCCTGCCGCGCTCGCCGCCTCCGCCGACTGGTTCGTCGACCGCGCCGCGGCGCCGGCGGGATAGGTCCGGCACGCGCGACACAAAACGAAAACGCGCGGCCCGTGGGGGCCGCGCGTCGTCGACGCGGGGGGTTCCGGCTAGACGCGGGCTCCGCGCTTGCGATTGCCGCCGGGGAACACGGAGTTGAGATAGTTGTTCACTTCGGTCCGCACGATCTCGGGCAGGATCTGCCGCACGCGCGAAGCCACTTCGGTGCGCAGCTGCGCGTTGAGATCGCCGCCGCGAGCCGCGACGCGCACGGTCGTGATGCCGCCGCCGCCGCCGCGCCGCCGCGTGACGCCGGTCTTCTTGCGCCACGAATAGTACGTCACCGGCGTGACACCGAACTTCTTCTGCACCTGCGCCGCGGTGAGTCCATCCTTCGCCGCCGCCGCCATGATCGTCGTCCGCTCCTGCGACGTGTAATTCTTGCGCTTCCTGCGAGCCTTCGCCATCCGAGCCTCCTGCGAAGCAGGTCCGTGGGGGCATCCTGCGGGGGAAATAGTGATTCCGAGGTGTTGCCGCCGATTGAGACTTCGGCGCGGCGTTTGACCTCATCTATATGTCAAGCGCTGCCATTACGCAATGAATATGAACTGGTCTTCTTCTCGCAATCCGAACTTGACAAGTGCTTCACGCCACCGCGCTCTCGCGATGGGCGAACCGAACAGGAGCACCGACGGTGCGGCGAGGGAACGCAACGCGGAGGCATGCGGGCGGCCGGCCGCGACGACACGCACGGTCCGCGTGCGGCCGAAGAGTTCCTTGCACCGTTCGAGGCCGAGCCCGACACCGACGAGCGTCATCGTGTCGTGCCCGCGCAGGAAGCCGCGCTCGAGCGCGTCCAGCTTGAGCGCGATGAAACGCTCGCGGCGATAGCGGGGGTCGCGCCGCGTGGCGCTGCCCCGGTGCTGCCGCCAGCCGTACAGCGACTCGCGGCACTTGCCGAACCGCGCCCCCGCGTCGAACAGGCGCATCCACAGGTCCAGGTCCTCGGCCCACCCGCGCTCCGCCCAGCCGCCGACGCGCTCGAGCCAGCCGCGGCGGATCAGCGCCGTCCCGTGGGCGAGCGGGCTGTCGATGAAGCGCTCGCGCCGCATCGCCTCATGGGTCAGCAGCGCGTTGTGCCACGCCTCCCAGCGGCGCATCCCGGCGCCCACCTGGTCCGCCGGGAACATCCGGATCCGCGAGCCGACGACCGCGAGGTCCGAGTCGGCGTCCAGCCGTTCCATCTGCAGCCGGAACCGCTCACGATGGGACACGTCGTCGGCGTCGTGTCGAGCGACGACGCGGGCGCGCGCATGTCGAAGCGCCTCGTTCAACGCGAGCGGCAGTCCGCGCGGCGGCGTGTGGACGACGCGCAGACGTGAGTCGCAGGCCGCCGCGCGGTCGAGTGCCTCGCCCGAGCCGTCGGTCGACCCATCGTCGACCGCGACGATCTCGAAGTCGCCGAACGTCTGGCGCGCGAGTGAGCGCAGGGCGGCGTCCAGCCATGGACGCGCGTCGCGGACGGGGAGCAGCACGGAGATCGCCGGCACGCTCCCGAACCTAGCAGACAGCGCGGCGACACCGTGCGCGCCCATGTACGCGACGTCCGCGCGCGACCGCCGGCGGGACGCCGGGCGAAACGCGGGCTCGCTCGAGTCGCTGGCGGCACGCGCGTGAAGGGGATAGGATTCGGCTCTACTCATGTGCGCCGCGTGATACGCAGTCCGTTCGCCATTCATTCGCCCTGCAGGGGACGCCGTCGATGCCGAACCAGGTGACGCTCACGCTCGAAACCGTCGAGGGCGAGGGGCTCCGCTTCGGCGTCCTGGCCGGCCGCGATCCCCACAACCGCAAGACCAGCGTGATCGACACCGGGCCGGGCCGGGTGGCGCCGAGCCCGGTCGAGATGCTGCTCGTGGCGCTCGCGGGATGCACGGCGATGGACGTGATCGCCCTGCTGCGCAAGAAGCGCCAGCACGTGACCGCCTACGACGTGCACGTCACCGGTGACCGCCGCGAAGAGCACCCGCGACGCTTCACCCGCATCGACGTGCTCCACCGCCTCGCGGGCGAGTCGCTGAGCCCGCAGGCCGTCGAACACTCGCTCGAACTGAGCCACTCGAAGTACTGCTCGGTGTCCGCGTCCATCGACCCGGCCATTGACGTCCGGCATCGATACGAGATCATCACGAGTCGAACCCCGAGGGACTGATGACCACGACTGAATTCAGGACCGAGAAGGATAGTCTCGGCGACATGCGCGTACCGGCCGCCGCGCTCTACGGGCCGCAGACCCAGCGGGCGGTCGACAACTTCCCGATCTCGGGCCAGCCGCTGCCGCCTCGCTTCATTCATGCCCTGGGCACCATCAAGGCCGCCGCCGCGCGAGTGAACGCCGGGCTCGGCCTGCTCGACGCGCCGCGGGCCGAGGCCATCGAGCGCGCCGCCATGGAGGTCGCGCAGGGCGTGTGGGACGCCGAGTTCCCGATCGACGTGTTCCAGACGGGTAGCGGCACCAGCTCGAACATGAACGCGAACGAGGTGATCGCGCGCCTCGCGCACCGCGCCTCAGGCCTCGCCGTGCATCCGAACGATCACGTGAACCTGGGCCAGAGCAGCAACGATGTGATCCCGACCGCCCTCCACGTGTCTGCCGTCATCGAGATCGAGCGCGAGTTGTTGCCGGCGCTCGAGCACCTGGCACGGGCGCTGGCCGCCAAGGCGCGCGCGTTCGACGGCGTCATCAAGACCGGCCGCACGCACCTGATGGACGCCACTCCGATCCGCCTCGGCCAGGAGTTCGGCGGCTACGCCTCGCAGGTCCAGCACTCGCGCGAGCGCGTGCTCGCCACGCTGCCCGACCTGCGCGAGCTCGCGATCGGAGGCACGGCCGTCGGCACGGGCATCAACACGCACGCCGAGTTCGGCCGGCGGATGGCCGCGGAGATCGGCCGCTTGACGGGCAGCACGTTCACCGAGGCGCGCGATCACTTCGAGGCGCAGGGCGCCCAGGACGGGGCGGCGTGGACGAGCGGCGCGCTGAACAGCGTGGCGGCCAGCCTCATGAAAATCGCGAACGACGTGCGGCTGATGAACAGCGGCCCGCGCTGCGGGCTCGCCGAGATCACGCTGCCCGCCGTGCAGCCGGGCTCGAGCATCATGCCGGGCAAGGTGAACCCGGTGATCTGCGAGGCCGTGATCCAGGTCGGGGCGCAGGTCATGGGCAACCACGTCGTGTGCACGCTGGGCGCGCAGTGGGGCCAGCTCGACCTGAACACGATGCTGCCGGTCGTCGCGCGCAACCTGCTCGAGAGCATCCGGCTGCTCGCGCGCGCGGCCACCCTGTTCGCGGACAAGGCGATCGACGGCCTGCTGGCGAACGAGGAGGCGTGCGCGGCCTACGTGGAGATCTCGCCGAGCATGGCGACGGCGCTCAATCCGCTCATCGGTTACGACCGCGCCGCCGAGATCGCCAAGCGCTCGTTCAAGGAGCGCCGGCCCGTGCGCGAACTGGCCGCGGAGATGACGCAGCTCTCGAAGCAGGAGATCGATCACGCGCTCGACCCGCGCCGCCAGACCGAGCCGGGCCTCGACTTCGGCGGCGGTACGGGCGGGTGACGGCTCCAAATCTCCCAGACCCGGCCGACCTCGCGGGCTGGTCCGCGCGCATCACCGCGGCGGCCGCGCGCATCGAGGGCGTGGCGCACCGCACGCCCGTCGCGACCTCGCGCACGCTGGATGAGCTGACCGGCGCCCGCGTGTTCCTCAAGTGCGAAAACCTCCAGCGCATGGGGGCGTTCAAGTTCCGCGGCGCATGGAACACGATCTCGCAACTCGACGACGGCGCGCGGCGCCGCGGCGTGGTGGCGTTCTCGTCAGGCAACCACGCGCAGGCCGTGGCGCTCGCGTGCCGCGAGCTCACCGTGCCATGCGTCATCGTGATGCCCGCCTCCGCAACGGCGGCCAAGCTCGCGGCGGTGCGGGGCTACGGCGCCGAGCTCGTGCACGACGATCTGCTCGGCGAGCCGCGCGAGCTGCTCGCGGCGCGGCTCGCCACCGAACGCGGGCTCTCGCTCGTGCCGCCGTTCGACCACCCCGACATCGTCGCCGGCGCCGCGACGGCGGCGGCGGAGCTGATCGCGGAGTCCGGCCCGCTCGACGTGCTCGTCGTGCCGGTCGGCGGCGGCGGACTGATCTCGGGCTCCGCGCTCGCGGCCGCGATCCACTCGCCCGGCTGCCGCCTCGTCGGCGTGGAGCCGGCGGCGGGCGACGACGGCGGGCGATCGTTCCGCGAGGGCCGTCTCGTGCGCATCGATCCGCCCGACACGATCGCCGACGGCGCGCGCACGCGGTCGCTCGGGGAGCTGACGTTCGCCGTGATCCGGCGCCACGTCGCCGACATGACGAGTGTTCCCGACGCCGCGCTGATCGAGGCGATGCGCTTCGCGTGGACGCGGCTCAAGCTCGTGATCGAACCGACCGGGGCGCTCGGGCTCGCTGCCCTGCTCACCGGTGTCGTCGCCGCGCCGGGCCGGCGCGTGGGCGTGATCCTCTCCGGCGGCAACGTGGATCTGTCCGCCGCCTCACGATGGATGGCAGGCGAATGAGAGCGCCGTCCGCCTAGAGTCCGGCTTTCTTGATGATGGCCCGCAGCCACTCCTCGTCGTGCACTCCCATCACGTGCTCGACGACACCGCCGGTGCGGTCGATCACGACGAGCGTGGGGATCGCCGAGGCGCCGTACTGGTCCGCGACTTCGGAGTTGACGTCGAGCCAGACCGGCAGCGCGTAGGCGTTCTTCTTCAGGAACTCGGCGACCTGGGGCGCGGGCTCACCGACGTTCACCGCGACCACCGCGAGTCCCCGCTTCTGGAGCTCGTTGTGGAGCTTGACGATGATCGGCAGCTCGCGCCGGCACGGACCGCACCACGTGGCCCAGAAGTCGAGCAGCACGACCTTGCCCTTGAGCGCGCTCAGGCGCTGCTTCCGTCCCGCCATGTCGGTGAGCGAGAAGTCGGCTGCGGGCTTGCCGACGAGCGGGGAACGCGGCGGCGGCGCGCCGCCGTTCATGTCGATCCGGTCCACCAGGGTGACGCCGGCGGGTGCGGTGAACGTGAACAGGGAGTCGGCCACCGGCTGGTTTACGCGCGCCACGCGGTATTCCGTGACGGTATGGAGACGGACGGGCACGTTGCCCTGCCCGACCATGGTGACCGACATCGAATCGCGCAGCACCAGCGCGTGCTCGGGATCGACCCACATCGTGTTCGGCGACATCTGGATCTGGGCGCTCTCGGGCACGGCGTACTGCGCCTGGAGAATCGTGCAGTGGACGGTGCGCCCGCCGACATCGAGCGTGGCCTGTCCCGCGACGCGCGCGGCGACGAGTCCATCACGGGGCGAGAGGTAGCGCTGGATGGGCGTGCCCGTCGCGAACAGCGCGCCGGTCTCGGCATTCGTCGCCTTCGAGTCGTTGGTCGGCGCCGTCTGGCTGCGCGTGTACTGGCGCGCCTGGGGCACGTAGGTCCAGGTCTGGGCGCCGTCGGAGACGGTCACGTAGGACATCGCCGGATTCAGGATCTCGGCGAGCACCTTGGCCGGCTTGACCGCCGCGAGCCGGAACGGGACGTCGAACGCCTGGGTGCGTCCCTGCGCCGACATGCTCATGTGTGACACGCCCTCGAAGTGATAGCGCCCGCAGTCGGCGTACGACGCGCCGAGGGCCGCGAGCATCGTCTCGGCCTCGGAACTGATGCCGGGCGGCAGGCTCTGGAGAACGTCCGTCCCCGGTGCCTGCGGCGCCGTCGCCGCCCCCGGCGGCGTCGCGGCCTTCTCGAGGCGCGCAGTCGGCGAGCGCTTCACGACCTTCGCGGGTGCGGCGGCGTGCGCGCCGGCGACCGCGAGGACGGCCACGCTCGCGAGTGCGAGTGCGAGTGCGAACGCTGCTGGAATTCGAATCCGGATGATCATGATGGGAACGCCTCTGATTGTGTGGGGAACTCACGACCCATGGCTCCAAGGGCTTCGATCAGGTCGTCCAGGGCCCGGTCGGGGGTGGCACCGAGGTCGAGCCGCACGACGCGGCGCTCGCGGCGCTCGAGCACGTCGTAGTCGCCCCGCGCCTGGGCGGCGATCAGCGTCGCGAAGCCGTACGCGCGGCCGGGGATCACGACGTCCGGCGCCTCGCCGGCCACGAGCTGCAGGAACACGCCGGTGTCGGGGCCGCCCTTGTGGAGCTGTCCCGTCGAGTGCAGGAAGCGCGGGCCGTAGCCGACCGTGGTGGCGACGCGCGCGGCCGCCCGCGCCGCGAGCCTCAGCCGCTCGAGCCGCGCGTCGCGTTCGGGCGTGGCGTGCAGGTAGGCGAGCACGGCGATGTAGTCGCCGGGGTTCGCGATCGCCGGCAGAGCCGCCGCCCACGCGAACGGGTTCGACGCGTCCGCGGCGAGCGCGGCGAGCGCGGCCGCGACCGGCGCGGGCGCCTCGGCACGAACGTCTCCGCGCGCGGCGAGCGGTTCGCGCGCCGGTCCGGCGCCGGCGTCGCCGCGCTCGAGGACCGCCTGGGTCGCCAGCTTCGCCTCGGTGACGTTCGGCTCGTCGAAGGCGTTGACGTCAAGCAGGCTCGAGGCCACGGCCGTGGCGATCTCCCAGCGCAGGAACTCGCCGCCGAGTGCTTCGCGCGATGCCAGCGTCCAGCGCAGCACCGGATGTCCGGCGGCCTCGAGGGCCGCGAGCGATCGCGCCGTCGCCTCCGGCAGCGCGCCGATCGACACGGCGACGAACAGTCGGTCGTCGCCATAGACCTCCGCGGGCCCGAGCGGCTCGCCCGCGACGGGCACGATGCCGCGGCCGTCCTTGCCGGTGCTCTCGGCGACGAGCTGTTCCACCCACGCGCCGAGCGGTGCCAGGTCGGCGCCGAGCACGAGCGTCAGCTTGTCGCGACCGCGCCGCGCGGCCTCGCCGAGCACGGCGCCGAGCACGAGGCCGGGGCTCTCCGCCGCCGGGGACCCGGGGCCGTTGCGGCCCGCCTCGTCGACGGCGCGGTCGAGCAGGGTCGCGACGTCGACGCCCAGGAGTGCCGCGGGGACGAGGCCGAACAGCGACAGCGCCGAGTAGCGGCCGCCGATGTCCGGCGGATTCGTGAACACGCGGCGGTAGCCGCGCTCCACGGCGAGGGCCGCGAGCGACGTTCCGGGATCGGTGATCGCCGCGAACGAGCGTCCGGCGGAATCACCGCGCGAGGCACGCACCCAGTCGAAGACGCGCGCCTCGAACGACGTCACTTCGATCGTGCCGCCGGACTTGGACGAGACGAGCACGAACGTGTGCGCCGGATCGTGCGCCTCGAGCGCGGCGCGCACCGAGGCGGGAGAGGTGCTGTCGAGCACGGCGAGATCGAGCCGCCCGGCTCGGACGCCGAAGGTGAGGCGCAGCGTCTCGGGAGCGAGGCTCGAGCCGCCCATGCCGAGCAGCAGGGCGTGCGTGTAGCCCTCGCGCGCGAGCTCGTCCGCGAACGCCTCGAGCTCGGGCACGAGCGGGCGCATGTCCTGGGCGACCTCGAGCCAGCCGAGCCGGTTGCGCACCTTCGCCTGGTCCGCGGGCGCATCGGTCCACAGGCCCGGATCACGGGCCCACAGCCGTTGCGCGTAGCCTTCCTGCTCGAGGAACGCCAGCCGTGCCGTCACCGTGTCGCGCAGCGGCTCCGGCAGGCCGGTGAGCATCATCGGGAGTGACCGATCAGCTCGCGACGGCGGTCGGCGAGTCCCGCGAGCAGCGCGTCGTACGACTTCGCGAACGCCGCCACGCCCTCGGGCTCGAGTTCGCCGATCAGGCGGTCGAGGGGGATGCCGAGCTGCGGCAGCCGCTCGAACAGCCGGCGCGCGCCGTCCACGTCGCGCTCGATTCGCGACTCGACGGCGCCGTGGTCGTTGAACGCCGCGAGCGTCTGCGGCGGAATCGTGTTGACGGTGTCGGCGCCGATCAGCTCGTCGATGTAGAGCGTGTCGGGATACGCCGGATTCTTCGTGCTCGTCGAGGCCCATAGCGGCCGCTGGACGCGCGCGCCCTTGGCGCGCAGGGCGGCGAACCGCGGCGAGGCGAACGCTTCGCTAAAGCGGGCGTAGGCGAGCCGGGCGTTCGCCACGGCCGCGCGTCCACGCGCCGCGAGCAGCTCCCCGCGACGCGGATCGCCGTCGGGCAGCGCCTTCGCGGCCGCCTCGAGCGCCGCATCGACCTTCGAGTCGACGCGCGACACGAAGAACGATGCCACCGACACGATGCGGCTCAGGTCGATGCCCGCCGCCGCCGCGCGTTCGAGGCCGGAGAGATACGCCTCGATCACCTCGGCGTAGCGGGCGAGCGAGAAGATGAGCGTCACGTTGATGCTGATCCCCTCGGCGATCGCCGAGGCGATGGCCGGCACGCCCGCCGCCGTCGCGGGGATCTTGACCATCACGTTGTCGCGCGCCACGAGACCCTTGAGCCGCCGTGCCTCGGCGAGCGTCGCCGCCGTGTCGCCGGCGAGCCCCGGGCCGACCTCGATGCTCACGCGTCCGTCGAGGCCCTGCGACCGGTCGTATGCGGGCCTCAGGAGATCGCACGCCATCTGGATGTCCTCGACCGACAGCCGGTCGAATATCGCGTCGGGCTCGAGCCCCTCGGCGACGAGCTTCGACATCGCCGCGTCGTAGTCGTCGCCCTGCGTGATCGCCTGCTGGAAGATCGTTGGGTTCGAGGTCACGCCGACGACGCCCGAGTCGCGCACGAGGCGCTCGAACTCGCCTGAGACGAGGTGGCCGCGGCGGATGAAATCGAGCCAGACGCTCTGCCCGAGCGAACGGATCTGTTCGGCACGCGAAGGCATGGGATCGCTCCTGGTAACCCGTCGGGTCGTTGAGGCGGAATGGCGCGCGGCGCCCCTGCGCCGCACGAAGTCACCACTACTGTGCGCTTTTCAGATGCCCCGCGGCAACCGATGGTGGCCGAGCCGCGGCGAAGGTGACAGCGTCCTGACGTGGCTCACGAAAACACTGCCACCAGGGCGGCCATCTACGTCCTTGGCCTGCGCGGGTGCAGCGGCGGGGCGCGAGCGATCACGCGAACTCAACGCGGACGCCGGCGGGGGCGTACCGCGCCGTGTCGCGTGGAGCGCCGAGCGAAAGCCGCGCCGGGCCGGCCAGTGGCAGCGGCTTCGCCGGGGCGCGATCGATCGCGCGAGCACAGCGGGGGTGCCGGCGCAGTGCATTGTCACCGCGGGCGATCGTCCCAGTGGGGTGCAGGCGACCACGCTCGTGGCCTCCCCAAGTCACGCCACCGCCACGCTTCTCGCCCGCGGACACAGGAATTTGAGCGCCGCCCGCACGCGTTCTTCGAGGGTCGCATCGCGCATCGCGCCGCAATGAGCCAGCCCGCTGCGGATCTCAGCGTTTCGGTAGCCCAGCTCGCGCAAGCACGCCGTGAAATCAGCGTCGGCGTTGGCTGCGGATCCGTCCGACATGGGACCCGCTGCACCCGCGCTCTCCGCTGGTTTGGTGGCCCGTAGCTGCTTCCTCTTCGTCTCCATGAAGTCCGCACCGAACACGCGCTCCGCCTCGAGCTGATTGTGACCGCGACAACGAAGTCGCATGCCGTCCACCGTTGCCTCCCCACCGAGCGCGACCGGCGTGACGTGATCGAACTCGAGCAGCGTTCGGGAGTCGCATCGATGACCGGATTCCCCGACGAACGTGCAACGCCCCTGGTCGCGTTCCCACACGGCGCGCTTTACACTCGCAGGAACGTGGCGACGGTTCGGGCTCCGCGAGCTCGCGCCCGCTTGCGCACGCGGCTTCGCGGTCGCCGCGAACTTCTGCTTTTCGAGCCGTGCCACGAGCGCCTCGGCGCCGCGCTCGATGACGTCGGCCAGATCGCCAGACGGAGCCACGTGCGACATCAGAGACAACGCATACTGGAGCTGCTCGTAGGCGGCGCGGCTGATCGTGAGCTGGAGCGTGACGCGATTCGCGGCGCAGGGCGTCGCGGTCGAGTGAGGCGGATCGTCGCGACGCGTTTCACTCCGTACCGCGGCGCTCTGTTCAGTCGGATCGAACGAAACGTGCCCCGGGGCACGTTCGCCGGACGATTCCTGTACCAGAGGCAGCGACTCCGTCCTCGGGAACCGCTCCGCGAGCATCATCTCGATCTCGGATCGCGTTCGATGCGTCGCGGCGGCGAGCAGCGCGTCCGCGTTCTCAGTCGACAGGTACGGCGCGAGCAGGCAAACGCCCGTCAGATGGACCCGCCCGGCTGCCATCGCCGCGAAGATCGCCGGGAATTGCCGCGCCGCGCGCGCCGCATGGATACGCTTCTTCGCCGCATCCTCAGACATCCGCAGCTCGCCCAAGCAATAGGCGAACATCGACGGATATCCGGCAGGCAGGTAGAGCCGCCGCGCGTCGACTTCAGCGACGTGCGCCAGCACCGATGCCAGTGCGGCGCGCTCCTGCGTCAGGAGCGAATTCAGTTCACAAACGAGCGCGGCATCGCCGACACGAGACAGATCGAAGGTGCGCATGGGTCGCATGCTTTCTTCGGGGGCGCACCGTGCTGTGTGATCGGAACGTGATTCGATCGCGATCAGAACTGCTCATTTGTATCACGTGTGTTTTCGAAGACCGTGGATCGCGCAGGGACGGACAACGGTCGAGCGCGAGACAATTTCGCAGCGCGTTGTCCGAACTCCCCGAGTGCACGCGGCCTGGGCGCATTGCCGCGCGATTGGAGAGCTGTCCGGCGATTGCGGCGATTTGCGACGAGAATCCTGTCAAGGGCAGAAATGTCGGGTCATGTCGGCTCGGTGCGAATTTGATGGCGAGCATGACTGCTCGGGTTCGCCGCGCCCGCCGCGCCCGCCGCGCGCCGCCCTCGTCCGCGCACCCGTCGCGACGCGTGTACGCATCGCGCCTGCCGCACCCGCGCCGGGCTCGCGCGCACCTCGCCGCCCGCGCCGCCCGCACGCATCGCGCGCACCTGCCCGCCGCGCCACCCACGCGCCCCCGCTCGCGCCGCCGACGCATCGCGCGCCGCCGCCGCCGCGCCGTGCCATACGCATCGCGCGCACCCCGCCGCCCGCGCCCTCCGCGCGCCCTTGAACGGCCCGGAGCGCATCGCCTACCATGGCGCCATCTCAACACGCTGGTCCCATGCGCCTTCCTCCGCGACGCGTGCTGCGCGATCCGTTGCGCCCGAGGGGGCCGAAACCGCCGTCTCTGGGTCGATCGAACCCCCATTCGAGGCTTCCATGACCGTCGAGGCTTCCATGACCGCTCACCAATCGCTCAAGGCCTGGGTGACCGAGACGGCGGCGCTGTGCCAGCCCGACCAGGTCGTCTGGTGCGACGGAACGCAGCAGGAGTACCAGACGATGCTCCGCCAGATGGTGCACGCTGGCACCGCGACGTGGCTCGATCCCGAGCGGCGGCCGAATAGCATCTACGTGCGCTCCGACCCCGCGGATGTCGCGCGCGTCGAGGAGTTCACCTTCATCTGCTCGGCCTCGAAAGCCGACGCGGGGCCGACGAACCACTGGCGCGAGCCGGGCGAGATGAAGGACACGCTGAAGGGCCTGTTCGCGGGCTGCATGAAGGGGCGCACGATGTTCGTGATCCCCTACAGCATGGGCCCGATCGGCTCACCGATCGCCAAGATCGGCGTGGAGATCACGGACTCTCCGTACGTCGTCGCCAACATGCACCTGATGGCCCGCGTCGGGACCGCGGTGCTCGAGGCACTCGGCACGAACGGCGAGTTCGTGCGCGCGCTGCACTCGATCGGCGCGCCGCTCGCGCCGTCGCAGGCCGACTCGCCGTGGCCGTGCAATGCCTCGACCAAGTACATCTGCCACTTCCCCGAGACGCGCGAGATCATCTCGTACGGATCGGGCTACGGCGGCAACGCGCTGCTCGGCAAGAAGTGCCACGCACTGCGTATCGCCTCGGTGCAGGCGCGCGACGAGGGCTGGCTCGCGGAGCACATGCTCATCCTCGGGCTCACGAATCCCGAAGGGAAGAAGGTCTTCGTCGCCGCGGCATTCCCGTCGGCGTGCGGCAAGACCAACCTCGCGATGCTGAACCCGACGCTGCCCGGCTGGAAGGTCGAGACGGTGGGCGACGACATCGCGTGGATGAAGTTCGGCGCCGACGGCCGGCTCTACGCGATCAACCCCGAGGCGGGGTTCTTCGGCGTGGCGCCCGGCACGAGCGTGAAGAGCAATCCGAACGCCATGCGCACGTGCGCGTCGAACTCGATCTTCACGAACTGCGCGATCACGCCGGACGGTGACGTTTGGTGGGAGGAGATGACGGACGCGGCGCCCGCCGAGCTGACGGATTGGCTGCGCCGGCCCTGGACGCCGACGAGCGGTCGCAAGGCGTCGCATCCGAACGCGCGCTTCACGACGCCGGCGAAGCAGTGCCCGGTGATCTCGCCCGAGTGGCAGAACCCGGCCGGCGTGCCGATTTCGGCGATCCTGTTCGGCGGACGCCGCGGCTCCGTCGTGCCGCTCGTCAACGAGGCGCTGTCGTGGCGGCACGGCACGTTCATGGGCTCGATCATGAGCAGCGAGACGACGGCCGCGGCCGCGGGCGCGGTCGGGCAGCTCCGTTACGATCCGTTCGCCATGCTCCCGTTCTGCGGCTATCACATGGGCGACTACTTCGCTCACTGGCTCGAGGTCGGCGCGAAGGCGGACGCCACGAAGCTGCCCAAGATCTACTACGTGAACTGGTTCCGGAAGGGCCCCGACGGCCGCTTCCTGTGGCCGGGCTACGGCGAGAACGGCCGCGTGCTCAAGTGGATCTTCGAGCGCGTGACCGGCACGGCGACGGCCGTCGACACGCCGATCGGCCGGCTCCCCGCCCCGGGCGCCATCGATACGTCGGGGCTCAAGACGCCGGACGCCGACATGGCCGAGCTGACACGTGCCGATATCGAAGCCTGGATCGCCGAACTGCCGTCGATGCGCCAGCACTACGAGAAATTCGGCGACCATATGCCGCCGGGGCTGAAGGACGAGCTGGAGGCACTCGACCAGCGCCTGAAGGCCGAAGCGATCGGCGCGCGTCGCTAGGTCAGCCCGCGAGCCACTCCGTCACGCGCGCCGCGATCGCGGCGGGGGTGAAGCCGAAGTACTCCTGCAGCGCCGGCGCCGGGGCGGACTCGCCGAACCGGTCGATGCCGATCGCGAGCCCGTGCTCGCCGATCAGGCGGTGCCAGCCCGCGGTGGCGGCCGCCTCGATCGACACGCGCCGTCCTCCCGGCGGCAGCACCAAGTCGCGCCACTTCGCGTCCTGCTCCATGAACAGCTGGGGCGCCGGCATGCTCACGACGCGCGTCGCTTGGGCCTCGGCCTCGAGCCGCTTCGCCGCCTCGAGCGCAGGGCCGACCTCCGAGCCGGTCGCGATCAGCGTGACCGCGTCGCCGGCGATGCCGGCGGGGCGCAGCAGGTAGCCGCCGCGGCGCAGCGCGGCCAGGTCCATGCCCGGGCGCTCGAGCGCCGGCACCGCCTGGCGCGTGAGCGCGAGCAGCGTGGGGCCGTCGCGCCGCTCGAGCGCGAGCGCCCATGCCGCCGCGGTCTCGACGCCGTCGGCGGGCCGGATCACGAGCAAGTGCGGGATCGCGCGGAGCGCGGCCAGGTGCTCGATCGGCTGGTGCGTCGGGCCGTCCTCGCCGAGGAACACGCTCTCGTGCGTGAACACCCAGATGACCTGGCGGCGCATCAGCGCAGACAGCCGGATCGACGGGCGCGCGTAGTCAGTGAACACGAGGAACGACGACGCGTACGGGATGAAGCCGCCCGCGAGCGAGAGGCCGTTCGAGATCGCGGCCATGCCATGCTCGCGGATGCCGAAGTGGAAGTTGCGCCCGGCGAACGCGCCCGCCTCGATCGACGATGACGACTTGATGCGCGTCTTCGTCGACGGCTCGAGATCGGCGCTGCCGCCGACGAGCGCGGGCACCAGCTCGGCGGCCCGCTGCAGCACCACGTTCGAGTGCGCGCGCGTGGCGGCCTCGGTGCGCGGCGCCACCTCGAGCAGGCGCTCCATCAGATCGGGCGGCGTGCGGCACTCCTGCATCGACTCCCACAGCCGCGCGCGCTCCGGGTCGGCGCCGTGCCAGGCGCGGAACCGCTCCTGCCACGCCAGGTACTCGGGACGCACGGCCTCGGCGCGTTCGTGGTAGCGCGCGCGCGCGGCGTCGGGAACCAGGAACGCCGGCGAGGCGGGCCAGCCCAGGGCCAGCTTGGCCGCCGCCAGCTCGTCGGCGCCGAGTGGCTCGCCGTGCGCCTCCCGCGTGTCCTGCTTGTGCGGCGCGCCGTAGCCGATGTGGCTGCGCGCAATGATCAGGCTCGGCCGCGCCGTCTCGGCGACCGCGCGCCCGAGTGCCAGGTCCACCGCGGCGCGGTCGTGCGCGTCGATGCGCTCGGTGTGCCAGCCGTAGGACTCGAATCGGCGAGCCACGTCCTCGTTGAACGCGAGCGCCGTGTCGCCCTCGATCGTCACATGGTTGTCGTCGTACAGATAGACGAGGTTGCCGAGCTTCCAGTGTCCCGCGAGCGAGGCCGCCTCGGACGCCACGCCCTCCATGAGATCGCCGTCGCTCACGATGCCGAACACGCGCCAGTCGATCGGCGACCAGTCGGGACCATTGAAGCGCGCGGCCAGCATCTTCGCCGCGACGGCCATGCCGACGCCGTTGCCGAAGCCCTGGCCAAGCGGCCCGGTCGTCGTCTCGATCCCCGGGGCGATCCCCACCTCGGGATGGCCGGGCGTGCGGCTGCCGAGCTGGCGGAAGCGCTGCAGCTCCTCGAGCGGCAGGTCGTAGCCGGTGAGGTGGAGCAATCCGTAGAGCAACATCGACCCGTGTCCCGCCGACAGCACGAACCGGTCGCGGTTCGGCCACGCCGGGTCCTTCGGCTGGTACTTCAGATACTTCGTCCACAGTACGTAGGCGGCATCGGCCATGCCCATGGGCATGCCCGGATGGCCGCTCTTGGCCTTCTCCACGGCATCGGCCGCGAGGAAGCGGAGCGTGTTGACGGCGAGCTGGTCCAGGTCGACGGCGGCCGCGGTCGGAGATGTGGTGCCGCTCACGCAGTGTCCTCCTCGCGCGCGAGGAACCGCGCGGCGGGCATGGGGGAGTCGCCGCCCGCGGGCGACTGCAGCGCGACGACGGCCGCACCCCACAGCGCGGCGCGGTCGTCGAGCACGAGATAAATGGGGATCCGCTCCAGCACCGGCGACAGCCGGCCCTTGCGGCGGAACGCCTCGATGAAGCCGGCGCGGCCGAACGCGGCCGCGACGCGCGGCGCGATGCCGCCGCCCACGAACACGCCGTTCACCGCGAGCGACTTGAGGGCCAGGTTGCCGGCCTCGGCGCCGTAGATGCGGAGCCAGCGGTCCAGCGCAAGCGTGGCGCGCTCGCACGAGCCGTCGAGGGCGGCGGCCGACACGACACCCGCGGGATCGGGATCCGCGGCGAACCGCGCCGCGACGTCGTCGTTCGCGCGCGCGTGCCCGGCATCGGCGAGGAAGCGGTAGACATCGGCGAGCCCCGGCCCCGACAGCACGCGCTCATAGCTCACGTGGCCGTGGCGCGCGCGCAGCCAGACGTTGAGCGCGTCCTCGAGCGCATCCTGCGGCCCGAAGTCGGCATGGCCGCCCTCCGACGGCGTCGGCCGGTGCGTGACGCCGTCCCACACGAGCACGCCCTCGCCGAGCCCGGTGCCCGCGGCGATCATCGCGCGATTGCCGGGTTCGGCGACGCCGGCCTGGAGCGTGCGTTGCTCGCTCGCGGCGAGCATTGACAGTCCCCAGCCCGTCGTCTCGAGATCGTTGAGCAGCGTCACGTGCGGGCAGCCGATCGCGCGGCCGAGGCTCGCGCCGTCGAGCGTCCACGGCAGGTTCGTCGTCTCGGTGCGGTTGCCGACGACCGGACCGGCGATGCCGAACACGGCACGGGACAGCGCAACGCGGGAGGAGCCGATGAACACGCGGACCAGGGCTTCGAGCGAGTCGAACTCCCGGCTCGGCAGGCGCTGCTCGCGTTCCGGGGCGCGCGCGGAAGCGCCGGGCGCGTAGAGGGCCAGGCGGGTCTTCGTGCCACCCACGTCGCCGGCGAGGATCACGGCCGGACTCTATCCGAGCCCGGACGGGTTGCGCCACCGGCGGGGAGGCGGCACGATCCCCATTCGATCCCCCATTCGATCCCAAGGCGATCCCGGTGCGGCGCGTTCCATCCGATGCGCGATCCACCCGGCGCCCTCGGAGGCCTGGACCCGACGATGACTCCCGCGACTGAGCGCCCCGACTGGCAGACGGGCGCCGATGGGCTGCCTCCGCTCACGAACCCGGAGCTGCTCCGCTACAGCCGTCACCTGATCCTCCCCGAGGTCGGCCTCACCGGGCAGCGACGGCTCAAGGCCGCGAGCGTGCTGCTCGTCGGCGCGGGGGGCCTGGGTTCGCCGCTCGCGCTGTACCTCGCCGCCGCCGGCGTGGGACGCATCGGTATCGTCGACTTCGACGTCGTCGACGAGACGAATCTCCACCGGCAGGTGCTGCACGGCACCTCGTGGATCGGCAAGCCGAAACTCGAGTCGGCGCGCGCGCGGCTCGCCGAGATCAACCCCGAGGTGACCGTCGACACGCACGAGACGCGGCTCACGAGCGAGAACGCCTTCGCGCTGATGCGTCCCTACGACGTGATCGCCGACGGCACCGACAACTTCCCCACGCGCTATCTCGTCAACGACGCGTGCGTGCTGCTCGGCAAGCCCAACGTCTACGGCAGCATCTTCCGCTTCGAGGGCCAGGCCAGCGTGTTCGACGCCTCGCGCGGGCCCTGCTACCGGTGCCTGTATCCGGAGCCGCCGCCACCCGGGCTCGTGCCGTCGTGCGCCGAGGGGGGCGTGCTCGGCGTGCTGCCCGGGATCGTCGGGACGATCCAGGCGATCGAGACGATCAAGATGATCCTCGGCGTGGGCGAGTCGCTCGTCGGCCGGCTCGTCGTGTTCGACGCGCTGGAGATGCGCTTCCGCGAGCTCAAGCTTCGGAAGGATCCCGGCTGCCCGCTGTGCGGCGAGCATCCGACCATCCGCGAGCTCATCGACTACGAATCGTTCTGCGGGCTCGGGTCCGCGGCGGACGCGGCGGACGCTGGGATGGAGATCACGGCGACGGAGCTGGCCGAGCGCCTGAAGCGGCGCGATGAGCTGGTCGTCGTCGACGTGCGCGAGCCCGAGGAGCACTCGATCGCGCACATCGAGGGGGCGCGCCTCGTCCCGCTGAATTCGCTGCCCGAGCGGATGGCCGAGCTGGACAGCAGCCGCGAGATCGTCCTCCACTGCCATCACGGCGTCCGCAGCCAGCGCGCACTCGAGTTCCTGAAGCGTTCGGGATTCCAGAAGTTGAAAAATCTGCGCGGCGGCATCGATGCGTGGTCGCGCGAAGTCGATCCTTCGGTCCCGCGATATTGAAGTTGCCGCCGCAGGACTGATGTTGCTGTCGCGGTACTGAAATTGCTGGCAAGCACTCTGCGGAAGGGCTCTTCACGAGCGGGCGGTACGGACCGCTCCGGGGACGGAACGCGAATCGGGCGGCCTTGAGGCCGTCCCGGTCAAGGAGGAACGATGACCAGGCAACGAGCGGTCGCGACAATGGTGCTGCTGTCGGCGCTGGCACTCGTCACCGGCTGCGCCACCAATCCCGTGACCGGCAAGAGCCAGTTCTCGCTCGTGTCGGAGTCGCAGGAGCTGGCCATCGGCAAGGACGGCTACCAGGCCGTGCTGGCCGAGTACGGCGCCTACGAGGACGGGCGTCTCGGCGCGTACGTCGACAGCGTGGGCAAGCGCCTCGCCGCCGTGTCGCACCAGCCCAATCTCGAGTGGCACTTCACACTGCTCGACGATCCGACGGTCAATGCCTTCGCGATGCCCGGCGGCTACATCTACATCACGCGCGGCATCCTGACGCACCTGACGTCGGAGGCGCAGCTCGCCGGCGTGCTCGGGCACGAGATCGGCCACGTCACCGCGCGACACACCGCGCAGCAGATCACGCAGCAACAGATCGCGGGCCTCGGGCTCGGGCTCGCCTCGATCGTGTCGCCCACCGTCGGGCGCTACAGCGGCGCCGCGCAGCAGGCGCTGGGCCTGCTGTTCCTCAAGTACAGCCGAGACGACGAGACCCAGGCCGACCAGCTCGGCGTCGATTACTCGACCAGGGCGGGCTACGACCCGCGCGAGATCCCGACCACGTACGTCATGCTGCGGCGCGTCGGCGAGGCGGCGGGGCAGCGCATCCCCGCGTTCATGTCGACGCATCCCGATCCCGGCGATCGCGAGAACCGCACCCGGGAGCTGGCGCGCGCGGCAGCGACCGGGAAGACCGGGCTCGTGATCAAGAGCCGCGACTTCGTGCGGCGCACCGACGGCGTCGTCTACGGCAACGACCCGCGGCAGGGATACTTCGAGGGCACGCGTTTCATCCAGCCCGAGATCGGCTTCGAGATCACGTTCCCCGACGGCTGGAAGACGCAGAACTCGCGCTCGGCCGTGCTCGCCGGAGCGCCCGATAAGTCGGGCGTGATCCAGCTCACGCTGGCGGACGCCAAGGGTGCCACCCCGTCCCAGTACGTTGCCGAGCTGCTGCGCGCCCAGCGGCTGGCCTCGGCCGACGGCACCAACGGGACGATCGGCGGATATTCGGCGTGGGAGGGACGCATCGGACTGCTGCAGAAGGATGGTTCGGTGGCACCCGTCACCGCGGCCTTCATCCAGCGCAGCGCGACCCAGATGTTCCAGATCCTCGGCCAGACCGCGAACGGCGACGGCCCGGTGCGCAACACGATCCACTCCTTCCGCAACGCGAGCGGTACCCGGAGCGTCACCCCGGCGCGCATCAAGGTGATCACGGTGGCCCAGACGGCGCCGTTCTCGAGCGTCTTCTCGGCGGCGGGGCCGCAGGCCGCGTCGGTGGAGGAGGAAGCGATCTTGAACATCGTCGAGCCCGACGAAAGCGTCGCGCAGGGCACGCTGGTGAAGCTCGTTCCGAAGCCCTGAACCGCATCCGAACCGCGCGCGGCGTGACTCCGGCCGCCGCGCGCGGCGGATTCGGCGCGCGCCACACCGCGCGATGCGACGCGTGACGCGCCGCCAAGTTGACACCCACCAGACGAGTCAGTAGGTTCCGCCGCTGACCTTGCCATGAGACGCGCACTCCTTGCGATACTCGTCCTCGGTTCGCTCGCTCTCGCGAGCACGGCCTTCACGCCGCCGAACTACGCCGTCCTGGGCCAGAGCAAAGGCCCGACGCAGCCGATCAAGTTTTCCCACAAGTTGCACACGAACAAGCTCGGAATGGACTGCCTCTATTGCCACTACGGGGCGATCAAGTCCCCCATCGCCAACATTCCGGCGGTGAGCGTGTGCATGGGATGCCACAAGCTCGCCGTCACCGACCGGCCCGAGATCCAGAAGCTCACCGGTTACGCGACGCGCGGCGAGCCGATTCCCTGGGTCGAGGTCTACCAGCTGCCGCAGCACGTGAAGTTCAACCACAAGCGTCACGTGCTCGCCGGGGTCCAGTGCACGGACTGCCACGGCCCGGTCAAGGACATGGACGTGATGTACCAGTACCCGTCGATGAAGATGGGCTGGTGCGTGAGCTGCCACCGCAAGAACATGAACGATCCCAAGTTCCCGGCCTCGATGGACTGCCTCATATGTCATCACTGACGGGAGCGCGATGAGCGATTCGGTCGTCTTCACCCGCCGCGACTTCCTGAAGCTCGCCGGGATCGGTGTCGCCGCCGCCACGTCCGGCTGCGCCCAGCCGGCCGAGAAGCTGATCCCGTACCTGGTGGCGCCGCAGGACATCCTGCCCGGTATTCCCTACTGGTACGCGAGCACCTGCCGCGAGTGCTCGGCGGGATGCGGCACGCTGGTCAAGACCCGCGAAGGCCGCGCGATCAAGATCGAGGGCAACCCCGAGCACCCGGTCAGCCGCGGCGCGCTGTGCGCGCGCGGGCAGGCGTCGCTCCAGGGCTTCTACGATCCCGACCGCGTCGTGGCGCCGATGCTGCGTGAGGGCGGCGCGTGGAAGAAGCTGACGTGGGACGACGCGCTCAAGCTGGCGTCCGAGAAGCTCGGCGCGGCGCGCACCTCGGGCAAGACGATCGCCCTCATCACCGATCACGCGCCGGGTTCGTTCGAGGGGCTCGCCCAGGCGTGGACCGCCGCGGCGGGCGGCACGCACCTGGTGTTCGAGGCGTTTCATCCTCACGCGCAGCGCGAGGCCAACCGCCGCACATTCGGCGTGGCGGCGCTGCCCGAGTACGACTTCGAGCAGGCGAACTTCGTCGTCTCCTTCGGCGGTGACTTCCTCGAGACGTGGGGGTCGCCGGTCGCGCAGGCGCGCGGGTTCGCCGCGATGCGCGCGCGCCCGGAGGCCGGCTTCGTCGCCGTCGAGCCGCGGCTCTCGCTGACGGGCGCCAACGCCGACGAATGGGTCGCCGTGAAGCCGGGCGGCGAGATGGCGATGGCGCTCGGCATGGTGCACGTGATCATCGCCGACGGGCTCGCCTCGAACGGCGCGGGCGTCGCCGACATCGTGGCTGCGTACACACCCGAAGCGGTCGAGGCGCAGACGGACGTCCCCTCCGTGACGATCACGCGCCTCGCGCGCCGGTTCGCGCAGGCTAGCCCAAGCCTCGCCGTGCCGGGCGGCATCGCCGGCCAGAGCGAGCAGGCCGTGGCGACGGCCGCGGCCGTGAACCTGCTCAACTGGGTCGTCGGCAACGTCGGTCAGACGGTGCGCTTCGATCGCGCGATGAACGACGAGGCGGTGTCGCCGTTCAGCGAACTGCAGCGGCTCGCCGAGTCGATGGAACAGGGCAACGTGGCGGCACTCGTCGTCCACGGCGCGAACCCGGCGTACGCGGCCCCCGGCTGGTCGGGCTTCGCGGCCGCCGCGGCGAAGGTGCCGTTCAAGCTGTCGCTGTCGAGCGTGATGGACGAGACGACCGAGTTGTGCGACCTCGTGCTGCCGTCGTCCCACGCGCTCGAATCCCTGGGCGACTCCGAGGCGGTGCGCGGCATCCATTCGATCCAGCAGCCGTCGATGCAGCGGCTGCCGATGTTCGACACGCGCCCGGCCGGCGACACGCTGATCGCGCTCGCGCGCGGCGCCGGGTTCGGCGCGAAGATGCCCGCGACGTGGGAAGAGCACGTGATCGGCAACTGGAAGACACTCCACGGGCGCGCCGGCGCGGGACGGCCGTGGGACGTGTTCTGGAACGACGTGCGCAGGGTCGGCGGCGTGTGGGACGAGCCGGCCGCGACGAGCGTGAGCTGGAAGGGCGCCCCGACGTTCGCGGCTCCCGAGCTGCGCGGCGGCGGCGACCTGGCACTCGTGCTCATGCCGGGCGTGCACTACGACGGCCGCGGGGCGAACAAGCCGTGGCTCCAGGAGCTGCCGGACCCGACGAGCAAGATCGTGTGGGGCTCGTGGGTCGAGATGCATCCCCAGACCGCGGCGCGCGTCGGCGTCCAGGACGGCGAGGTCGTGAAGGTCGAGACCGAGGCCGGCAGCGTCGAGCTGCCCGTCTACGTCTACGGCGGCATCCGCAAGGACACGATCGCGATCCCGCTCGGCCAGGGCCACACGGCCTACGGGCGCTTCGCCAAGGGCACGGGCGTCAACGCGCTCGCACTGTTGTCGCCGGCGCAGGACGCGGCATCGGGCTCGGTCGCCTACCTGAGCGCGCGCGCGAAGGTGACGAAGAGCGCGCGCGTCTCGACGGTCGCGATGACCCAGCGCAACAAGCAGCAGCACGACCGCGAAATCGCGCAGGTGATCCCGGTCGCGGCACTCCTCGCGGGAACGGCCGGGGCCGGGCACGCCGGGGGTGAGCATGCCGCGGGCGCGGGCGCCGAGGGCGCCACAGGCGGCCACCACGCGGCGCCGATCGAGCAGACGCGGCTGGGCCGCTACACCGAGCCGCAGCAACGGCCGCCGGGCTGGACGCCGCCCGCGCACGCCGTGACCGCCGCCGAGCCCGAGATGCACGTGCGCGGGCCGCGCCAGAACCCCGTCGACCAGGGCAGCTACGCGCCGAACCTGGCGAAGCACCGCTGGGCGATGGCGATCGACCTGAACGCATGCACCGGCTGCGCGGCGTGTGTCGTCGCCTGCAACGCCGAGAACAACATTCCGTACGTCGGCCCCGAGCTGGTGCGCCGCGGCCGCGAGATGATGTGGATCCGGATCGAGCGCTACGACGAGCGGCTCGATTCCGCGAAGCACGACGTGCGCTTCGTCCCGATGATGTGCCAGCAGTGCGGCGATGCGCCGTGCGAGACGGTGTGTCCCGTCTACGCGACGTATCACAACCCGGAAGGCCTGAACGCGCAGGTCTACAACCGCTGCGTCGGTACCCGGTACTGCTCCAACAACTGCCCGTACAAGGTGCGCTCGTTCAACTTCTTCGATTATTCGGCGCCCGAGAAGGAGACGTTCGCCTTCGCCGAGCCGCTCAACTGGCAGCTCAATCCGGACGTCACCGTGCGCTCGAAGGGCGTCATGGAGAAGTGCACGTTCTGCATCCAGCGCATCCTCGAGGGCAAGGGCAACGCGCGCGACGAGAACCGTCCGCTGCGCGACCAGGAGATTCAGACCGCGTGCCAGCAGGGCTGCCCGTCCCGCGCCATCGTGTTCGGCGACTTGATGGACGACGCGAGCCAGGTGTCGAAGCTGTCGCGCGGCAGCGACCGGCGCTACTGGGTACTCAACGACCTGAACACGAAACCCGCCGTCACGTACTTGAAGCGGATCGAGCGGGAGATCGTGACATGACGACCAGCGCGCTCGACCCGCACGCGGTGACCGCGTCCGACGGGCACGACCCGCACGGCGTCACCGACCCGGCGATCACGCAGAAGTCGCTCAATGCCGACTCGCTGCGGCTGATCAGCAAGCCCGGGCCGTGGTGGTGGGGGATCTTCATCCTCGACCTGACGATCCTCGCGATCGGCATGATCGCCGAGCGCAACCAGATCGCCCTCGGCATCGGCGTCGCCGGCCACACGCGGCCCGTCATGTGGGCGAGCTACGTGACGAACTTCGTGTTCTGGGTCGGCATCGCGCACTGCGGCACGCTCGTGTCGGCGGTGCTGTTCCTGTTCCGCTCGCACTTCCGCCGCTCGGTGTACCGGATCGCCGAGGCGATGACCGTGTTCGGCGTGATGACGGCCGGCCTGTTCCCGATCATCCACCTGGGCCGTCCGTGGTTCCCGTACTGGCTGTTCCCGTACCCGAACCAGCGCCAGCTCTGGCCGAACTTCCGCTCGCCGCTCGAGTGGGACGTGTTCGCCGTCACGACGTACATGACGGTGTCGACCGTGTTCTTCCTCGTCGGCATGATCCCCGACGCCGCTGCCGCGCGGGACCGGGCGAAGAGCGCGATCGCGAAGGCATGGTTCACGATCTTCTCGATGGGCTGGACCGGGTCCAACGTCCAGTGGAAGCACTACTACACGGCCTACCTGTTCTTCGCGGCGCTGGCGACACCGCTCGTGTTCTCGGTGCACAGCGTCGTGTCGTGGGACTTCGCGATGGCGCAGGTGCCCGGCTGGCACAGCACGATCTTCGCGCCCTACTTCGTCGCCGGCGCGATCTTCTCGGGCGTCGCGATGGTGATCAACCTGATCATCCCGATCCGCAAGGCGTTCAAGCTCGAGCACATCGTCACGACGGACCACATGGAGAAGCTGGCGAAGCTGGTGCTGTTCACCTCGACCATCGTCGGTTACTCGTACCTGACCGAGTTCTTCATGGCGTGGTACGGCCCGAGCAAGTACGAGCGCGACATCTTCTGGTGGCGCGCCACGGGTCACTTCGCGTGGGCGTTCTGGATCATGTTCACCTGCAACGTGATCATCCCGCTGTCGCTGTGGTTCAAGCCGGTGCGCCGCAACATGGCCGTGCTGTTCGTGCTGTGCCTGTTCGTGAACGTCGGCATGTGGTTCGAGCGGTTCGTGATCATCGTCACCTCGCTCGCGCATCCGTTCGAGCCGGCCACCTGGGACATCAACTACCGCATGTCATGGACCGAGGCGGCCGTGCTCGCGGGCTCGTTCGCCTGGTTCCTGATGTACTTCCTGATCTTCATCCGCGTCCTGCCGGCGTTCTCGATCGCCGAGGTCAAAGAGACGCTGATTCCGCCCAAGCGGAAGGCGGCGGCATGATCAAGAAGATCGACGCCCTGGTCGGGAAGCTGCTCGAGGGACCGAAAGTCGTGCACCGCGGCGTGCTCGGCGTCTTCTATTACGTCGACGACGTGACGACGCTGGTGACGACGCTGCGCGGCCTCGGCCACACGAACATCACCGTGACCTCGCCGGTGCCGCACCACGACGTCGAGAAGGCGCTCGGCCAGGGTCCCTCGCTCGTGCGCTGGGTGACGTTCTGCGGCGGATTCCTGGGCGCCACGGCCGGCTTCAGCCTGTGCTTCTACTCGATGTACTCGTGGCCGCTCGTCGTCGGCGGCAAGGAGCTGACCTCGCTGCCGCCGTTCGTCGTCATCGGTTACGAGAGCATGATCCTGCTCGGCGCGCTGTCGAACCTGATCGCCATGCTGGCGCTCGCGCGCCTGCCGCAGCTGAAGGCTCCGGCGCCCTACGACGCGCGCTTCACCGAGGACCGGATCGGCGTGTGGGTGCCGGGCGACGGCCCCGAGGCCGAGCGCGTTCGCGACCTGATGCGCGGCCATGGCGCCGAGGAGGTCACCCTCCATGCTTAAGAGCATGATCCTGCTCGTCGGGTTCCTCGCGGTATGGGGCGGCGCCACCATGCAGCGCGGCTGCCGCGACGTGAAGCGCTCGTTCTGGCCGCTCAGTTACTCCGAGAAGCGCGACATGCGCCGGTCCGTGAACATCGCGCCGCAGAAGGTGTGGCTCGCCGCACCGGACAGCATCAGCGTGCCGACGATCGGGCAGGAGCGCTGGAACGTTCGCGACGAGCCGGCAGAGCGGCAGCGCCTGGACCAGACGTTCGTGAACCCCGTCGCGGCCGACGACTCGTCGATCGCCCGCGGCGAGCGGAAGTACGTCCGCACCTGCGTGCCGTGCCACGGTACGGACATGAAGGGCGACGGCCCCGTGATCGCCAAGTACATTCCGCCCCCCGACCTGCTCGGCTCGCTCACCCGCGGCCGCAGCGACGGCTTCATCTATTCGTACCTGCGACACGGCGGCGCCGTGATGCCGAACTACGGCGCGATGATCACGGATCACGAGGCGTGCGACCTCATCAATTACATCCGGAACCGGCAGAAGATCAGCCCTCGATGAACGTCCGATTCCACTTCCGCGGGGCGGCCGAGCGCCGCCCGCCCGCCGCGAAAGGCCGCGCATGAGTCACGCCGCATCCGCCCCGGCCGTCGCGCGCGAAACGATCCTCAAGGACATCGCGTCGCGCCTGCCGGTCCGCCCGAACCCCAAGCGCCGCCAGCTGTGGATGGCCTGCATGGCGGTCGGACTCATCACGTTCGTCTGGCTGCTGCTGACCCAGCCGCACCGCGCGTGGGCGGACTACACCATCAACACGATCTACTGGCTCGGCCTGGCGCAGGGCGCCGTGGTGCTCGCCTGCGTCGTCAAGCTATCGAACGGCCGCTGGGGCGCGCCGGTGCTGCGGATCGCCGAATCGATGTCGGCGTACCTGCCGTTCGGGATCGCCACGATGGTGCTGCTGCTCGCCGCCGGCATCTGGACCTACCTGCCGTGGACGCACCACGTCCTGCCGCGCCAGGCGCCGTTCCTGAACGTGCCGTTCCTCGTGATCCGAACGCTCGGCGGACTCGCGCTGCTGTGGTGGCTCACGCGCAAGTTCGTCCGCGAGTCGCTGCGGCCCGACGCGTACCTGCTGATGAATCACGTGCCGCCCGAGCTCAAGCCCGAATACGAGAAGCTCGCCGCGGGCTGGCGCGGCGACGAGCCCGAGCGGTTGCGCCGGCGCCACGAACTGTCGCACCTGGCGCCGCAGGTCACGCTGCTGTTCACCATCGTGTTCTCGGTGATCTCGTGGGACTTCATCCTCGCGCTCACGCCCGAGTGGGTGAGCACGCTGTTCGGCTGGTGGTTCTTCATCGGCTGCTTCCTGTGCGGCCTCGCGATGACCGGCTTCATCTCCGCCCGCGTGCGCGCGAGCTACGGGCTCCAGGACTACTTCACGAGCAACGTGTTCTGGGACCTCGGCAAGATCATGTTCTCGTTCTGCATCTTCTGGGCCTACCAGTTCTGGGCGCAGTACCTCGTCATCTGGTACGCGAACCTGCCCGAGGAAACGGGCTGGGTGTTCCTGCGCTTCGAGGAGCCGTGGCGCCCGGTCGCCTTCGCCGTGTTCAGCCTGGTGTTCGTGATCCCGTTCCTCGGCATGCTGAACAAGACGACGAAGACGAACCCGGTATGGTTCTCGATCTTCTCGTGCGTGATCCTGGGAGGCATGTGGCTCGAGCGCCACATTCTCGTGATGCCGTCGGTGAACCCGCTCAGCGTCTGGATCGGCCTGCCGGAACTCGGCGTCACGGTCGGCTTCCTCGGCCTGTTCGGCTGGACCGTCCAGGGCTTCCTCGCCAAGTACCCCGCGGTCCGCGTGGCGGAGCTGTTAGAGAACCAGGACGGCCACGGGCACTAGCGCGTCACCGAATCACCGACGCGCCACCGCCCGGGCCCTCGAGACGAGAGCCCGGGCGATCGTGTGTTCGGGGCACACAGAGACGATGGTCCGCAGTACGCTTCCGACGCACCGATGAGATCGTGCCGGGATGGCGGAATGGGAGACGCAGGTGACTTAAAATCACCTGGGGGTAACCCCGTGCAGGTTCGATCCCTGCTCCCGGCACTCGATTTTTCGACGCACGCGGTGCCGACGGGGTATGACCTCCTATCACGCCACCCCGGAGGTGTCCCTCGTGACTCATGCCGTGCGCAATGCCGCCCCGTTCTGTCTCGGCGCGGTCCTGTTCGCGTCCACGTCGCTTGCCGGTCCGGCGGATCCGGCGAAGTGCACGCTGGGCAGCAACTTTCCTCGCGGCGACACTCGCGTAGCCCCCGAGTCATCCGCCCCACGACGGGTAGAGTTCAGCGCAGCTGCACCAACCTGCCCCGGGGCAGGTTGATCCGCGTCGTCATTCGATCGGGCAATGTGGGCACTCTTTGCCGCGGCGCCCGCGGGCGGTCGAGAAGCCGATGTGCTCCTGGCGGCTCATGAGCCTCCCCCGGCGTTCGTCGTGACGAGACGAACTGTCCTTGAGGACAGTTTCGTTCGATGTCGCTGAACCGCGGCCCCGCGATCTATGCCGCGGCGCTCGCCACGACCCCGCTCCACTCGCGGCGCATCGCGCGGCCGTTGAGCCACGCGTAGAGCAGGCAGCTCACGCCGATCACGAATTCGATGGCGTAGCGCAGCTCCATGATCGTCATCGACATCAGGAACGGCATCAGGATGATGTCGCTCAATACCGACAGCCCGCCCATGATCGTCACGGTCCACAGGATGGCGGTGAGGATCGGGGGGACGGCGACGTGGCGCAGGCTTGGCCTGCGGCCCAACCGAACGAAAATCAGGCCGACGGCGCCGGTGAAGAACAGGAAGAACGAGTGGAGGTCGTCGACGATCGGCAGGTTGTGGACGTTGAACTGGCCCTGGACGTTCACGTCGTGCAGGCCGAACGGTGTCGGGTACTCGTGGATCGCCTGGCCCCACGAGATGTGCTCGCCGGCCACGAGGAACGTGAATACGCCGAACAGCGCGTAGGTGCGGACGACGAACTTCGGTTCACCGTGGCGCGAGGCGTCGCGCGCGAGCTTCCACGACACGAGCGATGCGGCGATGAAGCTCAGCGTGTAGGGGAGGCCGACGACGCCGAGCTTCTCGGTCAGGAACACCCACGCGGTGTGGTGCGTCGCCTCGAGCACGAGCAGCCACGCGAACAGCGGGCAGATCCCGATGCACACGACGTTGAAGGCGACGGCGAGACGGCGTGGGAGCGCGTAGTCACGCTCGAAGCGGTCGAGAGCCTGGTCGATTCGAGAACTGTAGGACATGGGGCGGCAGATTAACCCATGTCCCGATGGACGTCAGCGCGTGTGCGTCAGCTCCCGCGCGGGCGCCTTCGCGCCGTTCGCCGACTCCACCGCCTCGAACAGGCGCACCATCAGGCCCTTCTGCAGGTGCAGGCGGTTCTCGGCCTGCTCGACGACGATGCTCTGCGGGCCGTCGAGCACCTCGTCGGTCACCTCCTCGCCGCGGTGGGCGGGGAGGCAGTGCATGAACACCGCGTCGGGCGCGGCGAGCGACATCAGCGCCGCGTTGACCTGGAAGCCGGCGAACGCCACGCGGCGCCACTCGGCCTCGGATTCGCGGCCCATGCTCGTCCACGTGTCGGCGTAGACCACGTCGGCGCCGCGCACGGCGTCGGCCGGGTCGGCGTAGCGGAGCACGCGGCCCTTGGCGCGGCGCTCGGCCTCGAGGAACAGGCCGCCGTCGGGCTCGAAGCCGTCGGGGACGGCGAGCTTGAGCGTGAAGCCGAACAACGTCGCGGCCTCGAGCCACGAGTTGAGCACGTTGTTGCCGTCGCCGACCCACGCCACCGTGAGGTGGTCGAGGTTGCGGCCGCGGCGGTGCAGCGTGTACATGTCCGACAGGATCTGGCACGGGTGCGAGAAGTCGGTCAGCGCGTTGATGATGGGCACGGTCGCATGCTCCGCCAGCTCGCGGACGAGCGTGTGCGCGAACGTGCGGATGACGATCAGCGAGCACATGCCGGACATCACGTGCGCCACGTCCTTCACGCTCTCGCGACCGTGCTCGGACACCTCCACGGCCGTCAGGTCGACGGCGTCGCCGCCCAGCTCGTGCATGCCCACCGTGAACGACACGCGCGTCCGCAGCGACGGCTTGTGGAACACGAGCGCCGCAGTGCGCCCGGCGAACGGCCGCGGGGCGGCGGGCGTGCCGCGCGCGGCGCGTAGCGCCTCGGCGCGCTCGAAGGTGCCGAGCACCCAGGCGGGGTCGAGTCCCAGCAGGTCGATCAGGTGGGTGGGGCGTGCGTTCATCGTATCGAGGCTCCTCGGTTGGACGGGTTCGGGATGTGCGGCGGCGTCGTGCCGGGTCACGAGATCACCGGCAGGGCCGACGGTTCGATGTGGCGGACGTGCGGAATCGGCAGCGACCAGGAGCGTCCCGCCGCGGCGGCGCGCTCGGAGGCGCCTGGCACCAGGTCGCGCACGACGGCGACCTCGTCGCAGGCATGCCGCCGCGGGCAGCGCACGCAGTCGGTCCATACCTTGCGCGGCAGCGTGTCGCGCGAGACGACCTCGAAGCCGCAGCGCTCGAAGAACGGCACCTCGCGCGTGAGCGCGATGACGCGCGGGAGCGCCACGGCCGCGGCGTCCTGGATCACGGCCTCGACGAGGCGCGCACCCAGCCCCTGGCCATGGCAGTCCGGCCGCACCGCGAGCGAGCGCACTTCGCCCAGGTCGTCCCACAGCACGCGGAGCGCCGCGCAGGCGACGACGTCGTCTCCGCGCACGGCGACGTGGAACTCGCGCACGCACTGGTACAGCTCGCTCACGGGCCGCGGCAGCAGGACGCCCTGGATGACGTAGTCGGCCATCACGCCGGCGATGCCGGGGACGTCGCCGAGGCGCGCGCGGCGGATCACGATCGGCTGCGCACCCGGGTCGGCCGACGACGGCGTGTGCGCCGGCGCGTGCTCGGCGGCCATGCCGAGGCGCTCCTCGGCGCGCGCGAGCTGCTCGGCGACCGAGCCAGGGCCGCCGCCCGGGGCATGGGACCGGCGCGCCAGCGCTGATCCGACGTCCAGCGAGGCGAGCCGCTCGTCGGTGAAGCGTGGATCGATGTCGAGCCTGCGCTCGAGCGGCAGTGCGCCAGGGTCGACGCCGGCGGCCTCGGCCGCGGCCCACAGCGCGCCCACGCGCTGGTGCGCGAAGCGGAACGGCTCGCCTTCGGCCACGAGTGAATCGGCCAGCTCGATCGCCAGCAGGTCGGGCGTCAGCGTCTCGGCCATGCGTGCGGTGTCGGGCCCGAGAGCGGCGATCGCGGGGGCCAGGGCGGCAAGTAGCGCCGACAGCGTGTCGGCGGTATCGAACACGGCCTCCTTGTCCTCCTGCAGATCCTTCTGGTAACCGGAGGGAAGGCCCTTCATCAGCACGGTCAGGCGCTGGGCGTTCGCGATCAACCTGGCACTCTTGCCGCGCGTCAGCTCGAAGATGTCGGGGTTGCGCTTGTTCGGCAGCAGGCTCGATCCCGTCGAGAAGCCGTCCGGCGCGCGGTACCAGCCGAACGCGGGCGAGCACCACAGCACGAGATCCTCGGCCAGGCGCGACAGGTGCACGCCGAGCACCGAGGCGGCATTCAAATACTCGAGCGCGAAGTCGCGGTCGCTCACGGCGTCGAGACTGTTGCCGGCGAGCCGGCTGAAGCCCAGCCGCGTCGCCAGTGCGGCGCGGTCGTAGCGCAGCGGCGTGCCGGCGATCGCCCCGGCGCCGAGCGGCATCAGGTCGGCGGCGGCGCGCGCGGACTGGAAGCGCTCCTCGTCCCGCTCGAAAGCCGCGACGTGGGCGAGCCACACGTGCGCCATGAGTACCGGCTGCGCCGGCTGCATGTGCGTGTACGCCGCCACGGCCTGCTGCCCCGCGGCCCGTGCGCACGCGACCAGCGCGTGCTCCAGCTCGCGTACGTGCTCGACCGCGTCCTCGGCGATCTGGATCACGTGCATGCGCAGCAGTGTGGCGACCTGGTCGTTCCGGCTGCGGCCGGTGTGCAGCCGGAGCGCCGGGTCGCCCGCGCGCCGCGCCAGCTCGGCCTCGACGGCGCCGTGCACGTCCTCGCCCTCGAGCGCCAGCGATCCGGCGTGGAGGTCGTCCTCCAGCGCGTCACACGCGCGCGTCAGCGCCACGGCGTCGGGCTCGGTCATCACGCCGGCCTCGACGAGCGACCGCGCGTACGCGCGCGACAGCGCCAGCTCCTCGGGCCACAGCCGCCGGTCGACCGGGAGCGAGTCGTTGACGGCGCGCGCCCGGGCATCGAGCGGCGCCGACACGCGCCCGCGCCAGACGGCGCCCGCGTCCTCAGCCGGCATGCGTGACCTCGGGCTTCACCGCCTGCTTCACCGCGAACGCAGAACCATTCGATCCCGTGGCGTTCGAAGCCGCTCCATTCGTCGCGGCCCCACTCGCCGGTGCGCCGTTCGTCGGCACGCCGTTCGGCACGCCGCGCTGGTTCGCCGTCGCCAGCGGCAGGCCGAACAGGCGGATGAAGCCCTCCGCGTGCGACGCGTCGTAGCCCGACATGTTGAACGAGGCGAGGCCCGGCCGGTAGAGCGACATCGGGCTCGTCCGCGCGACCGCGGAGCACCGCCCGTGGAACAGCTCGACCGTCACCGAGCCGGTGGCGACCTGCATGGTGTTGTCGACGAACGCCTGCAGCGCGCGGCGCAGCGGCGAGAACCACTGGCCGGCGTAGATCAGGTCCGCCATCTTGAGCGCCAGCTCGGCGCGCGTGCGATGGAGGTCGTGGGGGAGGACGAGCTTCGCGAGGTCCTCGAGCGCCTCGTGCAGCACGCTGCCCGCGGGCGTCTCGTAGACGCCCCGCGACTTCATGCCGACGAGCCGGCTCTCGACCAGGTCCGCGCGGCCAACGCCGTGCCGGCCGGCGCGCGTGTTCAGCTCGGCGACGAGTGTCACCGGGTCCAGCTCGCGGCCGTCGATCGAGATCGGCCGCCCGGCCTCGAAGCCGATCGTCACCGTCTCGGGCTGCGCCGGCTGCCGTTCGCTCGACGCGGTGAGGTGGAACATCGCCTCCTCGGGTGCCGCCATCGGGTCCTCGAGCGGGCCGCCCTCGTGCGACAGGTGCCACAGGTTCGCGTCGCGCGAATAGAGGTTGCCCTGCGTCTGTTGCACCGGCAGGTCGTGCGCGGACGCGTAGGCCAGCGCGTCCTCGCGCGAGACGATTGTCCACGCCGGGTCGCGCCACGGCGCAATCACCGTGAGATGCGGCGCCAGCGCCATGTAGGTCAGCTCGAAGCGGACCTGGTCGTTGCCCTTGCCGGTGCAGCCGTGGGCCACCGCGTCGGCCTGCCGCTCGATCGCGCACGCCACCTGGCGCGCCGCGATCAGCGGGCGCGCGAGCGCCGTGCCGAGCAGGTAGTTGCCCTCGTAGACCGCGCCCGCGCGCAGGGCCGGGAAGCAGAAGTCACGCGCGAACGTCATGCGCAGGTCCTCGACGATGACGTCGTCCGCGCCCAGCCGGCGCGCGCGCTCCGCCAGCCCGTCCAGCTCGTCGCCGCCCTGGCCCAGGTTCGAGCAGTAGCAAACGACCTCGCATCCATACCGGCTCTTGAGCCAGTGGACGATGATGCTTGTGTCGAGCCCGCCTGAGTAGGCAAGCACCGCGCGACGAACCGGCGTGTCCTTCTTCATATGACTGGCCTCCTTCATTGAGGGCATTGGGATTCGCGGGGCGTTCATTCGATTTCGAGTTTCGACAGCGCGGCATCCAGCCGCGCGAGCGCGTCGGTGATGTCGGCGGAGCGAACGTTGAGCGGTGGCAGCAGGCGCACGGCGCGATCGCCGCCGCGGACGAGCAGCAATCCATGCTCGCGGCACGCGCGCACCAGCGCGGGCGGGTCGAAGGGCGCATCTGCCGTCAGATCGATCGCGACGAGCAGCCCGAGCCCGCGGGCCTCGGCGACCGATGCATGACGCTTCGCGAGCGCCTTCAGGCCGCGGGCCATCTGGCCGCCTCGCGCGCGCACGCGCGCCAGGAACGCGGGCTCGTTTACCTCGCCCAGCACCGCGAGCCCGGCGGCCGTCGTGAGCGGACCGCCGCCGAACGTGCAGCCGTGCATGCCGGGCGCGAGGGCGCCCGCGACCTCTTCGGTCGTCAGCACCGCGCCGAGCGGCAGCCCGCCGCCGAGCGCCTTGCTGAGCACCGTGATGTCGCCGGTGACGGCGTAGTGTTGCTGGGCGAGCAGCCGGCCGCAGCGGCCCATGCCGCTCTGCACTTCGTCGAAGATCAGCGCCGCGCCGAGCGCCGACGTGCGCGCGCGGAGTGCCGCGAGGAATTCCGGCCGCGCCGGCACCGCGCCGGACTCGCCCTGCACCGGCTCCACGATGACGGCGGCCACCTGCTCGTCGATCAGCGCGTCGAGCCCGGCCACGTCGTTGTACTCGCCGAAGCGCACGCCCGGCACCAGCGGCTCGAACGGCTCGCGGTAGCTCGGCTGCCACGTCGCCGACAGCGCGAAGGCCGTGCGGCCGTGGAAGCCGCCCTTGAACGCGACGACGTCGCGCCCCGCGAGGCCCAGCGCCCGCGCCCGGGCGCGCGCGAACTTGAGCGCCGCCTCGATGCCCTCGGTGCCGGAATTGCAGAAGAACACCCGCGGGTAGCCCGTCGCCGCGGCGAGGGCCTCGGCGAGCTCGACGGCCGGGCGGTTCGCGAACAGGTTCGAGCAGTGGACGAGCACGCGCGCCTGGCGCGCGATGGCCCGCGCCACGGCCGGCGAGGCGTGGCCGAGCGCGTTGACCGCGATGCCGCTCACGAAGTCCAGGTATTCGCGGCCGGTGCGATCGATCACGCGGGCGCCGCGTCCCGAGACGATCTCGAGCCGCGGAAACGGATAGACCGGCACGAACCGAGCCGGCTCCTCGGGAGCGAAGCGCGGATCGATGGGGGCGGCGTCCGTCACGGCCGCGGGCGGCGCCGGCGTGTCGGCCGCGATGTCGGCGAGCGTGGCGACGGCGAGGTCCGTCTCGTCAGGCATGGGCGTTCTCCGGAGCAGGGGGAGCAAGGGGAGCAAGGGGAGTGGACGTGGAGCGGATGACGGTGGCAGCGGCCGTGCCGTCGAGCAGATGGTCGAGCGTGCGCGGGCCCTGCCACGCGCCGATCCAGGCGCACGCGGCGCCTCCCGTGACGGCCCGGTGCGCGGCGCCGAGCTTGGGAATCATGCCGTCGCGCACGTCGGCGCGGCCGAGCAGCGCCTGGATGCCGCCGAGCGGGATCTCGCGCGCGACGGCGCCGTCGAGGACGACGCCCGCGACGTCGCTCAGCAGCGCGAGCCCGCGCGCGGGGAGTGCGGCGGCGATCGCGGCCGCGACGTCGTCGGCGTTCACGTTCAGCAGCGCGCCCTGGTGCTGGCCGATGCTCGAGACGACCGGCGTCGAGCCGCGCTCCAGCAGCAGCCGCAGCAGGCCGGCATCGGCGCCCACCGCGCGACCCACGGCGCCGAGGCGGGCGGCGTCGGGATGCGGTTCGACCGTGACGATGCCGTCGGCGGCACTCAAGCCCACGGCGTCGACGCCCGCGGCGCGCAGTGCGGCGACGAGGCGCTTGTTCGCGAGCCCGGCGAGCACCGCGGCCGCGACCTCGAGCGTCGGCGCGTCGGTGACGCGCAGGCCGTCCGCGAACCGCGGCGCGATCCCCAGCCGCTCGAGCCACGCCGAGACCTCGCGCCCGCCGCCGTGCACGAGCACGACCGGCTCACGCGATGCGGCGACGGCCGCGGCCAGTTCCGCCTCCGCGCCCGGTGCCTCGAGCGCGCGGCCGCCGAGCTTGAGCACCCAGCCCATCGGCGCCGTCACCACGGCACACCGTCCACGGGCAGCGCCGTCATCTCGGGCCAGCCGAGCATCAAGTTCAAGTTCTGGAGCGCCTGGCCGGCCGCGCCCTTGACGAGGTTGTCGATCGCCGCGGACACCAGCAGGTGACGTCCCTCGTGCATCGTCGTCACGGCGACGTCGCAGCGGTTCGAGTGCGCCACCGCACGCGTTTCGGGCCACGAGCCGGCCGGCAGCACACGAACGAACGGTTCGCCCGTGTAGCGCGAGGCGAACGCGGCGTGCGCCTGCTCCGGCGTACATTGGATTGCGAGCGGCGCGTTCGCGACGAGCAGGATGCCGCGCGCCATCGGGACGATCTGCGGCGCGAAACCCACGTCGATCGCACTCCCGGCGATGCGGCCGAGGTGCATGCACATCTCGGCCACGTGCTGGTGCACGGTGCCCGCCTTGTACAGCTCGGCGCCGCCGTCGCGTTCGACGAACGACGTGCGCAGCGCGGCCGCGCGGCCGGCGCCGCTCACGCCGGACACCGCCGAGATCGTGACCGGGCCCGCGATCCAGCCCAGCTCCAGCGCCGGCAGCAGCGCGAGGGCCGCGGCGGTGGGATAGCAGCCGGGGTTCGCGACGCGCGAGGCCGTGGGGATCGCGGCCCGAAACGCCTCGGGCAGCCCATAGACGTAGTCCGCGGCAGCGTCCCGATGGTCGCCGGCCCCATGGTCGCTCGCCCGATGGTCGCCGGACAGATCGACCACGCGGAACTCCGCGCGACCACCCGCCGCGGCCTCGAAGCCCGGGGCCAGCTCCCGCCACGCACCGTGCGGCAGGCACGACACGACGGTGTCCACGTCGCCGGCTGCGACCGCGGCGCGCGCCGCGTCGAGCCCGGCGATCGCGGGCAACTCCGCGCGAGCCGCCGCGCCGCCCGTGGCTACACCGCCGGTTCCGCCCGCGACTCTCTCGGCGAATCCGACCAGCAGGCGCTCGGCCGGCTGCCCGGCCAGCTCGCGCGAGACGAGCTGGAGCCGCGTCACGCCGGGATGGCCGAGCGCCAGGCGCGCGAACTCCTGGCCGGAATAGCCGCTGGCGCCCAGCACGGCGATGCGCGCGTGCCGGGGGGCCGCGGTCGTTCCCGAAGCGGGGTAAACGTGAGCCCGGGTCTCGACCGTCATCGCGCCGCGGCTCGTGTCGAAGTTCCCGGCGTGGATCGCGCTTGCGCTCGCGCCGGGGCTCCGACCGGACCTCCGCGGGCGATGTCGTCCAGGTGCCGCTTCATGCGCCGCGCCCGGGGCGCGTCCTCGAGCACGATGAGCACGGTGTCGTCGCCCGCCACGGTCCCCACGACGCCGTCGAAGTCCGCCATGTCGATCGCGCGGCCGACGCCGTTCGCGTGGCCGGGAGGGGTGCGGACCACCACCAGGTTCTGGGCCATGCGCACTTCGTTCACGAACGTCTTGAGATCCAGCGTCCGGCGCTCGCGGTCCAGCGTCTCGTGCCCGGGCGCGGGCAACTCGTACCACGTGCTGCCGCCGTCGGAGCGCTTGGCAACTCCAAGGCTGCGCAGATCGCGCGACAGCGTCGCCTGCGTCGTTTCGACACCCGCGCTCGACAGCGCGCGCGCCAGCTCGTCCTGGCTCGCGAACCGACGTTCGCCGAGCAACCGGGCGATCAATGTCAGACGGCGGCTGCGGGGCATGCGGGGCCTCCGGAAGGGTGCGAATAGATATGCATGAGCATGAATAAAAATGCATATGACTCGCCGCGTCAAGTCGTTTCTCGCCCGCGTGGGGCGAGGCGGTAGCGTGGGAGTCGGGACGCCGACGCCTCGACGCCCTAAGGCGTCTGCCCGTATCGTGCGCCGGTCTCGGCGGTCCGGTGCCGAGCGGGTTCCCGTGGAGGGCCGTCCGTGCGGACGACGAGGCAGCGACGGGCGTGGGTGGTGGCGGCAGCGCTGGCGATCGCCGTGGCGCTGAGCGCCGGCTGTGCGCTGCGTCGCGACGCGGCGCCCGCCGGGCCGCCGCCCGAGCTGTGGTTCTACGACCTCACCGATCTCTCGGACGCACACGTCGTCGACCGGCTGACGCCGCTGTGGATCCGCGCCCGCCGCGCCGGATACCGCCGCGTTGTGCTCGCCGACGTCCGGTTCGCCCGCCTCCGCGACATGGGCGACGCGTACTTCGAGCACGCCCGGCGGCTCAAGGCGCTCGCCGACTCGATCGGCCTCGGCATCGTCCCCGGCGTGTTCCAGGTCGGCCGCTCCAGCTCGATGCTCGCCGCCGATCCCAACCTCGTCGAGGCCCTCCCGGTCGCGAACGCCCGCTTCGAGGTCAGCGGCGGCACCGCGCGGCTCGTGCCCGACCCGCCGGTGGCGTTCGCGGACGCGCCCGCGGGCAAGGACACGGACGTGCGCGTCACCGGCCGCGTCGCCACGATCGAAGGCAACCGGAGGCATGCGCGCTGGTGGTACGACGTGCCGGTGAGCCCGCACCGGAGCTATCGCGTCTCCGTGTGGATCCGGACGCGCGCGTTCGAGGGCGAGCCACTCATCCAGGTGCTCGGCGGCAGGCGGGTCATTCACTTCATGAAGTCGCTCGGGGTCCGGGCGGCGCAGGACTGGACCGAGCACTCGCTCGTGTTCAATTCGCTGGAGCACTCGAAGGTGCGGGTCTACATGGGCGTGTGGCGCCCCACGCGCGGCCGGCTCGAGTGGCGCGACTGGACGATCGAGGAGACGGGCCCGGTCAATCTCGTGCGGCGGCCCGGCGCGCCGTTCGCGCTGCGCGACGAAGCGAGTGGCCGGGTCCTCGTCGAGGGGCGCGACTTCGCGCCGGTCGCCGACACGCTGATGGGACGCGCGCACGGCGCCGGCTCGTTCGAGGAGTGGTACGAACCGCCCGAAATCCGCACGTCGCTGCCCGACGGCACGCGGCTCCGCGCGTCGTGGCACCAGGTCGCCATCGTCTACGAGAAACAGGTGACCTGCTGCCTGTCCGAACCCGGGACGTTCGAGCTGCTGAAGGACGAGGCGCGCCGCATGCGCGAGCTGTGGGGGCCCGGCCGCTACCTCATGATGTTC
>JANLWK010000461.1:0-1698 GCA_031364505.1 Candidatus Eiseniibacteriota bacterium | reverse complement strand
TTCCGGATGCGTTGCGCTCCATGACGATGCGGGCGTGACCGTAGGCCAGCTGGGCCACGCTGCCGTCCGAGATCGTCGCCGTGAGGTGGTAGAGCCGGTAGAGGGTCGCCACCCCACTGTCGAGATTGATGTCGTCCGAGGCGATCTCGGGCGTCCAGCTCAACACGTAGTCGGCGTCCTTGTAGAGACCGGGATTCTGGACGAGCAGGACCTGGGGCTGGAACACGTAGACATAGAACGTGCGCTCGAGTGCGCGCGTCCAGGTGGGAATCGCTTTGCCGGCCTGCGTTCGATCCTCGACGACGCCCGGGTCGAACACCTGCACATAGCCGGTGTCGGAGAACGCGCCGATGTACGCCGCCGCTCCGTCGCTCTGGTTCCGCGCGAACACGGCATCCCGGATCGTCGTCAGCACGCCCTCCGGAGTGGCGTAGTCGGTCCGAACGGGGACGGCAGCCTCGACCGGCGGCTGCGGTTCGGACGGCGCGAACGGGTTGCGGCAGCCAGCCAGCGCGAGCGCGACGACCGCCGCGGCGAACGCGGTCCGCGGCCACGCGGCGCACGAGTATCGCGGCGTGTGACCGGCGTCGCGGCGCGGGGGCCCGGGTCTCATCACAGGTTCCACGTGAACTGGAGCGAACCGTTCCAGAAGTCGTATGCCGTGCGCGGCAGGTAGCCCGGCACGCCGCCCGAGTACGAGACGTCGCGCCGCGAGTCGAAGCTGCGGTTGATCGAACCCGTCACGCGCGCGTGCTTGCCGATCCCGCTGTTCAGGTTGGCGCCGGCCGACAGCCCGAGCTGGCGGCGCCGCGACGTGGGCACGGCGGTGCCGGACGAGCGGTCGTCACGCTGGTTCGCCGTGTACGTCGGGTTGAACGAGAGCGTGAGGGCGGACAGCGGCGTGTAGTTCAGGCGGCCGTAGAGCGAGTAGTCGCGGGTCGCGTCCGACACGCTGAAGTACTCGCGTCCGTCGGTCGCGGCGCGCGCGTAGCCGCCGTTCGGACTGTAGATCAGGTTGTGGTTCAGGTCGGCCGACAGGTGCGTCGTGAGCCGCGCGTTCAGCGTCGTCAGCGCCGTGTAGCTCAGGGCCAGCCGGTTGTTCTTCGGCACGTAGATGTTGTGCGTGTACGTGGCGCTGACCTGGTTGCGCTGGTTCGCGGTGAGGCCGGGCAGCAGCCGGTAGGTCCAGACCCAGTCCGACCGGTAGACGCGATCCTCCTTGTTCACGATGCTGCGGTCGGCGTTCAACTGCAGCAACTCGATGCGCGCCACCTCGAGTCCGAACGTGCTGCTCGTGAAGGCGTTCGGCGCGTACGTGGCCTCGATCCGGTAGGACTGGCGGTAGTCGTCCGACGGATCTCCCGGCTTCACGGCCACGCCGTTCGTCTGCGCGAGGTAGGCATTGTCGGTCACGTCGTAGCGGTTCGTGCCGAGCGAGATGCTGCCGCGCGCACGCAGCGTGACCCGGCGCGAGAGCGAGCGGGCGATCTGGCCGTTCATCGAACGCGAGCGCGTCCGCGAGCGCTCGCGATAGCGGACCGCCACAGCCTCGATCGTCTCGTTGTCTTGCGTCACGTTGACCGCGCCTTCGCGCGGCGTGTCCTCGGTGGGCCTGCTCTCCGCGTACTGGGCGTCGAGCGACCAGCCGAAGCGGGCGATGCTGCCGTCGATCGTGAAGCCCGAGTTCCGGCCCTCGGT
>JANLWK010000453.1:0-4882 GCA_031364505.1 Candidatus Eiseniibacteriota bacterium | reverse complement strand
GCGGCGCACGGCTAGGCGCCGGCCGCGGGCGGTGCGGGCGGCGCGGCCGCCGACGCCGCCACACGCGCCGCGCGCGCGGCCTCGCGCATCTCGAGCCATATCGAGATGGGGCCCAGCAGCCACGCGACACCGAGCAGCACGGTCCCCGCGCCGGGCAGGCTCAGCACCTTGAAGTTCGCCATCTGCTTCCACCCGATGAGCGGCGGCCCGAACCCCGGCAACTTGATCGGCGCGCGCGGATCGAGATCGTGGCCGTAGTGCCACAGCCAGTTCGCGTAGTCCGCGAACATGACCACCGCGAACCCCGTGAACAGCAGCCAGCCCAGCATGGCGACCCAGCGCCGGTTGATCAGGAACGCGAGCAGGGCGAACAGGCCGAACGCCGTCAGCGCCTGCGGCATGAAGCGGAACTCCTTGAACTCCCCCGGCTCGATGGCGTGCATGCCGACGTAGTGGTTGAGCAGGTTGATGTTGCGCAGATCGCCCTTGATAGTGTGCGTGTAGATGGTGAGCGTGAGCCCCTCGCGATACTGCGGCGCCCACAGCTTGATCTGCCAGATCGGCAGCACCGGCAGGAAGAACACGGGAATCAGCACGAGTGCGGCGAGGACGATGAGTCGCCGCTCGGATCGCCCGTATCGCTCGGTCAGGTAGTGCACGTGAGACTCCTCGGTTCCGGCGCGCCGCGGCCGCGCGCCCGGGCCCTTTGGGCGGGCGTGAAGGGGGCGGGCCACGATGGCTCGCCCCCGCGCGCCTACCGCGTGGCCATCAGCGCCGCCACTTCCGCCACCGTGCGCGGATCGGGACGCTGGATCGCCGCCACGGCCTGGCCCTTCGGCCGGACTTCGATGTAACCCTGCATCTCCTGGTGCAGCGCGCTGCAGAAGTTCGAGCAGTAGAACGGCGTGATGCCCGCCTTGCCGGCCGTCCAGTGCATGGTCTTCGTCTCGCCGGGCTCGACCTGCATGTTGTCGCTCGAGAACAGCACGCCGAAGCCGTGCGCGATGTCGTCGTCCTGTTCGACGTTCGTGACGTGGAAATACACGTCATCGCCCTCGTTCACGCGCACGATGTCGGGCGCGAAGTGCGAGCGCACCGCCACCATGTACACGTCCACGCGCGATCCCTTCTTCTCGACACGCGCGTCCTCGGCGCGCTTGATCGCACCCGGCTTGTTGTTCTGTTCCAGCGGGTAGACCGTGAAGGGCTTCACCTTCTCGGCCCGGATCATCTGCGCGTAGTGCGGCTCGAGGTACGTCGGGAAGTCCTGGAGCAACTCCATCTTCGGCCCGCGCAGGTCGATGAGCTGGGCGGCCTCGGGGTGCGTCGGGCCGACGCTCAGGTAGCGGTCCTTCGACAGCTTGTCGAGCGCCACGACGTATTCGCCCGTCGGATGCCGCGTGTCACCCTCGGATGCCATCAGGTGGCCGATGGAATAGTAGACGTCGATCTTGTCGACCACGGTCCACGGCGGACCGACCTTCCACTTGGCGATCTGCGAATCGAGGAACAACGACGTGTAGGCGAAGCCCTTGTCGTCGAACTGAGTGTGCAGCGGCCCCAGGCCGATCGGCACCTTGGCCTCGAGGCAGTCCTCGTAGGTGAGCACCGGAATGCCGAACGCGTTCGCCTCGTACCGCTTCGCCGCGACGGCGTCCTGGAACTTCTTGAAGCTGTAGACGCTGACCTCGGCCTGCAACTTGCCGGAGCAGCAGATGAATTCGCCGCTCGGGTTCACGTCGACCCCGTGCGGGCTCTTCGGCACCGGGATCAGGTAGACGATGCCGGGGACCTCCTTCGGGTCGAGCACCTGGGTTCCGCCGATCAGGTGCCCCTTGCCGTCGTCGACGGCCTTCTGTGCCGCCCGCCAGTCCACCGCGGCGACGTAGTCGCGCTCGGCCTGCGACGCCTTCACCTCGAGCGAGTCGTACGCCATCTCGCTGTTGTAGCAGGTGAAGAACTGCCAGCCCTGGCTCGGGCCCTTGCCGGCGTCCGACAGGTCCCAGTCGAACGGCGGCATCAGGATCTCGAACCCCATCGACATGGTGCCGTCCTTGGGGTCCACCTTGATGCCGGCGATGATGCCTTTGAAGTTCTTCGCGTAGTCCTCAATCTTGCTATAGGCCGTCACCGGCACCGGCGCCGAGAACCGCGAGGCGGCGAACACGTACTCGGTGTTCGGCGTCGGGAAGGGGCAGGCGTGGGCGGCCGACAGGTTCGGAATCGGGCCGAAGATCTGCCGCGTCTTGAAGTCCGACAGGTCGATGCGCGCGATACGAGCGCTGACCATGTCGTTGATGAACAACCAGCGGCCGTCGTAGTCGCCATCCGTCTCCGACAGGCCCGGGTGGTGCGCGTCGCCCCAGGTGCGGCCGCCGAGCATCGCCTTGGACTCCTCGTCGTAGCCGTAGCCAACCGCGGGCTCCGGGGTGAACACGGGGATCGTGGTGATGTGCCGGCATGACGGCATGCCGTAGACGAAGATCTGTCCCGAATGGCCACCCGAGAAGAACGCGTAGTAGGCGTCGTGCTCGCCGGGCTTCACGTAGACGCGATGCGCCGCGTCGCCCTTGGCGCCACCCTGCGCCTTGCCGAGCGAGGCGCAACCCGAGACCTGCCCGTACACGACCGCCGCGCCGAGCGCGAGGGCGATGAAGCTGAGCCAGCGTTTCATGACGATTCCTCCTACTTGGACTCGGTCTCGGACGCTTCGTGATCCATGTGCTTGAAGTACTCGATCACGGCGGCGGCCTGTTCCGGAGTGAGGCCCTGATTCGGCATCTGGAGCGCGTACTGCGCGTACAACTCGTGGGCGATGGGATCGGACTTGGTCATGACCTCGGGGTGGAGGATCTGCTGCGTCATCCACTCGACCGTCCGGCGCTTCGTGACGCCCGCGAGGTCCGGGCACGAGAGCCGCTTGCCGAAGGCGTGGCAGGCCGAGCAGCCCTTCGTCTGGAACAGGGCCTTGCCCTCCTCCGCGCGGGCTTCGTCCCGCGGCGTGTCGGCGGCACGCGGGCCCGAGTCGTAGGCGGAGACCGCCGCCGGCCCGGACGCGGAGGCCGCGGGCGCCGCGGTGGATGATTTCGATCCTCCGCCGCCGCAGCCGACGAGGGCCGCGACGAGGGCGAGTAGCGTGAGGCAGACGGCAGCGGGGCGCGTCATGTGCGTGTTCCTTTCGGGTTCGTGCGTGTCCGCCGCCCGGGCGAGGCGCCGCGGTACACGGCGATGCGACGCCCAAGTGCCGAGATCTCCCCGGGCGTGAGTACGCGGCGGGCGACGTCGAGTACGGAGTGTTCTTCCTTGCGGATGTGAATCGTGAGCAGGTCGATGAGATCGCGCGCCTGGACGGCGACTTGTTCGTCGCGCGAATCCGTGGCCGGGTTCCCGAGCAACGCGTCGAGCCGGAGCAGCATCGTGCGCAGCTCGGCATGCTCTCGCTGGAGCGGGCGCAGGCTCTGGCGCGCGGCCGGGAACGCCTCGGCGAGCGCCGGATAGAGCACGTTCTCCTCGGCCGACATGTGGGTCGAGAATTGATGGAACAGCGCGGTGACCAGCTCGCGCAGGGACGACTCGCCGCGGCGGCTCAACCGGCCGGTCCGGCCCTGCCGCGCGATCACGGGCTCGAGCGCCGCCAGCCGCTCGAGCACGCGGCGGTGGTCGTCCAGAAAGGGTCGAAACGCGTTCGCGGTTCGCGTGGCCATGGTGCCTCCCGCGCCGAGCACGATGCCCCGCGCATGAACAGCATCGGGCCCTTGGGGACGGCCCGGTATGACGTGCGTCATACGCCGTGCAGATTTCCGCAGGGGTCGCCGGGCGGCGCAACGCCAATGGCGGCGGCGAGTTGTGCGGGATGCCCCGGGCGCGGTACTGATTCGCGTCACCCGGCGCTCCTGGCCCCTGGCATCCAGGGGCAGCGGCGCCCTGCGGAGTGACGCCATGACGAGACGAACGTGAGCGGGACCCCGACCGCGGACCGCGTGACGAGCGCGGTGCGCTCGATCCCAATGTTTCGCGGCCTCACGGCGCGCGACCAGGCGCGCATCGTCGAGCTCGCGACCGTCCGCGACTACCCGCGCGGCGATTTCCTGTGGCACGAAGGCGACGATGCCGCCTCACTCACGCTGATCATCCACGGCCGCGTGAAGGTCGTCCGTCATGCCGAGGCGGGTGACGTGATTCTCGAGATCTTCGGCCCGGGCGAGCCGGTGGGCGCGATCGCCGTGTACAACTACATGCCCTACCCGGCGAGTGCGGTGTGCCTCGAGCCCACCTCGCTGCTGCTGCTGCCGCGCCGCGAGTACTTCGAGATGCTCGACCGCAACCCGGAATTCGCGCGCGCGATCATCCGCGAGCTGACGCGGCTGATGGTCGGTCTCGTGCGCAAGGTGCAGGAGATGCGCGGCGCCCGCATCGAGACGCGCATCGCCCAGCTGTTCCTCACGCTCGCCGACCGCATGGGCACCGAGACGAAGGACGGCATCGAGATCGGGCTCCCGCTCTCGCGCCAGGAGATCGCCGAGATGGTGGGCACCACCGTCGAGACCGCGATCCGCATCATGTCGCGCTGGGGCCGCGAGGGCGTGCTCATCACCGGCCAGCGGCGATTCGTGATCCCCGCGCGCGAACGGCTGACCGCGATCGTCGAGGGCACGGCCGCCACCGGGGACGAAGACGAGGCGTAGGGCCCATCCGCCGGCGCACGCCATACGGCGGCGCCGCAGCGCCCCGCCCGCCACAAGCACAAACGCCCGCACGAAGGTTCTCGTGCGGGCGTTCGCTCGGAATCCGGGTGAGCCCCGGTCAAGGGCCCGGATCCGGGTGTCTTCTTAGGCGCGGGTCACGATGACCAGGTTCTTGACCTTGCGGAATTCGACCGCGT
>JANLWK010000446.1:0-1646 GCA_031364505.1 Candidatus Eiseniibacteriota bacterium | reverse complement strand
CCAGCGTGCTGCTGCTGCTGCCACCACCACCACCGCCGCGCTTGAACCACTTCTTGGCATCCGCCTCGCCAGGTGATGCGCACAGGGCGAGTGGGAGCAGGCAGGCGAGGAGGGCCGCGCGGAGACGACGGCGACGGTGCTGGGCGCCAATCGACCGCTGGCGAGGTGTGCCTTCCGTCATGATGGCTCCTTCCGCATCCTATGTGCTGCGCCACTGCGCTGGTGGATTGCGACTATAGCACGGTCGGCGGAGCCTTTGCTCGGCATACATACAACCCGACCGTGCCACCGTTGGTGCCGCGGCGGGGGGCCGAGGTGGCGTCAGTGCTTGCCCGCGCCCTTCACCTCCTTGGCGAAGGTGTCGCGCAGGCCGACCGTGCGGTTGAACAGGAGGTGGCCGGGTTTGGAGTCCTGGTCACGACAGAAGTAGCCGAGGCGTTCGAACTGCACCGCCGAGCCATCTTTCGCGGTTGCCAACGCGGGCTCGAGGCGGGCGTCGTGCACGATCTTGAGCGAGGCCGGGTCGAGGTCGGCGGCGAAATTTGCCGCATCCGGATCGGGCTTGCTGAACAGCGGGCCGTAGAGGCGCACCTCGGCCGGAACGGAATCGGCCGCCGACACCCAATGCAGGGTGGCCTGCACCTTGCGGCCATCGGGCGGGTTGTTGCCGCCGCGGGTGGCCGGATCGTAGGTGCAGACGAGCTCGACGATCTCGCCCTTGGCATCGCGCTTCACGTCGCGGCACGTGACGAAGTAGGCGTAGCGCAGGCGCACCTCCTTGCCGGGCGAGAGGCGGTAAAACTTCTTGGGCGGGTTCTCCATGAAGTCCTCGCGCTCGATATAGAGCTCACGGGAGAAACGCACCTTGCGCGAGCCAGCCGCCTGGTTCTCGGGATTGTTGACGGCGTCCAACTCCTCGGTCTGGCCTACGGGATAGTTCTCGATCACCACCTTCAAGGGCCGCAGCACGGCCATGCGCCGCAGCGCCGTCTTGTTCAGCACCTCGCGGATCGAGAAGTCGAGCATTGCCGCATCGACGATCGAGTAGGCCTTGGCGACACCGATGCGGCGGACGAAATCGCGCAGCGCCTCGGGGGGAACGCCGCGGCGGCGCAGACCAGCGAGCGTCGGCATGCGCGGATCGTCCCAGCCCGATACGTGGCCCTCGCGAACGAGCTGGGTGAGCACGCGCTTGGACAGGATCGCATAGGTCAGGTTGAGGCGTGCGAACTCGTACTGGCGGGGCCGGGAGGGCACGGGCAGATTGTCCAGGAACCAGTCGTAGAGCGGCCGGTGGTCCTCGAACTCGAGCGTGCAGATCGAGTGCGTAATGCCCTCGATGGCGTCCGACTGGCCGTGGGCATAGTCGTAGCTCGGATAGATCGACCATGTGGTGCCGGTGCGCGGGTGCGCGGCATGGAGGATGCGATAGAGCACGGGATCGCGCAGGTTGATGTTGCCGGCGGCCATGTCGATCTTGGCCCGCAGCACCCTGGCACCATTGGGAAACTCGCCGGCGCGCATACGCCGGAACAGGTCGAGGTTTTCGTCCACCGAACGCGCGCGGAACGGGCTCGGCTTGCCGGGTTCGGTTAGCGTGCCGCGGTTGATGCGGGTCTCCTCGGCGCTCTGGTCGTCGATATAGG
>JANLWK010000416.1:0-2546 GCA_031364505.1 Candidatus Eiseniibacteriota bacterium | reverse complement strand
CACGGCGCCCCGCGGCACCCCGTCCACCACCACGCTCGCGATGTGGTAGCACGGTGCCGCCGAGATGTTGAACGTCGCGTTGTTGCCGCAGTTCACCGACACGAGCCCGCTCGGGCTGATGCTCCCGCCCGGCCCCGCCGACGCGTCGATCGCGTAGACGATCTGCGAGAAGCTCGCCGCGATCGTGTGGTTCAACTGCACGCTCGTGAACGTATAGCTCCCGACCGCGCCGCGGGACACGCCGTCGACGACCACGTCCGCGATGACGGAGCACTGGAAGGGCGTGATGCTGAACGTCTGATCGCTGCCGCAGTTGACGGCCACGAGTCCGCTCGGACTGATCACACCACCCGATCCCGCCGAGGCGTCGATCGTGAAGACGTTCAGCGAGAACGACGCCGCGATCGTGTGGTTCGTGGCCACCGCGAGGAACGTGTACGAGCCCAACGCACCGCGCGACACGCCGTCCACGACGACGTCGCTGATCGAGTAACAGCTCGCGGGCGCGATCGTGAACGCCTGGTCGTCACCGCAGTTCACCGGATGGAGCCCGCTCGGGCTGATCGTGCCCTGGGCACCTGCCGACGCGTCGATCGTGTAGACGTTCAGCGCGAAGCTAGCCGTGATCGTGTGGTTCGCCGACACCGCGAGGAACGTGTACGAGCCCACCGCTCCGCGCGACACGCCATCCACGACGACGTCGCTGATCGAGTAACAGCTCGCGGGCGCGATCGCGAACGCCTGGTCGTCGCCGCAGTTCACCGGCTGGAGCCCGCTCGGGCTGATCGTGCCGTGGGCACCTGCCGACGCGTCGATCGTGTAGACGTTCAGCGAGAAGCTCGCCGCGATCGTGTGGTTCGACGTCACCGCGAGGAACGTGTAGCTCGACAGCGCTCCGCGGGAGACGCCGTCCACAACGACATCCGCGATGTCGTAACACGAGGCCGCCGCAATCGAGAACGCCTGGTCGTCACCGCAGTTCACGGGTCCCAGCCCACTCGGGCTGATCGAGCCACCCGCGCCGGCTGAGGCGTCGATCGTGTACACGTTGATCGCGAAGCTCGCCGTGATCGTGTGGTCGGCCGTCACGTCGTCGAACGCGTACGAGCCGACCGCGCCGCGCGACACGCCATCCACGACGACATCGTCGATGTGGTAGCAGGACGCCGGAGCGATCGTGAACGCCTGGTCGTCACCGCAGTTCACGGGCAGCAGCCCATTCGGCGTGATCGTGCCATGGGCACCTGCCGAGGCGTCGATCGTGTAGGTATTGAGTGCGAAGCTGGCCGCGATCGTGTGATCGGCGTACACATTCAGGAACGTGTAGCTCGACACCGCCCCGCGCGACACGCCGTCCACGACCACGTCGTCGATGTGGTAGCAGGCGTCTGGAGTGATGGTGAACGCCGCGTCCGAATTGCACGGCCACGTGTCGGTACCGGGGTCGATGCTGCCGCCCGGACCGGCCGTGGCGGTGATGGTGTACTGGTTGAAGGCGAAGCTCGCCGCAATCGTGTGGTCGGTGGTCACGTTCGAGAACGTGTACGTCGACACCGCTCCCCGCGACACGCCGTCCACCACCACATCCTCGATGTGAAGACAGATGGCCGAAGGGGCGATCGTGAACGTCTGGTCATCGCCACAGTCGACCGACACGAGGCCATCCGGGGAGATGGTGCCGCCGAACCCGGCCGAGGCGTCGATCGTGTAGGTGTTGATCGCGAAGCTCGCCGCGATGGTGTGGTTTGCCTGCACGTTCGTGAACGTGTACGAGCCGACCGCTCCACGCGATACCGCGTCGACTACCACGTCGAGGATGTGGTAGCAGGACGCCGCGGCGATCGTGAACGTCTGGTCATCGCCGCAGTTCACGGGCTGGAGCCCGCTCGGGCTGATCGTGCCGTTGGCACCGGCGGAGGCATCGATCGTGTAGACGTTGATCGCGAAGCTCGCCGCGATCGTGTGGTTCGCTTGCACGTTCGTGAATGTGTAGGAGCCCACCGCCCCACGCGAGACCGCGTCGACCACAACGTCCAGGATGTGGTGGCAGGACGCCGCCGCGATCGCGAACGTCTGGTCATCGCCGCAGTTCACGGGCTGGAGCCCGCTCGGGGTGATCGTGCCGTTGGCACCGGCGGAGGCGTCGATCGTGTAGACGTTGATCGCGAAGCTCGCGGCGATCGTGTGGTTCGCCTGCACGTTCGTGAACGTGTAGGACGTGAGCGCGCCGCGCGACACGCCGTCCACGACGACATCGGCCACGTGGTAGCAGGCGTCGGGGTTGATCGAGAACGCATGATCGTTGCCGCACGCCACGGTGGCGTTGCCCGGCGGATAGATCGTTCCGTTGGAACCGGGTGATGTGACGATCGTGTAGGAGAGTTGCGCAAAGCTCATGGCGATCGTGTGATTCGCCGTCACGTTCGTGAACGTGTAGGAACTGACGGCGCCCCGCGACACGCCGTCGACGACGACGTCGGCGATGCTGAAGCACGCGTTCGGCGTGATCGTGAACGCCTGCGTGGCGCCGCAATTCACCGACACGC
>JANLWK010000389.1:0-11771 GCA_031364505.1 Candidatus Eiseniibacteriota bacterium | reverse complement strand
CCGCCCGCTCCATTCCGCGCGGACCGCGTTGCGGTCACGCGTGATGCCCGGGCGGTCGTGCACGACCGCCCGCCGCTCGCCGAGCACGCGGTTGAAGAACGTGGACTTTCCCACGTTGGGACGTCCGATGATGGCGACGACGGAGGACGGCACGAGTCGTGTGGGAGCGGCGCACGGGTCCCGGGAGGCATGGAGTGCAATCATGGACCCTAAAGTGGGATCGCACCCCGAGTGATCGAACGCGTGACAAACTAGATGAAGTACGCTCGCAGAGCGAATCGTCGTCAGTGGATCACGCGCGCCACGGCACGAGGATCGAAGAACACCACCACCGCATGGCGGTGCGTGTTGTAGGACGCCGCCCCGTTCGGCACCGTGGCCCAGTCATAGCGAACGCCCGCCCGATCCTTGTAGCGGTATCCCACTCCGAGCCCGAAGGTCGCCGCATGCATGCCGAAGCGACGATTCTGCACGCTGCCCGTACGCAGGGTCAGCGTCCTGGCCACGGTGAGCTCGACGCCGTAGCGCTGGGTGTGCGACTTGGACTCGAATGCGTCGGATCGCTCGAAGTCGGCCGCGATGCCCAGGTCGACGAGCGGCGTGAGCGATTCGATCGGCAGCCACGAACGCGTCGACGGACCCGAGCCGAGCGTCCCCGTGGCGAGGCGCACCGCGAAGCCATTGCGGTACGTACGCGTCAGGGGTTCGGCGGCATCGTCCGGTGAAAAGGACACCACGGCGTCTTCGGCGTTGACGACCGAGAGCCCCCAGCTCGCGTCGACTCGGACCGGCCATCGTATCGCCGGCGTGCCGAAGTGATCGATCAGATTCGCCCGAAGGAGCAGTCCGTAGTCCGTGTCGGAGGTCGTGCCTTCGGTCGTTCCTCCCAGCGCCACGTGCACCGACTTGCGATCGAGACCGAATGCGGCGTCGAACGAACGGCTGAGCTCGGGCGGCCGATAACCCGCGAGCCGAAGCACGCTCTCCAGTGCTTTCGAAACATTCACGCCGACGCCCCACGAGGTCACCCCTTCGTCGGTCCCGAAGGTTCCGGTGAAGTTTCCCGCCTCGTCGCGTCCCTCGGATCGTGCGTAACGGAGGTGCCCGCTGCCGTGCTCGCCGAGTAAGCCCGGCAGTCCGACGCCCAATCCGCCGCCACCCATGACCGTTCGGTGCGTGGAGAATTGGATGTCGCTCACCTGGTTCGGTCCGAGCGACGTATTCCCCCAGCCGTAGCGCACGCCACGCTGGAGTCCGAGGACTGCGGGATTCGCCCAATCGTTGGGATCGTCACCCCAGAACACCGCGTTGCTCGCGCCCGCCATGCCCGAGGCTCGAACGGAAGGATCCAGATCGAGCACGCGACCGGCGCCCAGGTCGTCGTCCGAGCTCGATCCGCCGCGCACCGCGAGCCCGACCCCCGCCGCCGTGCCCACCGCCGCCGCGATACGGGACGCGTACCACATGCGGCCCCGCTCCTTGGCGAGTCGGTAGGTCCGCTGGAGCGTGGCGCCACGCCCGACCGTGACGGCATCGCTCTGGGTCAGATAGCCGTCGTGCTGAATCAGCACGTTGTGTGCGCCGATCGACACGTCCGGCTCGACGTACTTACCGTCCTGCCCCGACCGAACGGTGTCGGCATCGAGGATCACGGTCGATCCCGGAGGGTCGACGGCCACGACGGCGAACGAGCCGAACATCCGCCCGCGCGCCTCCGCGAACATGGCGAGCATCTCGGGCGGATACTCGTCGGCCGGCTCGGGCGTCGTGTGGCGAAGGGCGCGAATGGCCAGACACTCACCGATGCGCCGGCGAGCCTCGGCGTGGTAGTGGATCCATGCGTCCCGGCCGCCGGGCTGAGACTTCTGGAAGTTGCCGGCGATCACGTAGCTCTTGACCATCAGCAGGTAGACGTCCGCGAGCTGGCGAGGCGGAACGTGAAGCCGCGCGATCGCGGCCTCGAGGATCTGGATGGCGCGATCGTATTCGCCGCCCCGGAGCAGCGCCCGCGATTCGCGCAGCGACGTCTCGAGATCCGGGGTCCGGAGCGAGTCGATTGTCTGCGAGCGTGCCGGACGAACGTCGCTTGCGAGCCACACCGTGACGAGCACGATGAGACCCTGGAAAAACACCCGCCGCGTACCCACGGGGGCGGCCCTCCCAAGGGGTTCGGCACCCATGGTAGCGCATCTGCGCGACGCCGGAACATCGGCCCCGCCGGGCGACGCCTGATGGCGACGCTCGGCGGGACGGAACGCCGAGGGCCCACGGCGTCAAGTTGGAGCGGGCAACGGGGTTCGAACCCCCCACCACAAGCATGGGAAGCTCGCGCTCTACCAACTGAGCTATGCCCGCGCGGTGCGGCTGAGTGCTGGAACGGCGGCGAAGCGTAGGCGTGGCCCCCGGAGCCTGTCAACCGCCGCCGCGACGCGTGACGATGTCGAGCACCTCGGTGGCGATCGACGGCAGTGGCCGGCCGTCGACCGGTACTGGCGTCGACTCGAGCTGGTGGCGGAACCACGTGCGCTGGCGCTTGGCGAGCCGGCGTGTGCGCACGTTCGTACGCCGCTCTGCGTGCTCGCGATCGATCGTCGCGCCCAGGAGGTCGAGTGCCTCGTCGTAGCCGACCGCGTGCAGGTCGCGCAACGCCGCTCCGCGCCCCGCCGCGACGAGTGCCGCGCATTCCTCGACCAGCCCGCCGTCGAACATCATCCGCGTCCGCGCCGCGATGCGCGTATCGAGCGCCGCCGGCGTCACGCGCAGCTCGGCGACGGCCCAATCGGCCGCGAGCTCAGGGCTCGCGGGCTCGGCGTGCCACTCCGAGAGCGACCGGCCGCTCGCCTCGTACACCTCGAGCGCGCGCGTCACGCGCTGCCGGTCGCCCGGGTGCAGTCGCGCGGCCGTCGCCGGATCGACGGCGGTCAGGCGCGCGTGCAGCGCCGCGACGCCCAGGCGGTCGGCCTGCTCGCGGAGCCTGTCCCGCACTGCCGGATCGTGGGGCGGCTCCGCCGAGAGCCCGCTCATCAGCGCTCGCACGTAGAATCCCGAGCCGCCCACGAGCACCGGCACACGCCCTCGTGCCGTGATCTCGGCGCATACCGCGGCGGCCGCGCGGGCGAACCACCCCGCGCTCGCGCGCTCGCCCAGCTCGAGCGCGTCGAACAGGTGATGCGGCAGGCGCGCGCGCTCCTCGGGGGTGGGCTTGCCGGTGCCGATCTCGAGCTCGCGGAACACCTGGCGCGAATCGGCGCAGACGACCTCGCCGCCCAGCCGATCGGCGACCCACTCGGCGACGCTCGTCTTCCCCGTCGCCGTGGCGCCGACGATCGCGACGCCGCGCGCGGGCGCGCGGCCCGGCGCCGCGCTCATGACCGGCCGAAGCGGCGGTTCAGCTCGTCCAGGTCGAGGCGCACGAACGTCACGCGGCCGTGCGGATCGCCGTGCGGCCGCGAGGTCGCGAACAACCGGTCCACGAGCGAGCGCATCTCGACGGGCGACAGCGGGTCACCAGCGCGCACGGCCGCGTGACAGGCGTAGCTGCGCGCCAGGTGCTCGGCGATGTCCTGGTCGCTCGTGCGTCCGGTCGACTCGCTCACGCCGTCGAGCACGTCCTGCAGGAACCGGCCCGGATGCTCGGCGTGCAGCTCCGGCGGCACACCGCGCACGACGACCGTGGGCGCTCCGAGCGGCGACAGGTCCCAGCCCAGCTGCTTGAGCCAGGGCCCCAGCTCGAGCACCAGGTCGAACTGGCTCTGCGACAAGTCGACCAGTGTCGGGAACAGCAACTGCTGGGACATGCCGACGCGCCCCTCGAGCCGCGCGCGCGCCTCTTCATAGATGATGCGCTCGTGCGCCGCGTGCTGGTCGACGATCACGAGGCCGCCGCGCACCGGCGCCAGGATGTAGGTGCGGTGCAGCTGCCACAGTTCCGGCGCCAGGTCCGTCGCGGGCGCCCCGGCGGTAGCGGCCGGATCCGCCGCCGGATCGGCTCCGGGATGGGCTCTGAGCACCACGCCCGCGGCCGCGAGCGTCGTCGCCGCCGTCCCTTCGGAGCCCGACGAGGGGGCCGCGCCGAACACGAGCGCGCCCTGCGATCCCACGTCGTCCGGGACGGACGGCCGCTCGAACACGCGGTCGGCCCACGCCGCGCCGCTCGAGCCCACGTCCGAGCCACCGCGGACCACGGTGAATGGCGGCTGCAGCCCCGCGAGCGGCCGCGCGCACGTGCCGGCGGTCACCGAGCGCACCGCGCCGTCGTCGGCGAAGCGCACCTCGCGCTTGGTGGGATGCACGTTCACATCGAGGCGGTCGGGCGGGACGGTGAGCCACACCGTGCACGCGGGGAACCGTCCCGTCGGAAGCAGGTTCCCATACGCCTGGCGCACGGCCTGGCCCAGCATCGCGCTCTGGATCCAGCGCCCGTTGACCAGGAAGACCTGGCCCTCGCGATTCGCGCGCGCATGCTCCGGCAACCCGAGTAGCGCCTCGACCACGATCCCGTCGCGCTCGCCGCGCGAGGCGATGAGCTGCTCGGCGTGGCGCGGCCCCCAGATCGCGGTGGCGCGACGGCGGCGCCATTCGAGCCGCTCCTCGGGGTCGTCACCCTCGGGCGGCGGCAGCGCCGGCCAGTCGAGCCGCGTGCGCCCGTCGACGACGAGCCGGAGTCCGACGTCGGGTCGTGCGAGGCCGTAGCACTCGATCAGGCGCACCGAGGCGCGCAGCTCGCCCGCCGGGGAGTTCATGAACTTGCGACGCGCCGGCGTATTGAAGAACAACTCGGACACCTCGACCGTCGTGCCCGTCGCGCGCGGCGCCTCGCCGCGGGCCGTCACCTCGCCCGCCCGCACGTCGAGCGTCGTCGCGGCGCCGTCCGCGCGCCGCCGGCTCGCGATGCGCATGCGGCTCACCGCCGAGATGCTGGGCAGCGCCTCGCCGCGAAAGCCGAGGCTCGCCAGGCGGTCCAGGTCGTCGAAGACACCGAGCTTGCTCGTGGCGTGGCGCTCGAACGCCAGCTCCAGCTCGCCGGGGGCGATGCCGGCGCCGTCATCGGCCACCGAGAACCCGTGATCGAGCCCGCGCTCGACGCGGATCTCGATCGAGCGCGCGCCGGCATCGAGCGCGTTTTCCAGGATTTCCTTGAGGGCGGACAGGGGCCGCTCGATCACCTCGCCGGCGGCGATGCGCGAGGCCGTTTCAGGCGCCAGCCGCCGGATCGAGCGTTCCATGTCCCCTCCCGACGAAGCGCCCGGAGCATTACACGAGCGTCTCGCGAAGGGTCAAGAATGGCGCGAGCAACTCACCGCCAGATGCCCGCGAGATGCAAGCGCGGGTCGAGGCCACCGCGCCGGCGGCACCGGCGGCGCGGGCGTTGCGGGCGTTGGGATCGTTGCCGCGCGTTGCGGTCAGGGGCGGGCGGGGGCGAACCAGCCCTGCGCGGCGTTCATGAAGCCGCGGACATCGTCACCGCCGTCGAGCGCGAGACGCTCGTCGGCGATCTCGGGCGCATCGCCCGAGCCTCCGCTCGCCCCCCACGCCTGTCGCCACAGCGCCTCGATGCGGTGCCGCACGTGGGCGTAAGCCCGAGTCGAACCGGCGCACAGCAGCAGCAGCTCGTCCGGCGCCGGACGGCACAGGCAGTCCGTACCGCGCAGGCGGTCGGGCAAGTCGCGGATCAACGCGTCGACCGCGGCCTCGGAACCCAGGAATACGAGCCGGTGGAGCGCGAAGCGGAATCCCTCCGCCTCGTGACGCTCGAGCGCCATCGCGAGCCGCTGGCCGAATGCCTCGGCCGGCAGGATGTTGACGCGCGGCGGATCGGCGAGCCGTTCGTGATCGGCGACACTCCACGCCGCGCACAGCGACTGAACCGCCGACTCCCAGACATGCCGGCCGCTCTCGCCGTCGGCCGCGGCCACCGCGAGAACGGCGCGCCGGTGTTCGGTGCGGAACGGCCACGCGCCCCACAGCCGCCCCTGCTGCGGTCCGTCCTCGCGGCGGAGCACGTGCGGCATGTCGAGCCGTGCGGCGAGCTGGACGAGCGACTCGAGCAGCGCGTCCTCGGGCCCGCTGCGGCAGAGACGCGACTGCGCATCCGCCTCGACGCGCACGAGCACCGCCGTCGTGGCGCGCGTCTCGGCGACCCAGTCGGCGAGCTGCCGCTCGAGCCCGAGGCTGTCCTCGGGATCCGGCAGCTCACGCCGGCCGTCGAGCCCGGCCGGCCCGGCGAGGCCGGGCACGTCGTCGTGCCCGTCGAGGAACGTGTCGTTGCGCGCGGCCTCGATGAGCTGCGCCGCGTCGTAGCCGGAACCGCCGTCGTGCGCCGGCTCGCGGCGCTCGCGCGTCTCACCGTTGCGGACGAAGCCCACCGGCGGCTCGATCGGCGTCCCGAGCGCGCGCAGCAGGCGCTCGATCTGGTCACGACGCGGGCTGCGCTCACTCAGCAGCGCGACGTCGAAGATCTCGCGCGTCAGGTCGACCAGCTCGACGCTGCGCGGCAGGCCGCACAGCTCGGCGACGCGCACGCCGGCGTCCCGGTCCGTCGCGCCGGCGACGAGACGGACCGACACGCCCGGCATGCGCAGCAGCTCGGGCAGCAGGTCCGCGTCTTCCCAGTCGAAGTCGATGAGGACGAGATGGCGGGGTGCGCCACCCGGTCGATCCAGTGTGCTCATGGGCGTTCCATCACGTTGGAGGTGTGACCCGTATGGATGGCGAGCAGGAACCATACCACGCAGCCGCGCGGCGTCCGGCCGCGGGAAATCCCATGGAGCGCGCTCCACGCGGGGTCACCGACCGGGCATCTCGCACCGGCCGGCGAGCGCAGTGCCCCGTCCGTGTCAGGTGGCTCGGCGGGGGCTCACAGCTCCGGCAACGGGGGCAGGGGCGGCAGGGGAACGTCGCGAAGCATGGGATCGACGATCTTCACCGGGAAGCGCTTCTTCATGTCCTTCACTTCGTTCTGGAGTCCGTACTCCAGCGCGATTCCGCGGATCTGCCCCATCGTGAACTCGACGTCCGATCCGGACGGCTCCTTGCGGTTGGCGACGCGCAGCCGCACTTGCGCCTGCTGCAGCGCGATCCAACCACTCAATTGCCCGACGGGGAGCGGCGGGGCTCCCGATGCGCCGTAGACGACCGAATCGATCTCGGATGCACCGAAATACAATGGCAGTCCCTTGCCGCGGACATAATTGGAGTCGCGCTTCGCCCCGCCCCACGCGGCCGCCAGGGTGTCGAACGGCGTCCCCGCGCGCATCAGCGAGTCCAGCTCTGCCAGCTTGCGCTGGACCGAATGCGCCTTCGCGTCGCGGCGATACTCGTCGAGCACGACGCGCTGGGCCTCGTCCCAGCGCATGAGCCGGGGTGCCGCCACGCTGTCGACCCACATCACCGCCGAGCCCTGCCCGCGGAACGTCTCGGAGCCGGGATACATCGTCCCGGGTTTGAGCGTTTCGAGCAGCAACGCCATGTGAAGCTGCTCGGCCGAGTAGGCGCGGTCCCCGGGCTTGTGGCGATATTGCCGGACCTGGAGGCCGAGCTGCCGCGCCACGACGCGCGCCTGCTCGGGGCTCCGGATCACCTGCGCCAGGCTGTCGGCGACGTGGCGGGCCATGCGCTGCGACTTCTCGAGCGCCGCGTCGTAGGCGACCGTCGTGTACACCCACGCCAGCGGCTCGGCCTGGCCGGGCACGTACTCGGTGACCTGGAGCACATGGCAGCCGTCCGCCATCTCGACAACGTTGCTCACCTCCCCCGCCTTGAGCGCGAAGGCCGCGTTCTGGAGCAGCGGGTCCAGCTCGCCGGGGGCGCGGTAGCCGAGATCGCCGCCATCCTCGCGCGTCAGGTCGTCGTCGGATTCCTTGCGCGCCACCTCGGCGAAGTCCTCGCCGGCGCGGATCCGGCGCACCAGCGCCCTCGCGCGCTCCGCGGCCGCGCGCATCGACTGCGAATCGGGGCGCGCCGGGCGGGCCAGGATCTGGCGCACGCGGTAGCGCTCGGGCTGGGCGTACTCGGACAGGTGCGTGCGGTAGCGGTCCTCGACCTCGGCCTTCGACAGCGGCACCTCGAGCGCCGGCGTCAGGCGCACCCACATGCGTGAATAGTGGACGAGCTTGTCCTGCTGGAAGCGCAGCGGGTCACGATCGAAGATGGCGCGGGCCCGCGCGATGTCGCTCTCCTCGCGATCGCGCTCGAGCCGGTCGCTCAGCGCCTCGCGCACCTGGGCGAGAGACGGCGTCACGCGCTCGACCAGCTCGTAGACATGGACGACGGCGATGCCACCGGGATACGGCACGATCTCGACGCGACGGTCGTACACGCGGCGGCGCAGCGTGTCGGCGATCGCCGCCGCGGCGCGGTCGGCACCGAGACCCGAGCCGAACGGCACGGCGCCGAGGTCGTTCACCGTCACCTGCGATTCGAGGCCGCGGTCGCGGCGGTTCTGCGACCAAGCCGCGCGGAGCCGGCCGGCGAGGTCACGAGCCCGCACGTTGAGCTCGCTACGCGCCCACTTCTCGGCGATCTCGTCACGCACCTGGACGAGCGGCGTCACGACGATGCCATGGGTGGCGGCGTCGTAGCGCGTGTAGTCGGCGCGGTGGAGCTCGTAGTAGCGCGTCAGGTCGTCGGACGTCGGCGCGCCGACCTTGATCGCTGCCGGGTCCACGACCGCGTATCGGATACGGTAGCCCGGGCGCGACATGCTGTCGACGGCCGCCGCATACATGGCCGCGAGCTCGCGCTCGTCCTCCTCGCGCGCCGCGTGGGTGCGCAGCGTGTCGCGGATCTCGAGCCCCACGTCGCGGAGCGCCGACCCATGCCGCGGCGTCGCGCGGTCGATCTGGACCACGAGCCAGCCGCGCTCGCTCGCCACGAGCTCGGGAAAGATGATGCCCGTCTCCGACTGGAACACGCGCGTGTTCTGCGCCGCCGTACCCTTCCACGAGCCGGGGAAATTGTCGTCGCGCAGCTGGAACTGCCGCACCGTGCCGTTGAACCGCTCGGACGCCTCGTCGAGCGACATGCCGGCCCGCACGGCGTCGAGCGCGCTGTCGGCGCGAGCGCGGACCCGCGCGCGCTCCTCGCCGCGCGGCCCGGGCGCCAGCTCGACCACGTGCACCTGCGCATCGCCCGCACGCACGAATTCGGCGGCGTGCCGGCGATAGTAGTCGAGCACCTCGCGCTCGGCCGGCTCGCGCCGCGTGCCCGAGAACGGTGCGTATGGTATCGCGAGCCAGCGGATGTCCGCCGATTCGAGCGATCGCCGCGCGGCCTGGCGAAGCTTGTCCTCTCCCGGCGTATTGCGCCGCCGCAGGTCCTCGGAAAGCCGGTCCGACCGGAGGTCGGCCTTGATCTCGTTGATCGTCGCGGCGAACTTCTTCGGGTCGCGCAGCTGCGCGTTCTGGTACGCGCTCGAGCTGAAGCGGCCACCCGGGTTGAAGATCGGCAGCTTCTTCAGGATGTCCTCGGCCTCCGACTGCGACACCGGGATCTCGCGGCGCGACGCCTCGAGCCGGAACAGGCGCCCGCGCACGAGCGTCTCGAGCGCCTGCCGACGCACCGCGAGGCGCATGACGTCCGACAGCGTCTGGCCGCGGCGCGACTCGTAGGCGCGCTGCATGTCGGCCGATCGCTTGTCGAGCTCGCCCTGCGTGACGACGAGCGGTCCCACGGTGGCGACGGGAGTTCCGGGGGCGGCCCATGCCGCCGAGCCCACCGAGCCGACGCATCCCGCGAGAAGGATCCAGCATGCCGCGTGCACCGCGTGTCCTGATCTGCCGCTCACTCCCGATCCCCCTCCCGGGCGCCGGTCCTTGACCGCGCTCGACCGTGTTCCCTAGCTTCGCTCGATGTCCTGGTCACTCGAAACGTTCGGCCCCGTCACGATGTGGCGCCCGACGGACGCCCCGCCGGGCATCGTCGTCGCCGCCACCACGCGACTGGGCGGCGTCAGCGAGACGCCCTACGCCACGCTCAACCTCGGTCGCTCGACCGCCGACCGTGCGGAGGCGGTCGATGAAAACCGCCGCCGCGTGCTGTCCGCGCTCGGTCTTCCCCCCAAGAGTGTCGCCACCGCCGGCCAGGTCCACGGCGTCCGTGTGACCGACGCCGGAGAGCCCGGTCTCCACCGTGAGACCGATGCGCTGATCACCCGCCTGCCCCGCCTTGCGCTCGCGGTCAGCGGTGCCGACTGCCTCCCCTTGATGCTCGTCTCCGGCGACACCCTCGCCGCCGCGCATTCCGGCTGGCGCGGAACGGCGGCCGGCATGCCGTCCCGGGTGCTCGAATCGGTACTCACGGGGTCCGGCGAAGGTGCCGGAGCCGTGCGCGTCTACCTCGGACCCTGCATCGGTCCCTGCTGCTACCGCGTCGGTGAAGACGTCGCCGCCGCGTTTCCGGCCGAGTCCGCCGAGCGCCGCGATGGCGGCTGGTTCGTCGACCTCGGCCGCGCCGCGCGCCGCCAGCTCGAAGCCGCGGGCGTGCGGCCCGAGCGAATCGTCGATCCGCCCGCCTGCACCTCCTGCAGCCCCGCCTGGTGCTACTCACACCGGCGCGACCGGGGCCTCACCGGCCGCATGTGGGGCCTGATCGCGCGCGTCACTCCGTGATGCCAGCCCGAGTGGACGGGCGAGTATAGCAAGCCGGCCGCGATTCCCGGAGCGCACCACGCGTCGCGCGCCGACGAGTTGACGCCGGCTTTTCAATGTCGCGCGTCCGCGCCCCTGCCGACCGCGTATTCTTGACCCTTCGAATCAACGGCTCCTAGACTCCGCGTTCGTCCATCGAGCGCCAGCCATCGTCTGTGAGGAGGACTTCATGATCCGTCGCGTTGTGAGTGTCGTGTGCCTGTGCGCGCTCTCGGCCGGTGTGGCCGCCGCAGCATCCGGTACGGCCACGGCCGCCAAGCCGGCGGCCAAGGTGTCCAAGGCGAAGCCGTCCACGTCCGCCGGCCCGCAGGTCGCCGTGCTCGAGACCGCGCTGGGCACGATCGTGATCAAGTTCTATCCCGAGGACGCGCCGAAGACGACGGCGAACTTCAAGAAGCTCGTGCGCGAAAAGTTCTACGACGGGACGTATTTCCACCGCGTCATCCCGGGATTCATGATCCAGGGTGGTGATCCCAACTCGAAAAACGCCGACCCGAACGACGACGGCATGGGCGACCCGGGCTACACGGTGCCGCAGGAGATCAAGCGCGCGCACCTGCGCGGCTCGGTGGCGACGGCGCGCATGGGCGACGGCGTGAATCCGAACAAGGATTCGAGCGGCTCCCAGTTCTTCATCGACGTCGCGCCCCAGCGCTCGCTCGATGCGGGCGGCTACACGGTGTTCGGCGAGGTCATCTCGGGCATGGACGTGGTCGACAAGATCGTCGCGCTCGGCTCGGATCCGACGACCCCCCGGGGCGCTGCCGGCCCCAACCCCGGCAAGAAGGCACTGATCAAGCACGCGACGCTCGAGCCGCTGAGCAAGTGGCTGAAGCCCGCGGCGGCCGCGACCCCCACGGCTCCCACGACACCCTAGTCGCGCACGGAACACGATGAACGGCGGGCGGCTCCCCGGCGGCTCCACGGGGGGCCGCCCGCTTCACGTATCGACGGGGGCGCGAGGCGGCCGGTCCGCTCAGGCCGTGAGTCCCATGCGGGCGGTCAGCCGGAAGAACTCCTCGACGTCGCCGAGCGAATCGTGCCCCGTCTCGAGTGCCGCGAGTGCGGCGATCTCGTGGAGACTGCGGGCGCCGTCCGCGGCGAACCACGTGATTTCCAGATGGG
>JANLWK010000374.1:0-17300 GCA_031364505.1 Candidatus Eiseniibacteriota bacterium | reverse complement strand
TCGACGTCGCGGCCCTCGGGCTCGACGAACACCTGGTGCGACTCGCGCTCGGGGAACTTGACGACCTTGTCCTCGATCGACGGGCAGTAGCGCGGCCCGGTGCCGCGGATCGCTCCCGAATAGAGCGGCGACAGGTGGAGGTGGTCGCGGATCACCTGGTGCGTGCGCCCGTTCGTGCGCGTGAGATGACACAGCACCTGGTCGACATCGAGCGAATCGGTCCAGTGCGAGAACGGCTGCGGCCGCTCGTCACCGGGCTGCGGGCTCATCGCGCCCACGTCGATGCTGTCGCGGTGCAGGCGCGGCGGGGTTCCGGTCTTGAGCCGGCCGCGCTCGAGCCCCAGTTCGCCCAGGCACTCGCTGAGCGCACGCGCGGCGTGCTCGCCGATGCGGCCGCCGTCCACGCGCCGGTCGCCGACGTGGATCAGCCCGTTGAGGAACGTGCCCGGCGTGATGACGGCCGCGCGGCAACGAATCACGCGCCCGTCGGCGAGCTGGAGCCCGGCGACACGGCCGCGCTCGAGCACGACGTGATTCGCGAGCCCCTCGAAGCGCTCGAGCGCGCCGAGCGAGGCGAGGTGCTTCGTCATCTCCGCGGTGTAGCGCGGCTTGTCGCACTGCGCGCGAGGGGACCACACCGCCGGCCCGCGGCCCCGGTTCAGTACCTTGAACTGGATTCCCGCGCGATCCGTGATGATGCCCATGATGCCGCCGAGCGCATCGACCTCCCGCACCATGTGGCCCTTGGCGATGCCGCCGATGGCTGGATTGCACGACATCTTCGCCGAGTCGTCGAGATTCGCCGACAGCAGCCCCGTGCGGAGGCCCATCCGCGCGCACGCCGAGGCGGCCTCGCAGCCGGCATGGCCGGCGCCGACGACGAGCACGTCGAGGACGCCGTCGATCTCGCGCGCCGGTGCGCGCGGCACGGCGGGCTGGTGAGCGTCGCGCTCGCTCACTTGCCCACGCAGAAGCGCGAGAAGATGCGGTCGAGCAGGGCCTCGGCGACGGTCTCGCCCGTCACCTCGCCCACGGCGTTCGCGGCATCGCGCAGCTCGATCGACATCAGCTCGCCGGGCGCGGCCGCCGAGGCGAGTGCCGCCGCGCGCGCGAGCGCGGCGCGCGCGCGGCCCAGCGCCTCCACGTGCCGGGGATTGCTCGCGGCGAGACCGAGCGCCTCGCGCGACCGATCGCCACCGAGCGCATCCAGCAGCGCCGAACGCAGCGTGTCGATGCCGCGGCGCTCGAGCGCCGAGACGCGCACGCAGGCCGCGTCGGCCGCGAAGGCACCGACGTCCGCGGGACCGACGCGCTCCCCGGCATCGACCTTGTTGAGCGCCACGACGGCGCGCTTGCCGGCGAGCAAATCAGCAATCCGCGCGTCGTCGGCCTCGAGCGGCGCCGAGGCGTCGACGACCCACAGCGCCACGGGGCTCTCGGCGAGCAGCGCCTCGGTGCGCGCGATGCCCATCGCTTCGACCGCGCCGGCGTCGTCGCGGATGCCGGCGGTGTCCGACAGCACGACACGAACACCGTCCAGCTCGACGCTCTCGCTCACGCGGTCGCGCGTCGTTCCCGGCACCGCCGCCACGAGCGCCCGCTCCTCGCCGAGCAGGGCGTTGAACAGCGACGACTTGCCCGCGTTCGGGCGCCCGACGATTGGCACGCGCGCGCCGTCGCGGATCGCGCGCGCGTACCCGGCGTGCCGGAGCACGTGGTCGAGCGCCGTCAAAGCGCGCGCGACGGCCTCGGCGACGTGGGGCGGGATCTCGACGCCGCCGACGTCCTCGGCGAAGTCGACGCGCGCCTCGACCTCGGCGAGCGCGTCGAGCAGCGAAGCCGAAATCGCGCGCAGCCGCGCCGACCACTCGCCGGCGAGTTGCGACAACGCGAGCGTGCGTGCGGCGCGCGTCTCGGCGGCGATCAGGTCCGCGACGGCCTCGGCCTGGGCGAGGTCGATCCGCCCCGACAGGAAGGCCCGCAGGCTGAACTCGCCGGGGCCGGCGAGACGCGCGCCGGCCGCGAGGAGTGCCCGCAGCACGCCGTCTGCCGGCAGGCGGCCGCCGTGGCACGACAGCTCGACGACATCCTCGCGCGTGTACGACCGGGGCGCACGGAACAGGGCCGCGACGACTTCGTCGATGCGCTCCCCCAGCCCGTCGACCGCCCACCCGTGATGCAGCGTATGACTCGGCGCCAAAGCCAGGGGACGGACGCCGCGAAACACGCGGTCGGCCACGGCGAACGCCTCGCCGCCACTCACGCGGATCACCGCGAGCCCCGCCGCACCGGGCGCGGTGGCCACGGCGGCGATCGTATCGTTCATGTCGGGCGGTCGGTTCATGGATGGTCCTTGGACGACGTCAAAATGAAACGAGCCGGGCGCGTTGCGTGCCCGGCTCGTCGCGCGTGTGTCTTTGCGTCAGTCGGCGACGGGTTCGGGCTCCGGGTAGTCGGCCGGGGCGACCGCCACGCGTTTGATCAGGCCGGTGCCCAGCGCGTAGGTCTTCACGCGTTGGTCCTCTCTCAACGTCACGTGAACGATGCGGCGCTCCTGGGCGTTGAGGTATTCGGTGACCGCCTCGCCGTTGTTGGAAAGTGCGTCCTCGGCGAGCTGGCGCGCGAGCTCGGCCAGCTCTTCCTCGCGCCGCTCCCAGAAGTCGTTCACCTCGAGCTGCAGGTGGTACGCCGAGCCGCCGCCCTTGTTGAGCATGCGGTTCAGGATGTGCTGCAGCGACTGTCGCACCTCGCCCTTGCGCCCGGCCAGTTCCTGCTCGCCGTCGGGCACCACGGCGTGCACGTCGACGCGAGTGTCCTCGGCGCGAGCGGTCACGGTGGCGTCGTAGCCCATGTGGCTCAGCAGTTCCTGCGTCAGGCGAATGCCCTCGGCCTCGAGGTCGGTCGTGCTCATCAGCGTGACGCCCTCGGGCACGGGGCGTGACCGCCTCGGCTCGCGGGGCTCGCGCGGCCCGCGGGACTCCGTCCGCTCCGGACGCGCTTCACGGGGCTGCTCCCAGGCACGCGGCTCGCGCGGTTCCTCCGCCCGTTCCGCACGCGCCTCGCGGGGCTGCTCCCAGGCACGCGGCTCGCGCGGTTCCTCCGCCCGTTCCTCGCGCGCCTCGCCGGGCTGCTCCCACACGCGCGATTCGCGCGGCTCGTCCTTGCTCTCCATGCGCGACTCGCGGGGTTGCTCCCACACGCGCGGTGCACGCGGTTCACGCGGCTCGTCGGTGCGCTCCGTGCGCTCCGTGCGCTCCGTGCGTGATTCGCGAGGCTGCTCCCAGACGCGCGCTTCGCGAGGCTCGTCCATGGGCTCGTCGATGGGCTCGTCCCACGCCCGCGTGCCGGGCTTCCGCTCGGCGCGCTCGTGAACGGCTGAATCGACGTCCGGCGCCATGTCCATCGGCGGCGCGCCGTCCATCGGTGTCCCGGCACGATCGCCACCGGGTCCGCGGCCCCGGCCACCCCGCCGGCGGCGGCGTCGCCGGCCGTCGCCGGTCTCGCCATTGGCTGCCGGGCGCGCCGGCTCGGCGCCCCGGTCTCCGCCGTTCTCGCGCTTCGGCGCACGCGGTTCGGCGACGGGTTGCTCGCCCCGCGCCGACTGCGGCCGTTCGGCGCGCTCGCCACCGCGTTCTCCACCGCGACCGCCACGCTCGCCACGGTCTCCGCGTTCGGCGCGATCGCCACGCTCGGGCCGCTCGGCACGCTCGGCTCCGCGCTCGGCTCCACGCTCGGGCCGCTCGCCACGCTCGGGTCCACGCTCGGGTCCACGCTCGACCGGGCGATCGCCCCGGCCGACGACGCGTCCGCCGCGGGTGCCACGTTCGGCGCGCGCACCGCTGCTCCGTTCGCCGCGGCCGGCACGTTCACGATCACGTCCGCGGCCGCCACGTTCACGATCACGCCCGCGAGTCTCGCGCTCGCCGCCGCGGCCTGGACGCGCCGCCTCGGGCTCGCGAATGGCGCCACCGGGGCGCGGCACGACCCGGACGCGGTAGGGGCGGGCGCCGATTCCCAGGAATCCGCCCGAGCCTTCCTCCAGCACCGTGATCATCACTTCAGCGCGCGACAGGCCGAGCGCGTGCAATCCCTTGCGCACCGCGTCGTCCAGCGTCTTGCCGTCGAATACCGACTCGTCTCTCCCCATGACAATCCTCGATGGCGCGGGCGAGTCAGCGTGAGAGGGAATTCGCCCGGCGGGTGTGACTGCGGGTGCGGCGCCTTTGTGGCGCGCCCAGTCGACGGTCCGGACATGAATCCGGTGTGGGCCCATTGGACCGGTGGGTCGCGCGAAGCCGCCCCAGTTTCTGAGATCCCGAAGCTTACTGCCCCGCCTGCCGGACTGTCATCCCCGGCTTCGGGCGGGTCCTGGCCCTCCGATCAGCCCTTCCGGCGCTTCGCCGGGGAGGGTACGGGCGCAACGACGACCGCCTGCGAGCTGTCGTCCTGCTGGAGCACGAGCCACTGCTGGATCGCGGTGAGCAGATTCATCAGCGTCCAGTAGAGCACGAGCCCCGATGGCAGATTATAGAAGAACACCGTCATGAAGGCGTTCATCAGGTACATGGTGGGCATCTGCCGCGGGTCGGTCGGCGTCAGCCGCTGCGAAAGCAGTCCAGCGCCCAGCATGAGCAGCGGCAGGAGCCGGATCGGCAGCGGGCCCACCGTGAACAGCAGATCGGGCGCCGAGAGATCGTGGATCCATGCCACGAACGGCGCCTGGCGCAGCTCGATCGCGTTGAACAGCACGTTGTACAGCGCGACGAACACGGGAATCTGGACGACCATCGGCAGGCAGCCGCCCGCCGGATTCACCTTGTTCTCTCGGTACAGCGACATCATCGCCGTATTCAGCGCCTGGGCATCGTTCTTGTACTTCTCGCGCAGCCGCTCGAGCTCGGGCTGGATGCGCTGCATCGCCCGCATGTTCTTGATGCCCGCGACGTTGAGCGGGTGGAGCAGCAGCCGCACCAGGGTCGCGAGCAGGATGATCGCCAGCCCGTAGTTGCGAACCACGCCGTAGAGCCAGCGCATCAGCGTGAGCAGGCCCTTGCTCGCGGGCTGCACCCACCTCCAGCCCAGGTCGACGACTCGCTCGAGCCCGAGCTCGAGCTTCGCGAGCTGGAAGTAGTCGCTCGGGCCCACGTAGAGGGCGAAGCGCTGCACGGGCCTCAGCTCCGACGGCAGCCCGATGACGAGCGCGTTCTCGGCGATTTCCATCTCGGGCTTGGTGCCCGGCGGCAACATGGTCTGCTCGCGCGGATCGAGCGGACGCCGGATCGCGCTCGACCGCACGCTGCGCCCGGCGCCCTGGACGACGGCGATCCCGGCGACGAAGTAGCGGCTCTGGACCGCCGCCCACGACGCGCTGCCGTCGAACACGCGCGGCTTCCCGACGATGTGACCCGCGTGCTCGCGGTGCAGGTTCGTGCCGACCATGCTCGTGGCGCGCAGGGACCGCACGTCGCCGACCTCGTCCGCCTCGGTGAGCAGCGGCCACGAGCGCACGGCCAGCGAATAGTCCGTGACCCGCCAGCTGGAGGGCACGCCCCGCACTTCGACCTCGAGATCGATCGCGTACGTGTCGGGACGGACGCGATAGGTCTCGCGCACCACGGCGCCCGACGCGTCGATGGCCTCGAACGTGAGGGCGACGCGCTCGCCCGAGGCGTTCAGGCTCTCGCGCGCCGCGAACTCGACGGCCCCCAGGTCGCGACGGTCGTCGCCCGAGCCGAGATCGATCTCGAACAACGGCCCGCCGCCCAGCGAGACCTGGTCGGACTCGGGCACCGGCTCGCCGTGCGACGGGCGGAACGCGTGTCCGTTCTTGCTCGAGGGCCCGTTCGCCGAGGCGTAGTGCTTGAGGTCGACGGCGAGCAACCGCGCGCCACGCCGGCTGAACGTCGCGCGGTAGAGCGGCGTCTCGAGGTCGTAGGTCGGCGCGAGTTCGGACGGCGGCGCGGGCGCCGGCGTCGTGAACAGCGTGCCCGCCGTGGCCGCGGCGGCGGCCACCGGCGTCGTGTCGGGCGCGCCGGGCCGAGCCGCGGCGCCGAGCGCCTGCGCGGCGGGCGTCGCCGAGGGCGGCGCCAGGCTGTCCGAACGCGCGGGTGCTGTCGTCGCGGCGGGGGGTTGCGCGGGCGCCAGATACCCGTCGAGCCCCAACAGGTGGAGGATCGGGCGGTAGAGAACCAGGAACAGCACGCACAGCGCGACGGCGATGATGGTCTTGCGATCCATGAGGTCTCGGGGGGTTTGGCCTAGGGCACCGGGTCGTATCCGCTCGCTCCGAGCGGATGGCAGCGCATCAGGCGGCGTAGCGCGAGCCAGCTCCCGCGCGCCGTCCCGTGCTTGCGAATGGCCTCGCTCGCGTAGTGCGAGCAGGACGGGTCGAATCTGCAGACGCCGGCGGTGTGAGGCGACAGGATCCGCTGATAGAGCCAGATCAGACCGAGCAGCGTTACGCGGATCGGGTTCACGTGCGTTCCGCCGGACCGTACACGCCCGTCGCCGTGAGCAGGCGCTCGACTTCGGCGACCAGTTCGGCATGCGGCGTTCGGAGAGCGCTCGTGTGCGCGACGAAGGCGATCCAGTGACCGGTCGAGGTCATGTCGGGCCACCGGCGCCGCACGATCTCGCGCAGCCGGCGGCGCGCGCGATTCCGCTGCACGGCGTTGCCGACGCCGCGCTTGCTCGCGATGAAACCGAAGCGCGTGGGCTCTCCGGGCCGGGCGGCGTGGAGCAGCAGGCAGTGCCGGCCGCGATGTGCGCGGCCCTGCTCCTTGACGACGGCGTAGTCACGCGAGGTGCGAAGCCGGTGCTCGACCCCGAGGGATTCAGCGCGGCGGTCGGCCATCGCGGCACTCACCCGCACGACGAGGACCCTGGCGGAGGTGCGGGCGACGACGCCTGCCGCGCCCGAACGGGTCGCGAACGGGGACGGCAATCAGAGTCCGAGGCCGTTTACGCGGCCGCGGAAACGGACAGCCGCTTGCGTCCACGCGCGCGGCGAGCGGCGAGTACCTTGCGGCCGCCGGTGGTCTTCATGCGCGCGCGGAAGCCATGCGTCTTTCTCCGGCGGCGATTGTTCGGTTGGAACGTGCGCTTCATGGCGGACTCGCAGGGGTTTAGGGCCGGCCCGACGGGCCGTGCAAAGGCCGTGGAATCTAGGGCCTGAGGTCCCCCGGAGTCAAGCCGCCCGCCCCCGGTGCCGTCCCTGCCCGGCCCCCCGGCCCGAACGCGTCCCGGACATGCTTTTCAGCCGTCACCATGCGTCCGAGCACCCCGCAACCTTGGCGCCCGCGGCGGTTGCCGATAGCATCCCGGCGCTTCGACACACCCTGGGACCCGACACCGGCTGCCTCGGGAAGCCGGGGCCGTTCCCATCCACAGGAGGTCGCCATGTTGAAGGAATTCCGCGCGTTCCTGCTCCAGACCAATGCGCTGGCGCTCGCGGTCGGCGTGATCATAGGCGGCGCGGTCGGCAAGGTGGTGAGCTCGCTCGTGGCCGATATCCTCATGCCCATCATCGGCCTCGCGATTCCCGGCGGAAGCTGGCGCGAGGCGAAGGTCGTGCTGAGTTCGAGCACCGACGCGACCGGCAAGGTCGTCGAGAACGCCATCACGGTCGGGTCCTTCATGGGGGCCCTCGTGGATTTCGTCATCATCGCGGCGGTCGTGTTCATGGTCACGAAGATGATCCTCAAGCCGTCTCCCGCTGCCGCCGCCCCGCCGAGCAAGACCTGCCCCGAGTGCCTGGAGATCATCCCGGCCGGCGCCAAGCGTTGTCGCGCCTGTGGAAGCACCGTGTAACTATCTTATTTTCAATTCATTACGCACCAATGAGCGGCCCTTCCCGGGCCGCTCGTTTCCGTTCATGGACGCGTAAGTACCACCGAACTCACGCCGCCGGGCTGCCGATAACCCAAGGGACAGGCCAGGGGCCCCCCGGCACCGCGGCCCTGGCCCCCTTTTGAGCCGCCGTGAAGCGGCACGCGAGGAGAATCGGACCATGACGCAAGCCACGGAACCGGCCGGCTCGTCGCCTTCGAATCGCGGCGAGCTATCCGCGGCCGCGAGATCGTGCGCATCCTGGTTCCGGCAACTCGCCCGCGCGCTCAAGACCTGCCGGCTCTACCGCACCGAGAACCCGCTGGTCCAGAACGTGCGCGAAGGCACGGTGGTGTCGCTGCTCGAGCAGGTGCGGGCCCACGGCGACTGGTCGCTGCGCTTCACGCCGACCGAGATCCTGCTCGGTCAGGAGCGCGTCGTCGGCGTGTCGGGCAAGTCGAACGTTCGGGAAGAGAACATCACGTCGCCCGAGAGCCGGCTGCCCTTCCTCTTCTACCGCGACGGCATCCGCTCGATCCGCATCATCTCGACGATCCCGCGCGCCGAGGCGCTCGAGTTCTTCGATGCGCTCGTGACCGGCTGCAACGAGAAGGTCCAGACCGACGACCTCGTCACGCTGCTGTGGCAGGCCAACCTGAGCCAGGTCGCCGTCGAGGCGGCGCCGCTCGAGCAGACGTTCTACTTCTCGAACCAGGCCATGGTCACGCCCGAAGCACGCGGGCGGTCGTCCGCGGCGGCCGTGACCGGCTCCGTGTCGGGCACCGAAGTCCGCGCCAATCTCGGCCAGAGCGCCGGCGGCCAGGGACTCCACCTCGACACCTTCGACGACTGGGGCCTCGCGACGGAACTCGTCGACGTTCCCTCCGCCTTCGAGCGTCTGCAGCAGGACGCCGACGCCTCTCGCCGCCGCGTGCTCGAGCAGTGGCAGGCGGAGAAGGACTCCGACTGGGACGCGAGAGTGCCCGACCTGTTCCGCGGGCTCGCCAGGATCGACGAGACGGAGGACACGCGGACCGCGCTCGCCTGCGCCACGGCGACCTGGATGACGGGCATGATCGAGCAGCACCACGTGGTGCGCGCCGGTCGCGCACTCGCGCTCCTCGACGAACTGGACGTGGATCGCACGCGGGCCTTCGAAGTCATCGAGCGCGGGCTCGGGCAGGTCAGCGCGGGCGAGTTGGCCGACTATCTCGACGAGGCCGACCCGGCCGAGCACGGACGCTTCGCGGCGCTGATGGTGCGGGTCGGCACGCCGGCCGTGCCGCTCACCTACGAGGTGATGGGTCGCGCCATGCGCAGTCGCGTGCGCGCGGCCGCGGCGACCGCCCTCTGCTATCTGTGCGCCGAGCAGCCCGAGCGGCTCGAGCCGTTCCTCGACGAACCGCGCGTCGATGCCATGCTCAACCTGGTATTCGTGCTCGGCCAGATCGGCGGCGTCGGCGTCGTCGACATGCTGCGCCGTGCCGCCCAGCACTCCGATCCGCGCGTCAGGCGCCAGGCGGTGTTGTCGCTCGGCGGCGTGCCCGCGGCCGAGCGCACGCCGGTGCTGCTCGACGAGCTGGCGCGCCTAGACCCGCACATCTTGAGCACGGCGCTCAGCCTGCTCGCCCGGCAGCGCGACGAGATCGTCACGCGCTTCATCGTGTCGCTGATCCGCGATCCCGAGTTCGAGACGCGCAGCGAGGACGTCCAGCGCGCCATGTTCGGCGCACTCGCGGAAGTCGCGGACGACACCGTCGTCTCGGCGCTCGACAAGCTCCTGAACCGCGGCGGCGGCTGGCTCGTGCGCCGCTCCTACACCCAGTACGCGGCAGCGCTCACGCTCCACCGGATCGATTCGCACGCGGCGAAACAGGCGCTCCAGAACGGCCTCAAGTCGCGCAACAGCACCGTGCGCACCGCCTGCATCGACGCCATGAACGCGAGGAACGCCGGGGAATCCACGAGCGCGAGGACCGCGTGATCTCCATGAGCACGAGCGTGATCCCAATGAGCGCGAGCGTGATCCCAATGAGCACGAGCGTGATCCCAATGGACGCGAGGAACGCGTGATCTCCGGCCCGACGAATGCCGCCGGCGGCTCCGCCATCCCGCCCGACGAGCGGCTGCGCCAGAGCGGCCTCCGCCTGATGATGGCGATCGCCGCGACGCTGCGCGTGGGCCGTGCGTACAACGCGCAGAACCAGGTGTTCGTGAACCAGCTCGAGAACCTGCTCGAGCACGTGCGCCCCATCATCCAGCAGTCGGGTGAGGCCGTGCTCGTGGCGCACGACTCCGATCTCTATCTCAACGGCGTGCGCATTCCGGTCAACAAATCGAGCTTCGCGTTCCAGAAGACCGTGCTGGAGCTGTTCGAGCGCCTCGCAATTTCGGGCCTGCGGTTCGAATCAGGAGTCACCGCCCGGGAGACGAGCCGCCTGTTCAGCCTGTTCCTCACGTCCGAAGGCCCGACCGGCCGCGCGCTGCTCGCGGCCACGGAAGCCGAGGGGCTCGCCGGGGTCGCGGTGATCCTCCATGCCTCGGTCGATCCGTCGGCAACGCGCGACGGCGCCGGCGGCGCGGCCGACGCCACCGAAGCGGAGCTGGTGGCGAACCAGATCTACGAGCCACGCATCGAGGCGCTGGAGGTCACGGGCCGGCGGCGGCAATCGGCCGCGGTGCAGGGCGCGCGTCTGCTGCTGATGCCGACCTCGCTCCAGACGACGCTCGAGGTGCGACACGCCAAGCGTGTGGTCCAGCCGCTCGTCGAGGGCGTGTCGCTGTCGGAGCCGGTCGTCGTCGGACTGTCGTCCCTGAGCCAGCGCGACGAGTACACGTACGCGCACGCCGTCAACGTCTGCGGCATCGCCGTCGCGATCGGGCACTTCCTCGGCCTCGACCGGCGCGCGCTGTCGGACCTCGGCGTCGCCGCCCTGCTGCACGACGTCGGCAAGCAGGCGGTGGCCGAGGCGATCACGAACGACATGGAGAAGTTCACGCCCGAGGAGAAGGCCGCCGCCGAGCGGCACCCGATCGAGGGCCTGAAGCTGCTCGCACGCTCGACGAGCCTCAATCCGACGACACTCAACTGCATGCGCGTGGCGCTCGAGCATCACGCCTCGGGCGAGGGCGGCTACCCGGTCCTGCCGCAGGACTGGCAGCCGAGCCTGCTGTCGCAGATCGTCGGGGTGGGCGACTGCTTCATCAGCCTCCAGAGCCGGCTGAGCGAGACCGCGCCGCCCGTGTCACCGACCGAGGCGCTGGGCATGATGCTCGGACCGTTGCGGCGGCGTTTCGATCCGGCGCTGCTGTGGGCGCTCGTGCGCTCCGTGGGGTTCTACCCCGCCGGCCAGGTCGTGGAGCTCGACGACGGGTCGGTCGGCACCGTGCTCGCACCCAATGCCGAGGATCCGGCGCGGCCGCACCTGCGTGTCGTGCTGTCCACCGTGGGCGCACGCCTGCCGGCAGACCGCCAGATCGAGTACCGGCCGCTGCCGCCGGACCGCTCCGTGCGGCGCGCCTTCAGGATCGCCGACTACCCCGACGGCGTGCTCAGGCGGGGCGACGAGGAACCGCAGCAGCAGGCGGCGTAGGAGGCGCGGGAACCGCGCATGACCTCCGGGGCCGCGCTGCGCCTACGGTACAAAGTTTAGCGTCCCCTCCGGTCACGCGCGGTTCCCGCGCCCGGGGCGTCCCGGGCCCCTGAGTGTCATAGCGCGGCTCAGCGTCCGCCCGACATCTCGTGGCTCATCGAGTCCTGGAACGCCGGCAACGCGCCCGCCTCTGCGGGGCGCATCTCGGCACTCTCCGGCGCACGCTGCTCGTCGACGAACAGGAAGCGGCGATGCCCGTGTTCGACCATGACCATGTCGGTCCGGTCGCGCCCCACCCGCACGCGACCCTCGAACACGCACACGCACGTGCCCTGCGGCTCGCAGATGACGGCGAGTGTCGTGCCCGTCACCTCGACGCGCGCCGACGGGGTCGTCAGCGCGAGACGCGCGCCGGTGAACGCGGGACCCGTCGTGATCCGCCACTCGCCCGACCGGATCTCGGCGCTCACGTCGCGGCGGAACCAGCGGCCCGGCACGGGCGGAACCGTCGCGTCGGTTTCGGCCACCATCTGGATCGCCAGCGTCCGGGCGCTCGCGATCTCGATGCGGCACCCCGCCGGTACGCGCACCCGCGCGCCGGGGGCGAGTGCCGCCATCAGCTCGTCGACGTGATTCATCGCGACCGGCCGCCCGTCCACCGTGGCCACGCCCTGGCCCGTCGCCGACACGAGCCGCCACGCCGGTCCGGCGTTGAGTCCCACGGCGCCATACCCCGCGACGAGCACCGCGGCCGCCGCGGCGACCCAGCGCCAGACCTCGCCGACCCGCCGGCGCGGCAGGGCGACGACGTGCGGGCGCTGCGGCTCCGGCGCGTGCGGCGCCAGCGTGTCCGTGGCGGCACGCAGGGCCGCCGTGCGCTCGATCTCGCCGGAGGCGAACTCGCGCTTGAGGCGCGCGCGGAACGAGGGCGTGGCCAGCGGCGCCTCGGCGAGCGCCGTCAGCGCCGCCCGGGCGTGCTCGGCGTCGCGCGACAGGTCGTCGTCGTGCGCGCTCATCGCGGCCCCGCCGTCACGGTCATGTCAGTGTCCAATCGATTCATGCAGCAGCTTTCCCAGCGCATCGAGCGCGCGTGAATGACGCTTGCGAGCCGCGGCGTGCTCGATGCCCAGCATGCGCGCCACCTCGAGATGGTTGAGACCCTGGTAGTCGTAGAGCAGCACGGTCTCGCGCAGCGATTCGGGCAGCCGGTCGATCGCCTGGCGCACGTGCCGCTCGCGCTCGCTCGCGAGCATCGCGCCCTCGGGACCCACCGCGGGCGCGGGAATCCGCTCCGCGCGCGCGGTGTCGTCCTCGAGCGAATCGCTGCGCCTGCCCATGCGATACGCGCCCGAGCGCCACAGGTCGCGGCACGCGTTGTGGACGATCGTCGCCAGCCACGGCCACGGATCGCGTCCGGGATCCAGCGTGTCGAGTGCCCGGTGCACCTTGAGAAACACCTCCTGGGCGAGATCCTCGGCGGCCGCCCGCTCACCGATGAGCCGGTACGCCAGCGAATGGACCGGCTCGAAGTAGCGCTCGAAGAACGCCTCGAGCGCCTCGGGGTCGCGCCGGCGCGCGCGATCCAGCACGTGGCGCGGGGGCGGCTCGATCCGTGCCCGATGCACGGCCGGCGCCGGTGCCCCGTCCAGGGGAGGTACGGACGGCAGCGCGGGGTGTGAGTCGCGATCGTCGGAGGACACGCGTGTGGACCGGGAGGGCCAAGGGACCGTGGGGCCGCAGACGGCCCCGCCTGGGCCCCGGACGGGGCCCGATCAGCGCGCGCAGTATGGCACAACGGCCCAGCGAGCCGGATTCGCGCCGGGTTCGCCTATGCCACCTGCTTCAGGTCGCTGGTTTCTGCCCGCCGGGCGACGGGCACGGGGAGGCGCACCCAGAACGTGCTGCCATTGCCGGGCGTGCTGTGGACCCCGACGTGGCCGCCGTGCATCTCGGAGAGCCGCTTGACCAGGTGGAGACCGATGCCGACGCCGGCGTCCGGCCGCGAAGCGCTGTCGGCGCCCTGGCCGAACAACTCGAAGATGTGTGTCGCTTCGTCCGGTCCGACGCCGGGACCCTGGTCCGTGACGTCGATGCGCACGCCGCGCGGCTCGCGCGCGGTCCGGATCAATACGTCGCCGCCGCGGGGGCTGAACTTGATCGCGTTGACCAGCAGGTTCGTCACGACCTGGCGCATCTTGACCTCGTCGAGCATCAGGCCCGGCAGGCCGTCCGCGTAGGACTCGCGCATGCGCACCTCGTGCTTGTCGGCCATCGTGCGCGCCGTATCGACGGCCCCGCGGACGACGTCGTTCGGATCGAGCGACACCGGCCTGAGCGCCAGCTTGCCGCTCTCGAGTCGGGACAGGTCGAGGATGTCGTCGATCAGGCTCATCAGGCGCCCGGCCTCGCCGCGCAGCCGCTGCATGAACTCGCCGCGCTGATCGCGCGACAGCCGGGCATTCTGCTCGTCCAGCAATTCCGCATAAGCGATGACCGACGTGAGCGGCGTCTTGAGCTCGTGGCTCGCCGTGGACAGGAACACGTCCTTCATGGCGTTGAGCTGCGTCAGCCGGAGGTTCGCCTCCTCGAGCTCGCGCGAGCGGTGGCCCAGGCGATCCAGCGTCTCGGCCCGTTCAATCACGGCGGCGACGTGCTCGGCGAACATCGCGAGCAGCTCGCGGTGATGATCCTCGAACGCTTCGGGATGGTTGATCCGGTTCACGTTGAGCACGCCGACGCAGCGCTCGCCCACGCGCAGCGGCAGCGACAGCGCCGACGAGATGTTGCGGTCGGCCTTGTAGTGCTGCGCCAGCTCCTGGTCGTCGTCGCCGCGGTTGAGCAGCACGCCCTCGCCCCGCTCGGCGACCCGGCCGGCGATCTCCTCGCCGATCCGGACGCGCGCGTCGCGCGTGAACTCGGCCTCGAGCCCATAGGCCGCGCGGGTCTCGAGATCGCCGGTCTCCGGATTCACGAGCATGATCGACGCCTGCTGGCCGCGCATCGCCGAGACGACGCGGCGCACGATGATCTCGAGCACGACCGGCAGCCGGAGCTGGAGGTTGAGAGTCGTCGACAGCTGGAACAGCGCCGACAGCTCGAGCAGGCGCATGCGCGCGTTCTCGGTCTCCTGCGCCTCCTCGTGGAGCGCCTCGCGCATGCGGTCGAGCTGGCGATGCTTGAGCGCCACGTAGAGGCAGAAGATCGCCACCATCCCCATGAGGCCGATCAGCGCGTAATACGCGTTCTCGCCCGACCCGGGCTGGCCCGGCTCGAACTGCGAGACGGCGCGATTGAGCGGCAGGTAGAGCAGCGGGACGGCCGCGCACAGCGCGAACACGACCGAGAACACAGCCAGCCACAGCAGCCACGTGCGGCGGCGGATCTGGCGTGCGCGGGCGCGAACGTGTGGCGTGCTCAAGACGCGTGCCCTCCCCAGGAACGTTCCACGATGGAACCCTTGGATTATCGGCCGATCCGCGCTCCGGATTGAGCGGGACGCTCCTATCCAAACGTGGCGATTCGGGCCTGTGCATGGCCGCCCGCCCCCGCCCTTGATAGATTGCGCCACAGTAGATTACGACCGCATCGGGCGCCGCCATACCTTCCGGGGAGGCTCGCGAGCATGCTGGCGGGACGGATCATCGTGGAATCCTTCGAGAGTGCGGTGCTGGCGGGCAATCCGCTCGGCGATCCGCACGTGCGCCGCATTCCGGTGTACCTGCCGCCGTCCTACGACCGCGACCCGGGGCGGCGCTTCCCGGTGGTGTTCCTGCTCACCGGGTTCATGGGCCGCGGGAGGATGCTGCTCAACGACAACGCCTGGGGCACGCCGATCGACGAACGGATGGACGCGATCGTCGCGCGCGGTGGCGAGGAGATGATCCTCGTCATGCCCGACTGCTTCACGCGGTTCGGGGGCTCGCAGTACCTGAACTCCACGGCGACCGGCCGTTACCAGGATCACGTCGTGAACGAGCTCGTGCCGTGGGTCGACCGCACGTTCCGGACGCTGGCCTCGCGCGATCATCGCGGCGTGGCGGGCAAGTCGTCCGGCGGCTACGGAGCGCTCGTGCTCGGCATGGCCCACGCCGCGGTGTTCGGCGCGATCGCGTGCCACAGCGGCGACGTCGCGTTCGACTACTGCTACCGGCCCGACATCCCACGCTTCTGCGCCACCGTCCAGCGCACCGGCGGGCTCGAACGCTGGTTCGCCGACTTCGAGGCCGCGGCCCAGAAGAAGTCGGAGCACTTCCACACGCTCGACATCCTCGCGATGGGCGCGGCGTATTCGCCGAATCCCGCCACGCCGCCGTTCGGCGTCGATCTGCCGATCGATCTCGCGACGGGGCGCTGGCGCGAGGACGTGTGGCAGCGCTGGCTCGAGTGGGATCCGCTGCGGCTGATCGAGCGGCATCACGCCGAACTGCGAACGCTGCGCGCCGTGTACCTCGACTGCGGGACGCGCGACGAATGGAACCTGCACCTGGGGGCGCGCCTGCTCGCGGGACGCATGGAGCAATTCCGCGTGGCGCACCGGTACGAGGAGTTCGACGACGGCCACATGAACATCTCGTATCGCTACGACGTGAGCCTTCCGTTCCTCGGCCAGGCGCTGGCGCCGGGGCGCGGGGCGTGAGCGGCGCACGATGACCGGCGCGCCGCCGCTGGAGGTACGCGGGCTCACCCGCCGGTTCGGCCGCTTCACGGCGGTCGACGCGCTCAGTCTCGAGGTGCGCGCGGGCGAGATCGTCGGATTCCTCGGGCCCAATGGGGCCGGGAAGACCACCACGCTGCGCTGCTGCTCGGGCCTGCTCAGGCCCGACGCCGGCGAGATCGTGGTCGCCGGCGCGCCGATGCGCGGCGCACCGCTCGACGCGCGGGCACGGCTCGGGTTCGTGCCCGACCAGCCGTTCCTCTACGAGCGCCTGACGGCGCGGGAGTTCCTCGACTTCGTGGCCGCGCTCTACCACGTGCCCGCGCGCACCGCGGCCGGCCGCGCCGAGGAGACGCTGTCGCGACTCGACCTCGGGGACGCCGCGGACGACCTGATCGAGACCTATTCGCTCGGCATGCGCCAGAAGGTGTCGCTCGCCGCGGCGCTCCTCCACGACCCGCCGCTCCTCATGCTCGACGAGCCGCTCGTCGGCCTCGATCCCCGCTCGGCGCGCGTGCTCAAGGATCTGCTGCGCGAGCGCGCGGCGCGCGGCCTCGGCGTGTTCGTCTCGACGCACCTGCTCGACGTCGCCGAGCGCCTGTGCGATCGCGTCGTCGTGCTGCACCACGGGCGCGCCGTCGCCGAGGGGACGCTCGCCACGCTGCGTGGCGGCCGCGCCGACGCCACGCTCGAGGACGTGTTCCTGGCGCTCACGCACGAGGCGCCGTGATCGTCTCGCGGGTGGTGCTCGGCCGCCTGCGCGTGCTGCGCAACCTGCTGCTGCCGCGCGCGGGACGCCGCTCCCCGCGCCGCGCCGCCGCCTCGCGCGCCGCGGCGGTGATGGGCCTCGTGATCGCGGTGCTGGCGTACCTCGTCGTGCACCGGCTGCTCTGGCTGCTCATCGAGGACGGCGGCGGCGTGCAGGACGCCGTCGGGGCACTCGCCGCGATCATCAACCTGACGCTCGTCGGCCTGTTCGTCTTCGACCTGCACGAGGGCCTGTCGTCACTGCTGTCGGATTCCGACCTGGACCTGCTGCGCCGCGCGCCCCTCACGCCCGCCGCACTGCTCGGCCTCAAACTCCTGGACGCCCTGCCGCGCACGTCGCTGCTGCTCGTCGTCCTGGTCGTCCCGTCGGTCTTCGCGTTCCATACGCTCTTCCCGCTGCCCGCCTGGGGCTGGCTGTTGCTGCCATTCCAGCTCACGGCGCTGTGGGCCGTGCCGCT
>JANLWK010000362.1:0-2384 GCA_031364505.1 Candidatus Eiseniibacteriota bacterium | reverse complement strand
CCCGACGCCCACGTCGAGGCGCCGACGGCGGGCTCGGTGATCCTGGCGGCGGTCCTGCTCAAGATGGGCACGTTCGGCTTCGTGCGCTACGCGATCCCGCTGTTCCCGGTCGCCTCGCACCAGATGACGCCGTGGATCGTGGGGCTATCGCTGGTGGGCATCATCTACGGCGCGCTCGTCGCCATGGTGCAGCCCGATCTCAAGAAGCTCGTGGCCTACTCGTCGGTGAGCCACCTCGGCTTCTGCATGCTCGGCCTGTACGCCATGAACTCGCAGGGCTTCGCCGGCTCGATGATGCAGATGCTCAACCACGGCGTGTCGACGGGCGCGCTATTCCTCCTGGTCGGCATCGTCTACGAGCGCCGCCACACGCGCATGATCGCGGACTTCGGCGGCCTGTGGCGCCGGCTGCCGGTCTACGCCTCGATCTTCCTGCTCGTCATGCTGTCGTCGATCGGTCTGCCGGGGACGAACGGCTTCGTCGGCGAGTTCCTCGTGCTGCTCGGCGCGTTCCGCACGCAGGCGTGGTGGGCGGTCGTCGCCGCGCTCGGCGTGATCCTGTCGGCCTGCTACATGCTGTGGATGTTCCAGCGCGTCATGTTCGGCCCGATCACGCACGCCGAGAACGAGAAGCTGTCGGATCTCACGCTGCGCGAGCGCCTGGTGTTCGCGCCGCTCGTGCTGCTGATCCTGTGGATGGGCGTCACGCCGCAGCCGCTGCTCGATCGCATGCAGCCGAGCCTCGATCGCACGCTCGAGCTGGCGCGCTCGCGCGCCCAGCGTACGGAAATAGCAGCCGTAGAAGCCGGTGATACACGCGGCGCGGCCCTCGCCGCTGCTGCCCGCCAGGCCGGTTTGAAATCAGCGGCGCATGTTACCGGCACAGGAGCCATGGCCGCGACCACGACGCCGGACGCACGCGTCGAGACGACGCGAGTGCCGGGGGAGGGCGCACGATGAGCCCCGTGGCAGCACCCCACCTGCTGCCCGTCGACCTGTGGGCGCTGGGCGCCATCATCGCGCTCACGACGGGCGCCTGCCTGCTGCTGCTGCTGGAGTTCCTGCCCGTCCGTTCGGCCGGCGCCCGCGGCGCCGTGCTGTCGCTCCTGACGCTGCTCGCCGCCGGCTACGCCGTGTTCCACGTGCGCGACGACCGGCGCTCGCTGTTCCAGGGCATGTTCGTCCACGACGGGCTCACCGTGTTCTTCACGCTGCTGTTCTGCGCGATCGCGGTCGTCAGCGTCCTTCTGTCGTGGGACTTCCTCAAGCGCATCCGCGTCGCCGGCTCGGAGTACTACGCGCTGCTGCTGTTCTCGACCATCGGCATGATCACGATGGCGGCCTCGAACGACCTCATCACCGTGTTCCTCGGCCTCGAGCTGATGTCGCTGCCGCTGTACGTCCTCGTGGGCATCCGGCGCGGGCATCTCGAGTCGAACGAGGCCTCGCTCAAGTACTTCCTGCTCGGCGCCTTCGCGAGCGGGTTCCTGCTCTACGGCATCGCCCTGCTGTTCGGCGCCACCGGCACCACGAACCTGACGCGCATGGCCGCGTTCATCGGCGAATCGCCGTTGTCGTCGAACCCGCTGTTCTGGGTCGGGACCGTCCTGGTGCTCGTCGGCTTCGGTTTCAAGGTGTCGCTCGTGCCCTTCCACATGTGGACGCCCGACGCCTACGAGGGCGCGCCCACGTCGGTGACGGCGTTCATGTCCGCGGGCGCCAAGGCGGCCGGATTCGCTGCCGTGCTGCGGCTGCTGCTCAACGTGCTGGGCGATCACCGCGACATCTGGGTGCCCATCGTCTCGGGGCTCGCCGTGCTCACGATGACGGTCGGCAACGTGACGGCGCTGCTCCAGTCGAACTTGAAGCGCATGCTCGCCTACTCGAGCATCGCGCACGCCGGCTACGTGCTCGTCGCGATCGCGGCGGGCGGCCCGGCCGGGGCCTCGGCGGCGCTGTTCTACCTGGCGGTCTACTCGTTCATGAACCTGGGTGCCTTCGGCATCGTCACGCTGCTCGGCAAGGGCCTCGACGAGCGCGACATCGTGTCCGACCTCGCAGGGCTCGGATTCCGCAAGCCCGCGCTCGCGATGGCGATGACGCTGTTCATGCTGTCGCTCGGCGGCATCCCGCCGACGGCCGGATTCATGGGCAAGGTCACCGTGTTCGGCGCGGCGCTCGACGCCAAGCTCGTGCCGCTCGTCGTGATCGGCGTGCTCAACAGCGTCGTGTCGGTGTTCTACTACCTGCGCATCACCGTCGCCATGTACATGCAGGAACCGCAAGGCGAAGCCACCGAGATCTCGGGCGCCCTGCCCTCGACGATCGCCCTCGCCGTCACCGCGTTTCTCACGATCTGGTGGGGTGTGCAGGCCCACTCGCTG
>JANLWK010000251.1:0-2620 GCA_031364505.1 Candidatus Eiseniibacteriota bacterium | reverse complement strand
CGCGAGCCTCGCGCCGATCGCGCTCACATACCGCGACACCGCGGCATAGTTGACCATGGGAAGCTGCTGGTCGACGCGAAGCGCGGACTGCTTCCCGATTTCGGCGTCCTGCGCCGCGGAGAACAGGTTGAACCCGGGCCGCACGACGGTTTGCGCGCTGGCCGTGCCCGACGTGAGCGCGATGAGCGCGACCAGTACGCAACCACGGAGTCTATTCATGATGGACCTCCACGCGAGCCGGTATGCGGGAGATCCCGCGGGAGCTTGGACAACTCGAAGACAGGGGGACGGACGACCTTCCCACGATGAAAGCGCCCGTCCTCATGCCGTGTACGACGACTAGCGAACGTTGTGTGCCTGCCACTCGGACTCGAAGAACCGTGCGTCGTCGTCGTGCTTCGGCTTCACACCCAGGACGATGCCGCCATCCTTGAGCTCGGTCTCGTACGTCTTCGCGCGGTCTTCGGGAATGCCGGCACCGACCAGCATGCCCACCAGGCCGCCCGCGGCGCCGCCGGCCGCTCCACCGGCGAGCGCGCCGGCCAGCGGTCCCGCGATCATGAGGCCGAGCACCGGAACCGTAACCGTCGCGGCCGCCGCGGCGAGCCCCACCGCCGTCGCACCGAGCGCTCCGCCGACGGCTCCACCGACGCCCGCACCCTTGAGCGCCTTGTTGCCCATGTCCGTCGTCTCCTTGCCCTTGACGAAATGGCGCTTGCGCGTCTCATCGGTCATCAGGACATGGATGTCGTCCGACTTGTAACCGCGAGCCGTGATCGAGTCGTAGGCGCGCTCCGCGGATTCGCGGTCGCGGAACGAGGCGGTAACGAGATTCTTGTCCGACATGAGAAACCTCCTTGTGGCGTGAATGCCAATGCTGCGGTGATAGGTCGGGCTGGTGGAAGCCTTGACACGAATGCATGCCCGCCACCCCGAGTACGCAATCGAAGGGCCACTCGGCGCCTGTGGAAGGGGATCCCGGCGAACGCACGCCAACGTCGTGGAATACGCCAGATCCCCGACGCGACGGATCCGGCGAGTGACCGTCGGCTTGAAGTCATCGCTTCAATCCGACGGCAATTCCTGCGACGCGGCCGGACGCCGCGAATATCGCTCGAGCCGGGTCCATCGGCGCGGCATCCGGTAAGCCGTTGCGTGCTTGACCTCAATCCAAGCCTCGCAGGAACTTCGAAATGTGGAGCCGTGACGGAGTCGTTCTTGCAGGGGGCGCCCGCGGTCATCTCTCTCAAGGAGGATTCATGTCTGTAGAGAACGTTCACGAACTGCTGGTCGAGGAATTGAAGGACATCTACGACGCCGAGCACCGGCTCACGAAGGCGCTCCCCAAGCTCGCCAAGGAAGCGACGGATCCGAAGCTGGTCAGCGCGTTCGAGAAGCACCTGAAGGAGACCGAGGCCCAGATCACCCGTCTCGAGACGATCTTCAAGGCGCTGGACGAGACGCCGAAGCGTAAGACGTGCAAGGCCATGGTCGGGCTGCTCGCGGAGGGCCAGGAGATGATGGAGGAAGAAGCGCCGCCTCACATCAAGGACCTGATGCTCATCGCCGCGGCACAGAAGGTCGAGCACTACGAAATCGCGACCTACGGTTGCCTTCGCACGTGGGCCGAGATGATCGGCGACGATCGAATTGCCAAGACGCTCCAGAAGAACCTCGACGAGGAGACCGCCGCCGATGAAACGTTGACGACGGTCGCCAGGACCATCGATCAGGTCGAGATGGAAGAAGAAGGGCAGGAGGAGTTGGTTCCGGCGCGCCGTCCCGCTCCGAAGGGCAACTCGGCCCGGTCGTCACGCTGACCGACGCCTGACGCCACGAACCACACACAGCCCCGCTCGCCATGCGCGAGCGGGGCTGATGTGCGCCATGGCCGACGATTGCTCTGGCGACGCGGCGATGGAAGTTTGTAGAAAAGTCCACGATCCGTGAGCCCGAGCCGAAGCGCCCGAGCCTCGCAACGCCCAATCCTCAAGCGACTTGAATCGTCCGCCGCTGTGGGCATGCCCGATGCTTCGGCCGCAGGTTTTTCCCCGTGACGTAACCCCTCTCGTTCCCGCCTCGGACCACCGTCTCACCAAAACCGCCATTCGGAGCATGACGTCATGGCCATGGTCGCCGACGACAAGGCAGTGCTGGATGCCGGAACCCTCCTGACCGCGCTCAAGGCCGTACGCAAGGGAGACTTCAGCGCCCGGCTCCCAGACGACTGGACCGGACTTCCCGGCAAGGTGGCGGACACCTTCAACGAAGTGGTCGAGATGAACGAACGGCTCGCGGCCGAACTGGCCCGCTTGAGCGTCGTCGTCGGCCGCAACGGAAAGATCGATGAGCGCGCATCCCTGGGCTCGGTGAGCGGCGCCTGGGCGAATTCGATCAGTGACGTCAACAGCCTGGTCACGAATCTCGTCCAGCCGACGGCCGAGGCGGCACGCGTCATCGGGGCGGTCGCCAAGGGAGATCTCTCGCAAACCATGGCGCTCGAGATCGACGACCGCCCCCTCGAGGGTGAATTCATGCGGACGGCGAAGACCGTGAACCGCATGGTCGATCAGCTCGGCGCCTTCGCCTCGGAAGTGACGCGCGTGGCGCGCGAAGTCGG
>JANLWK010000237.1:0-13298 GCA_031364505.1 Candidatus Eiseniibacteriota bacterium | reverse complement strand
GACGGCGTCTACCACGCGGGCCGTTACCATGCCGCGTGGGACGGGGCCGGCAGCCGCGGCCAGGTGCCCATGGGGGTCTACTTCCTCCGCATGAGCGTGGCGGGCACGACGCTTACCGAGCGAGTCATCATCGCCCGATAGTCCGAGTGGTTCCTTGGAGTTCCAGCAGGTTCCCGCGGCCACCCTTCGGGGTGGCCGCGGTGTTTCCGCTTCGACTCGCGCACCGGGCCGGCGTCATCCGCCGGCCGGCTCGCGCATTCCCGTGGTTCGCGCTACACCGTGGCGGTCGCCGCCTCCGGCAGCTCCGGCAATCCGGCGGGCTCCGCCGCCTCGGCGCGCTTCCGTGACTTCGCCACCAACATGTAGATCGACGGAACGACGAGCAGCGTGAAGAACGTGCCGATGATCATGCCGCTCACGAGCGTGATGCCGATGCTGTTCCGGGCGCCGGCGCCCGGGCCCGTCGCGAACACCAGCGGCAGGTGGCCGAACACCGTCGCGGCCGTCGTCATGAGGATCGGTCGGAACCGCGTGCCGGCGGCCTCGATGACGGCGCTCAGCTTGTCCATGCCCCGGTCGGCCAGCTGGTTCGCGAACTGGACGATCAGGATGCCGTTCTTCGCCACCAGCCCGACCAGCGTGATCAATCCGACCTGGCTGTAGATGTTGAGGGTGGAGAAGCCGAGGAACGTGAACAGCAGCGCCCCGGAGATGGCGAGCGGTGCCGAGCCGGCGAGGATCACGAACGGATCCCGGAAGCTCTCGAACTGGGCGGCGAGCACGAGGAAGATGAGCACCGCCGACAGCAGGAAGATCGACAGGAACTTGCTGCCCTCCGTGCGGAGCTGGCGGGACTCGCCGGCGTAGTCGATCGTGTAGCCCGCCGGCAACGTGGTCTTGGCCTCGTTCTCGAGGAACGCGAGCGCCTTGTCCAGCGACACGGGCGGCGGGATGACACCCTGGATCCGCACCGCGTTGAGCTGCTGGAACCGCTTCAGCTCGCGCGGCTCGGTCGTGTTGCGCAGGGTCGCGAACGTCGACAGCGGCACCAGCCCGCCGTTCGTCCCGGTGACGTAGATGTCCTTCAGCTGGTCGGGCGTGAGCCGCTCACTGCGCTTCACCTGCGGGATCACCTTGTAGCTGCGGCCCTGGATGCTGAACCGGTTGACGTAGTTGCCGCCGAGCAGCGTCGACAGATCCTGGCCCGCCTGGCTCAGCTCCACGCCCTGCGAGCGAACCTGGTCGCGGTTGAACACGACCTCGGTCTGGGGCTGGTCGAATTTCAGATCCGTGTCGGTGTACATGAACATCCCGCTGGCATAGGCCTTCTGCACCATCTTGTTCGCGATCTCGATCAGTTCCTTCGGCTCGGCGGTCGAGGCGATGACGAAGTCCACCGGGAAACCTCCGCCCCCGGGCAGCGCGGGAGGGACCAGCGAGATGACGCGCACGCCGGGAATCTGCCCGAGCTTGCCGGCGGCCTCCATCTGGATCGCGTCGGTCTTGCGCTTGCGATCACCCCACGGCTTGGTGACGATGCCGCCGAAGCCGCCCGTGGGGCCGGTGAGCTGGAACGAGTGTTCGTACTCCGGCAGCGACCGGTAGACGTCCTGCACGGCGGCGGCGTACAGCCGGGTCTGGTCCAGCGTCGAGTTGGGCGATGCCTGGATGATGCCGAACACGACGCTCTGGTCCTCGGCCGGCGCCAGCTCGCGCTGCGAAAACATGTAAAACGGCACGATGAGCAGTACGGCGAACAGCCACACCATGTACACGGCCGGCCGGTTCTCGAGCGAGCCGGCGAGACGCCGCTGGTAGTCGCGGCGCACGCGGTCGAACTGGCGGTTCACCCACCCCGCGAACCCGCGCTCGGTGTCGCCCGCGCGCAGCAGCCGCGAGGACATCATCGGCGACAGCGTAAGCGCCACGATGCCGGAGACGATCACCGCTCCGGACAGTGTGAAGGCGAACTCGCGGAACAGTGACCCGGTCAGCCCGCCCTGGATGGCGACCGGCGTGTACACCGCGGCGAGCGTGATCGTCATCGCGATGATCGGCCCGATCAGCTCGCGTGCCGCCTGCAGCGCGGCCTGCATCGGTGCCAGCCCCTCGTGCAGATGGCGCTCGACGTTCTCGACCATGACGATGGCGTCGTCGACGACGAGTCCCACCGACAGCACGATGGCGAGCAGCGTGAGCAGGTTGATCGTGAAGCCGCTGACGAGCATCAGGAACACCGCGCCGATCAGCGAGATCGGGATCGCCACGACCGGAATGATCACGGCGCGAACCGAGCCCAGGAACAGGAAGATCACGAGGATGACGATCAGCAGCGTCTCGACGAGCGTCTTCAGCACTTCGCTGATCGCCTCCTGGATGTACTCGGTCGAGTCGTACGGGATCCCCACGGTCATGCCGGCCGGGAGCTGCGCCTGGATCGCCGGCATCGCCTCGCGGACCTTGCGGATGACTTCGAGCGAGTTGGCGGTGGGGAGCACCCACACGCCCATGAACGTGGCGCCCTTGCCGTCGAAGCGGACGTCCTGCTCGTAGTTCTCGGCGCCGAGCACGACATCGGCGACGTCGCCGAGGCGCACGACGTCTCCGCCGCTCTCCTTGACCACCAGCTTCCGGAAATCTTCGGGGGTCTGGAGGTTCGTGTTCGCGACGAGGTTGACCGAGACCATCGAACCCTTGGTGCTGCCGAGCGCCGACAGGTAGTTGTTCCGCGCGAGCGCGTCACGCACCTGCGACGGCGAGATCCCCATCGCCGCCATCCGGTCCGGCTTGAGCCAGACGCGCATGGCGAAGGTGCGGCCGCCGAGGATGTCGGCCCGCTGGACGCCGCTGATCGAGCTGAGCTTCGGCTGGACCACGCGGGTGAGGTAGTCGGTGATCTGGTTCTGGTCCATGTGGTCGGACGAGAACCCGATGTACATCGCCGCGAACTGGTTGTCCGCCGTCTCGAGCTCGATCACCGGCGCCTGCGCCTCGGGCGGCAGGTCGTTGCGGACCTGCGCGACCTTGGCCTGGACCTGGGTCAGCGCCGCGTTCGTGTCGTAATTGAGCTTCAAGTGCACCGTGATCGTGCTGACGCCCTGCGCGCTCGACGACTCGATGAAGTCGATGCCGGCGGCACTCGCGATCACGCGTTCGAGCGGCGTGGTGATGAACCCGCGCACGAGGTCGGCGTTCGCGCCGACGTATGCGGTGGTGACGGTGACGATCGCCATATCGCTGCGCGGGTACTGCCGCACGCTGAGCGAGCGGATCGACTGCAGCCCGGCGATCAGGATCACCAAGTTGACGACGATCGCGAGGACCGGTCGCTTGATGAACAGGTCGGTGAAACGCATCAGCTGTCCTCCGGCTTGGGCGCGGGGCTGTTGGAGGGCACGATCGAGTTGTTCACGAGCACCGACGCGCCGGGGCGCAGTTTGAACACGCCCGAGCTCACGATCTGCTCGCCCGGCTTGAGCCCGTCGAGCACCGCCACCTGGTCGCCCAGGTTCGGGCCGAGCTTCACGAACCGCTGCTCCACGCCCAGGTACGCATTGCCCTTCGGTCCCTTCATCTGGGTCACGACGAACACGGAGTTGCCGTAGGGCGCAAAGCTCACGGCCGAGGCCGGCAGGGCGATGACCGAATCACCCACGCCGATCGACGTCTGGATACTCACGAACATGCCCGGACGAAGGCGCCCCTGCGCGTTCCGGATCGTGGCCTGGACCTGCGCGTTGCGCGTCGCGGCATCGACGATCGAGTTGATCGCGGTGATGTGGCCGCGCGCATCCGCGATCGGCTGGCCGTCGGCCGACACCGTCACCGGTGCGCCCACGCGGAGCGCCGCCACGTCCTGCTGGGGCAGCGAGAAGTTGACGTAGGCCGGGTCCATCGACTGCAGCGAGACGACGGGGTCGCCGGCGTTCAGGTATTGCCCGAGGTTCACCTGCCGGATGCCGAGCTGGCCGGTGAACGGCGCGCGAATCGTCTTGCGCTGGATCGTGGCGCGGATGACGGCCACGTCGGCGTCGGCCTGCTTGACTCCGGCGTCCAGGCGATCGAACTCGGCCTGGGAGATCACCTGCTTCTCGAGCAGCTGCTTCGCGCGGTCGAAGTTCAGCTGCGCGAGCTTGCGCTGCGCCTCCGCGGCGGCCAGCTGCGCCTGCTCCTGGCTCGTGTCGAGACGCACGAGCACGTCACCCGCGCGAACGCCCCGGCCGGACTGGAACTGGACCGCCGAGACGATGCCCGGCAGGTCGGCGCTCACCGTGACGCCCTGCACCGCGGCCACCGAACCGATGGCGCCGGTCGAGGAGGGCCAGTAGGCGACGGAGGTCGTGACCGTGGTCACGGCCTCGGGCGGCGGCGCCCAGGCCGCGCCCTGCGCCATGGCGGCCTTGATCTGGAAAAACTTCACGGTGCCGAGGGCGGCAACCACCGCCAACAGGACCGCGAGTGTGACGACGACGGGCTTCCTCATACGTTGACTCCTCTACAGGGCCGGGTCGATTCGAGTGCGAGTCCGCGCTCCCGGATCCGTGATCCGTGATCCGTTCGCGCGAGCGAGAGGGTGGGCCGCGCGGCAGACTCGCACGCGCGGCATGAACTGTTCCGGTCGCGCGACGTCATGCGTCACCGCGGGGCACGTCGATCCGCTGCAAGCGCGGATCGATCGACTGTGCAAAGCGCGCCAGCTCGCCGGGTGCCAGCGCGGCGAGCGACCGAAGCTCGCAGTCGTTCAACTCGAGTCCGCGATCGAGCAGCTCCTGGAGCGTCCCGCGCGGGTCCTCGAAGAAGCGCCGGCGCATGCCTTCGTCCGTCGCGAGCAATCCAATGATGCGTTCCACACAACGCTGGCTCATGAGGGTCTCCTTCACAGGAGGCCTATCTCAAGGACGGTGCCAGTCGCTGGAAGAGGCAACGGGACGGGTCGAGGTGATTGCGGCGCAAGACGATGGTCGCATCACCCGCAGGTTACACGCGAGCGGCCGCCGATGTCGATGGAACGACACCCTGTCGATCCATCGACAGGCTTGCGCGTGGCCGCAAGCACCGGCCGGCCGGGGGGACTACTGGAGCCCGTGCTTCTCCAGGCGCCAGTAGAGCTGCGCGCGGCTCAGGCCGAGCAGCCGCGCGGCCTTCGACTTGTTGCCACCGGCCTGTTCGAGGGCGCGCGCGATCGCATCGCGCTCGACCACGTCGAGATGGACGGCCTCGCCGCCGTTCGCGTGTCCGTTGCCCGTGTCGCGCTCCACCGGGACACGTTCGGCACGATGCCCGTCGCGATGGCCGGGGCGATGGCCGTTGCCTCCATTCGCGGGCGCGATGCGCGGGAAGTGCTCGCGCGTGATCAGGCCGCCGTCGCACATCAGGATGGCGCGCTCGACGGCGTTGCGCAGCTCGCGCACGTTGCCCGGCCAGGGATGGCTCAGCAGCCACTCCCGCGCGTCGCTCGAGATGCCGGCCGACGGGCGGCCCATCGACTTGCCGAGATCCGCGAGAAACGCGTCGGCGAGCGGCAGGATGTCCTCGGTGCGCTCGCGCAACGGGGGAATGTGGATCTGGAACACGTTCAGGCGATAGAAGAGGTCCTCGCGAAACGTCCCACGCTCGATCGCGGCCGAGAGGTCGCGGTTCGTGGCCGCCACGACGCGCACGTCGGTCCGGAGCGTGCGGGTTCCGCCGAGCCGCTGGAACTCGCGAGCCTCGAGCACGCGCAGGAACTTCGCCTGGACGAGCGGGCTCATCTCGGCGATCTCATCGAGGAACAACGTGCCCCCGGCCGCCTGCTCGAGGCGCCCGATCTTCGTCGCCGCGGCGCCCGTGAACGCGCCCCGCTCGTGGCCGAACAACTCGGACTCGAGCAGTTGCTCGGGCAGTGCCGCGCAGTTGATCGCGACGAACGGCTTGCGCGCGCGCGCCGAGCCCTGGTGGATCATGCTCGATACGACTTCCTTGCCCGTTCCCGATTCACCCGTGATCAGCACGGTGGTGTCGGACGTCGCCACGCGTCCGACGGCGAGCTGGATCTCCTTCCACGATCGCGAGCGGCCGATCACGGGGCCGCGGCCGCGCGACTCCAGCTCACGCGACAGGGTCTCGACCGTGGCCTCGAGCCGCTGCGCGCGCTCGCGCTCACGGGCCGCGACGCTCGCCTCCTCGGACAGGCGGTGGAACGAGCGCGAGAGGGCGATGCGATCGGCCAGCCGGCGGGCGACCGCGGCGTCCTCGCGTTCGAAGCGGCCCGGCTCGTGGTGGAAGAAGCCGAGGCTACTCGTGGTCTCACCCGCGAGCCGCACCGGCACGCGCAGCCACGAGCGCATGCCCGAGGCGAGCACCAGCCGGTTGCGCTCGGTGTCGGGCGCGATCTCGGCCGGAATGTCGCGGAGGATCTCGAACTCCCGGCGGCGGGCCAGCTCCGCCTCGGTGAGCCGCACACCCTCGGGCGGAATCGGGATCTCGCCGGCGCCCGTGTGAGCGCTGACGCGCAGCACGCTCGTCGTGAGGTCGAGCTCCGTCAGCACCATCATGTCGTGGGGGAGGCTCGGCTGCATGCCGTCCGACAGGCGCTGGAACACCTCGCGCACGTCGAGCGACTCGGCAAGAGTCGCGAGCAGCGCCTCGATGCGCTCGAGCCGGTCCTGCCGCTGCTGCTCGCGATCCCAGATCTTCCAGTGCTCGATGGCCGCGCCGAGTAGTGCCGCGATGGGCCGCAGGACCTCCTGGTGCGCGTCGGTGAACGCGTGCGGCGAGAACCCGCACAGCCACACGCCGCCCGCGAACGTGTCGCCGCGGCGGAACGGCTCCCACAGCCCCGACCGCATGCCGGACGCGAGCACGTCGGCGTCGAGCTCGAAGGACGCATCGAGCTCCGCGGGCGCGTCGTCGATGCGGTGCGTCGCTCCCGCGTGCGGCCGCCAGCGCGGCGACCACGCCGTGAGCGGCAGGGGCTCCGAGCACTTCTCGCCGGGATCTTGGCAATCGATCGTCGTCGCGTGGAGCACGACGCGGTCGCCGTCCACGATGCGCGCGACACCCATGTTGTCGAACGGGATCAGCCGGCGGACCGCCGAGGCGACGCGCGGGAACACTTCGCGCAGCTCGATCGTCTCCGAGGTGATGTCCGCGATCTCGGAGAGGACGTCTGCGACGGTCTGGGCGTCGATGGGTGGGGAGTCGGGCACGGATAGACCCATGGCGGTTCTTGGATGCCGTGAAATCGGAAACGACTCACATAAAGTACTGCGGCAATGCAGCCTACCCAAGTAACTGCGGCTCAATCCGGACCGGTTCCGCGGCGAATCGAGGGGTGTTCATCGCAGCTCGACGCGCCCCAGCGGCGAGTCGATCGCCGCGACGAGGCCCGCCGACGGTGCCGCCGCGACCGCGACGCCGATGCCCATCGCCCCGAGGGCACCGCGGGCTCCGACGGCTCCAAGGGCTCGGAGCGCCTCCCGGACGCGATCCGGCTCGGGGTGCTCGATCCGCAGTTCGGCCAGCCGGCCGCCCGGCGGCGCCGAGGCCGACGGGTGGGGCGTGACGCCCCAGTCGATCAGGAACGGCAGTGCGCCGTCCATCCGCGATGCGTCCAGGCCGGCCTGCGTCCACGCGAGCTCGACGCCGTCGGGTCGGCGCCGGCGGCCCGAGACGGGCTCACCGAGTTCGACGCCCGCCCGCCGCAACGCGCGCACGGCCGCGGGCACGTCGTCCACGCGGGCAACCCATGCGGCCAGGCGCGGCGCATCGATCGTGTCGAGGCCGAGCGGGCGGGGGCGCGGGGGCGCCGGCGCTTCGTGATGCGGGGCGAAGACCTCGGCGTAGACGCCGTCGCCGAGCGAGAGCAGCGCATTGTGCGTGCCCCACTGCGGGTGCCGGCCGCCCGGACCCATTCGCACACCGAGTCGTCGCTCGATGAGCGCGATGCCTTGCTCGAGCGAGGGCGCCGCGTAGACGAGATGATCGACAGCCGCCACGCGCGAAGCGTAGCATGCGCTCGCGACCCCGCACGTATTCACCCGGGAGCCCTCATGTCGATCTTCACGAACCGCGCATCGAACTCCGCCGCCGAGGCCAGGGAGTACACGGCCGCGATCGTCGGGCTGGTCGGAGACCGCAAGCCCCTCGACGTGCTCACGACGACCGACGCCAACATTCGTCGCGGCATCGAGGGCCTGGCGCCCGGCGAGCTGACGCGGCCCGAGGCCGAGGGCAAATGGTCGGTAGCCCAGGTCGTCCAGCACTTCGCGGATTCGGACCTCGTGTGGGCGTGGCGCCTGCGCCTCGTCCTCGCGCAGGACCGCCCGACCCTGACGGGCTACGACCAGGACCTGTGGGCGGAGCGGCTGCGCTACGACCTCGCGAACGTCGCCGAGGCGCTCGATCAGTTCCGCGTGCTGCGGGCGGGCAACCTGAGACTCATCGCTCGGGCGACGGAGGCCGATCTCCAGCGCGTCGGCCTGCACACCGAGCGCGGAGAAGAGAGCGTGGCGCACATGATGCGCATGTACGCGGGTCACGACATCCTGCACCTTCGCCAGATCGACCGCATACGCGGCGTCGTCACGAAGTAGGACCGGAGCGCACCGCCATGGGCCGTCGAGCCGAGCCGTTCAAGCACGCGCACCGGTTGGTCAAGACCTACCGCGTCACCGACGGGGCCTCGTTCCGCCTGCGCGACATCGATCCCTCGGACACTGCGGGCCTCGGGGCCGAGGACCGGCCGCGCGCGCGGGCCATGCTCGAGGGCGGCATCGAGGCGCTCGTGCGGTTGCAGAGCCTGCTGTACGCGGACGGCCGCTGGGCGCTGCTCGGCGTGTTCCAGGCGATGGACGCGGCGGGCAAGGACAGCGCGATCAAGCACGTGATGTCCGGCGTCAATCCCGCCGGCTGCCGGGTGGCGGCGTTCAAGCAGCCTTCGCCGCAGGAGCTGGACCACGATTACCTGTGGCGGTGCCAGCGCGAGCTTCCCGAGCGCGGACGCATCGGCATCTTCAACCGTTCCTACTACGAAGAAGTGCTCGTCGTGCGCGTGCACCCGGAGTTCCTCACGAACGAGAAGCTCGCGCCCTCGCTGCTCGAGAACGGCCTGTGGGACCGGCGCTACCAGGAGATCCGCGGTTTCGAGCGCACGCTGTCCCAGAACGGCACGCGCGTCGTCAAGTTCTTCCTCCACGTGTCGAAGGAAGAGCAGCGCCGGCGGTTCCTCGCGCGGCTCGAGGACCCGTCCAAGACGTGGAAGTTCTCGAGCGCCGACATCGCCGAGCGCGCCCGCTGGAAGCTCTACATGCGCGCCTACGAGCAGATGATCCGCGAGACCGCCACCGACGAGTCGCCGTGGTACGTGGTGCCGGCCGACCACAAGTGGTTCACGCGCATCGTCGTCGCGGCGGCCATGGTCGATGCGCTCGAATCGCTGGACCTCTGTTACCCGAAGCTCGACAAGGCCAAGCGCGCCGAGCTGCGCGAGGTGAAGCGGGCCCTCGAGGCGGAGGGGTAGGGGCGCGACGGCGAGCGCGCACTCGCGGGCCGACGGTCCTACGGCGCCGGACCCAGGTCTTCGAGGATCAGACGCGCATCGGCGTTGCCCGGGTCGAGATTCAGCAATGCCGTGGCCGCGCGCCGAGCCTCCGCGGCATCACCCATCCGCATCGACAGTGTTGCGAGCTCGAGCCACGCCACCGCCTCGTCGGGCTTCCGTTCGAGCAGGCGGTGATAGAGGGCGCGCGCGTGCTCGGGTCGCGATCGGAGGATCTCGACGGCCGCCCACGCGCGGAGCGTTCGCGGGCTCGGGGCGATGGCCGCGGCATGTTCGAACGCGTTGGCTCCCGCGTCCCACCGGTCGAGGTCCGTGTATCGAAAGCCGAGGAAGTCCCATGTCCACCCGAGCTCCGCGGCCGCGTGTGCCGGTGGTCCGGCGGCGAAGGCATCGATCTGTCGCAGCCCTCGATCGGGCGCGGCGGCGAGCCACAGCTCCTGGATCATCGCGGTGACGGCGACGAGCGTCGCGGTCACCGCGAGCCGCGCGCCGCGCGGGTCCATGGCGACCTCGGACACGATCCACGCGGCGGCGAGGCCGAGTGCGGCCCCGGTGGCGGCCGCGTCGTCCCAGTTTCGGAACAGGCCGAACGAGGGATGGAAGAACGGCAGGAAGCCGACGAGCGGGACGACGAGGCTCGCGAGGACCCACGCGGCCGGCGAGCGCGAGACGTCCCGCCATCGCGCCGCCGTGACGAACGGGATGACGAGTACCAGCGGCGCCACGAACACGAGCAGGTTCACGAGGTCCAGCGGCCGTGTCCCCGCGAGGGCGGCCGCGAGCGGCCCGCCGGCGCCCATGACCTCCGCCGGAGCGAAGTTCGTCCGCGGGTCGAAGCGGGTGATCACCGCGACGAGACGCGGCGCCAGAACGCCCAGTGTCGCCAGGGCGATCGCCGCTCCCCAGCGCATGCCCCGCAGCGATGCGCCACGCGCGGCCGTTCGCGACAAGCCCAACGCGAACGCGATCCCCGCGGCCGGTACGAGGAGGAGACCGGCACGGTGCACTGCGAGGCCCAGCGCGAGCGACGCGCCGAGCGCGACGCCGCCCCGGCCCCGATTCGCGACGTCGACACCGAACAGGCCCACGGCCGTGGTCAGCAGTCCGAGATCGGATAGCGACTTGTTGTAGCCCGTCATCAGGCCCAATGCCCCGCCCCAGAAGACGATGTGCGCGGCGGCGAACGCGGCGGCGCCGGTGGCGCCGAGCGCGCGCGGAGCGCGTGCCGCGAGGAGTCCGAGGCACGCGGCCTCGAGGGCGCCGATCGCGCGGCCGGCCGCGTTCGCGTCGAGACCGGCGAGCCGCATGATCGCGCGCGCCAGTCGATCGTGGAGGAGGAGGTCGAGCGGCATGGCCTGCGGGAAGAGTGTCGCCGGCGTCCCGGGCGCCGCGTCGACCGCGTGTTCGCGGAGCAGGAAGTCCCCGGCGAAGTGGACGCGGTCGGGCAGCACGAGGACGAGCGCCACCGCACCGAGGCTCCACGCGAGCGACGCGGGGACCGGGCGTTCCGTGAGCCACCGGCCACCGGCACGCCACAGTGGCAAGGCACGCCGTGCGTTCGCCGGCACCGAGGCGGCGACGGCCACCACGAGCAGCAGCCACGCCGCCGGCGGCAGGAACCGCAGCGCGTTGAGTCCCCACGCCCAGCCGCCGGGAAGGACGGTGGCCACGACGCGGGCCGCCACCAGCACGGCCAACGCGATCCCCAGGGCCGTGGCACCGGCGGATGTCGGTGCCGTCTTGACTGCGGCGGGCGGATGAGTGATTGGGCCTCTGCGGCCCGGCACTACTCTGATCCGCTGCGCGCGGCCATCAGGTGCCGCATGGCTTCCTGTTTGCGCCCCATCGACTCGAGCAGCAGCCCGAGATTGCAGTGGGAGTCGGCGAAATCGGGATCCCTCAGGATGGCCTGCCGGTAGGCGAGAATGGCCTCCTCGCGCCGGCCGGCTTCTTCGAGGAGCACGCCGATGTTGAAGTGCGGCGACGGGTCGTCGGGGTCGATTCGAACAGCCTCGCGGTAATGCGGCTCGGCGCGGCCATGCTCACCCGACAGGTGAAGCAGGCGGCCGAGGTTGATGTGGGCCTCGGACATGTCGGGGTCGACGTCGAGCGCCCGCTCGTAGGCCTTGATCGCCTCGGCCGGATCGGTTGCCTCGAGATCGCAGGCGATCTCGTACCAATCGGATGCGCTGATGTGCGACGGCGGGGAGGCGTCCGGCGTATCGGTCTCGACCGACATCGCGGGAGAGCGCACCAGCCGCAGCACGGGCGCGAGGGTCGCGGTCCGCTCCATCGGCAGACTCCGCTCCAGCGCGGGCGGTGGGCCCAGGTCCATCGCCTGGACGACCGAAGCGCGCGGGCCGGCGACGATGCGGTGGCGCTCGATGGGCGCCGGTGGCTCGGGCCGCGCGACGGTCCCGTCCGATTCGAAATCGAGGATGAACTGGCCGGAGTCCGGCCGCCAGCGGGCGCTGCCGTCGGTGGCCACCACGTCCTCACCGTCCGCCTCGATGCGCATGTCGGACAGCGACCGGCCGGCCTCGAGATGCGCGCGAAGCGAGGCCCACGTGTTCCGGATGCGCCGCATCGACACGCCCGATTCGACGAGCATTCGCGTCGTGCGCAACAGCAGCAGGTCGTGGAATCCGAACGACAGCGGACCGATCGGACCACGCTGGGGCGCCAGGAATCCGGCGCGCGCGAGCGCGCGGAGGCGTCCCTCCGGGACTTCGAGAATCCGCGACGCTTCTCGCAGCGAGAAACGCGGCGTCAGCGGCGACTCGAGCCGCGTGTTGCCTGCGATGGCTTCCATTGGGCTTCCCTTCCCATGCGCCGGGTCGTCCGGCGCCGCCTCAGCGCTTGCCGCCCGAGGCCTTCTTCTCGCGCGGCGCCGGCTCGTCCTTCTTGCGCGCCCGCGCGGCGGGCTTCTTCTCGAGCTTGTCCGCCTTCGCGGCCTTGCCCGACGTGGCTCCTTCACTGGACCCACGCTGCCCCAGGCTCTGCTTCAGTGCGTCCATGAGATCGATCACCTGCGCACGCTGCGCCTGCGGCGCCGCCGAGGTCACCTCGCGGCCCTCGACCTTGGATTCCACGACCTCGAGCACGCGCTCGCGGTATTCGTCCGCGTACTGCTCGGGCTTGAACGCGTCGTGCGTCAGCTCGGCGATCAACCGCTCGGCAAGATCCAGCTCCCCCGGCTTGAGCTTCGCGTCCTCACCCTTGTCGACCTCGCCGAAGTCGCGCACCTCGTCGGCGAAGTACATGGTGTGGAGCATCAGCCCGCCCTGCGTCGCGCGGATGAGCACCAGGTTCTCCTTGCCGCGCATGACGTGCTTGGCGAGCGCCACGCGCCCGGCCTTCTGCATCGCGTCGGCCAGCAGCCGGTATGCCTTCTCGCCGCCCTTGTCCGGCCCCAGGTAGTAGGCGTTCTCGAAGTAGATGGGATCGACCTTGGCGAGCGGCACGAACTCGGCGATGTCGATCATCTTGGACGCCTCGCCCTCCAGGGTCTTCAGCTCGTCCTCGGTGAACTGGACCCACTGGTCCTTGGCGAACTCGTATCCCTTGACCAGCGCGCTCCGCTCGACGACCTCGTTGCAGGTCGGGCAGATGAGCTGCTGGCGGACCCGGCCGCCGCACTTGGGGTGGAGCTGGTTGAACGAGATGCTCTTGGACGAGGCTGCCGAGTACATCCGGATGGGGATCGAGACCAGGCCGAACGAGATCGTCCCGGATCCGATGGAATGCGGAGGCATGAGGC
>JANLWK010000253.1:0-5317 GCA_031364505.1 Candidatus Eiseniibacteriota bacterium | reverse complement strand
TTCGCGCACATCGGCTACCCGGTGATCGAGGTCTCCGCCGACGGCTCGTTCGTCGTGACCAAGCATCCGGGCACCGGCGGCGCGGTCACGGTGCGCACGGTGAAGGAGCAACTCGTCTACGAGATGGGCGACCCGCGCGCGTACATCACGCCCGACGTCGTCGCCGACTTCGCCACCGCCAGGCTCGAGCAGGTCGGCCGCGATCGCGTGCGCGTGTGGGGTGTGAAGGGGCGGCCCGCGCCCGCGATGCTCAAGGTCAGCGCCTCATACTTCGACGGCTGGAAGGCGAGCGGCACGCTGATCATCTCGGCGCCCGACGCCGCGGCCAAGGCCCGTGCGTTCGCGGACCTGTTCTGGGAGCGCCTCGGCCTCACGTTCACCGCCACGCACGTCGAGCTGATCGGCCACTCCGCGTGCTGGGGTCCGCTCGCGCCGGCCACCGAGCCGAACGAAGTGTTGCTGCGGCTGTCGGTGCGCGATCCGGACAAGACGAAGATCGAGGCGTTCTCGAAGCTCGTGCCCGCGGTGATCCTGTCGGGCCCGCCGGGCGTCGCGGTGACCGGAGGCCGGCCGCAGGCGCAGGAGGTCATCGCCTACTGGCCGGCGCTCGTGCCGCGCGATCGCGTGAAGCCGCGGCTCGTCGCGCGCGACGGCGAGCGCGAGCTGGACTGGCCGACGCCGATCCGCCCGCCGGTGGCGCCCGCGCGGCTCGCCGTTGAGAAGTGGCCCGTGGCGAAGGGGGCCGCGAAGACGCTGCGCGTGCCGCTGTCGCGACTCGCGCATGCGCGGAGCGGCGACAAGGGCGACACGTGCAACATCGGCGTCATCGTGCGCGCGCCCGAGATCTACTCGTGGCTCAAGCGCACGCTGACGGCGACGGTCGTCAAGCGTCGCTTCAAGGGCATCTGTTTCGGCAGGGTCGTGCGCCACGAGGTTCCGAACCTCTGGGCGCTCAACTTCCTGCTCGAGCAGTCGCTCGGCGGCGGCGGCACGGTGTCGCTGCGGCTCGACGCCCAGGGCAAGACGCTGTCGCACGCACTGCTCGCCATGGAGGTCGCCGCACCGAAGGCGCTGCTGGACGCCGCGGAGCACGCCGATGCCGCGCGGGCGACGCAGAAGCGTGGTGCGATGCAACCGCGCGCTGCGACGCCGAAGCGCGCCGCGAAGCCGAAGCGCCGCGTCGCGCGGCGCTAAGGTAGTCGGCCGACCATGTCCGCGACGAGCTTCCCCACGCGATCGGGTGTGCCTTCCACCCGGTCCGACCACTCGTCGTAGCCGATCACCTCGGCGGTTTCCGTGTCGACGAGGTAGACGGCCACGCTGGTGGTCGACGGCTCCCACCACGGCGCCATCCCCAGCGTGAGCACGCCGGTGACGATGCCCTCGGCCACGCGCCTCGACGTGCGCACCGCGTGCGCGTGCGTCTGGACGACGAGGATGCGGCCGGCCCCTCCCGCGGGGCCCGCGCGGAACGCGAGGCGCAGCGAGTCCTCGCGCATGAGCCCGACGCCGCGCGGCGTGCGCAGGTGGCGGACCCAGTCGCCGAGTGCCACGCGGCGTTCCTCGCGCGTCAACTCCGCATCACCGGACACGTAGGCCGAGCGGACGCGGATCACGCGGCTCGCGTATTCGCCCGGCACCGGCTCGAGCACCATGTCGTAGCGCAGGTCCGGATCCGCGAATCCGGCGCCGCCGACGTCGCCCACGACGACGTACCCGCGGCGCTCGAGCGCGCCCGTCGCCTCGCGGACAGCGGACTCGGCGAGCGCGCGGCTGTGCACGGCATCGTGCGCGTCACCCAGGGAATAGGACGCGAGGCTCACGATGCGGACGTCGGCCGTGTGGGCGGGACGTGGCGACTCGGGCGGCGTCTCGGCGTATGGGCCGGCGCACGATGCGATCGTGCCGGCGCACCACAGCGCGATCGCGAGGTCGCGCACACGGGCGACCACGCATAACCCGGGCGTCCGGCGAACCGACGGCGGGGCGCCCGCGGGAGTCCGGCCGGCTCCAGGGGGCATGGCCCGGCCAGCATAGCACCGGGCGGCGCCGGTCAATACGGTGTCAGAAACACCGCGCCGGGCCTGATTCCAATTGACCCGGGCCGCCCGCCACGGCGATCTTTCGCCCGATCCCCGCCGCACCCGCTCGGCCGCCAACGGTCCGAGCCCCCATCTCAAACAGGAGCTTGCTCATGTTCCAGAATCGCCAGTCGTTCATCGGATGGTGGGATCATCTGCGCCAGGCCAACGGCATCACGATGCGGATCATTGGATCCATCCCGGCGGACGCGTTCGACAAGCACCCGATCCCGAACATGCGCACGCCGAAGGAACTGCTCGTGCACATGTACGGCATGATCGTGAAGAACATCTCCGCCGGCATCATCACGGCGAACATTCCGCCGCTGCCCGAGGCGCCGATCGTCGAATCGCTCAAGACGAAGGACGACGTGCTGCGCTACTGCCGCGACTGCTGGCAGGCCGGCGACGCGTCGATCAAGTCGGTCACCGACGCGCAGCTCCAGGCGACGGTGCAGACGCCGTGGGGCGGCATGACGATGCCGGGCTGGATGTGCGGCGGCGTGATCGCCGACGAATACTTCCACCACCGCGGCCAGCTCTACGCGTACGCGCGCGCGCTGGGTATCGACGTTCCGATGATGTGGGACTTCGAGGGCAACGAAGCCGACTTCCGTCCGAAGGCGTCGGCGCAGGCGTAGTCGCACGAACGAAAACGAGGCCCGGGGCGGTGCGCTCCGGGCCTCGATGTTTTTCGGGCGCGCGCGGCGGCTGATCGGGCGCTTCATGTGTCCGAAAGTGGACATGCCAACTCGTCCCGGGACCAGTGATTATGTCAACCGAGACGCGGCATTTATTGGCGTCAACGGCCGCGCGGGTGACTCAAGCCGTCAGCGCCGTCGCGCCACCATCAGGTGCGACACCGCCTGCCGCGGATCCGCGAACACGCGGTCGAGCGCTTCGCACACGAGCTGCACCGCGCTGATGATCAGCCGCGCGGGGATCTCCGTGATCACGCGCCATGGTCCGCGGTTCACGCGGTTGACGCCGGCGATCGCGGACATGCCGATGAGCGTCCACAGTCCGCCGATCGGGATCGTCTCGACGACCTCGAAGCCCGCCCCCTCGAGCAGCCACGCCGCGCCGTAGCGTGTGAACCGCAGGTAGTCGTGCGGCTCGTCGTGGAGCGGCGCCATCTGCGTGAACTCGAGGATCAGCGTGCCGCCCGGGCGCAGCACGCGGCGCGACTCGTCGAGCATCAGGCGCGGCTCGGGCAGGTAGGTCAGCATCGAGAGCCCGAGCACGGTGTCGAACGTGCCGGCGCGAAACGGCAGTTGCTCGGCGCGGGCGAAGGCGGTGGGCTTCAGGTCCTGCAGGAACGACGACGCCGCGAGGTCCACGCCGTGGTATCGCCTGAAGCGGCCGCGCAGCCATCCGGCGGCCCGCATGTCGCCGCAACCGACGTCGAGCAGGTCGCCGCTGGCGTGTGCTCCGGCCCGTTCCAGCGCGCGGATCATCTTGTGATGGGCGATCCAGTTGAAGCGCCAGAACGACCACTTGCCGGGTGGGTTGCGCATGGGGCCGCGATGCTAGGGGCGCATCGCGGCCCGCGCAAGAAGCCGTTATCGCATCACGGTGACGCGCGACGTGAGCGTCCTGCCCGACTGCGACAGGCGCACGATGTACTGCCCGGCGGGCATTGCCGCGAATGTCGTGCGCTGCGTGCCGGCGCGGCCGCCGACCTCGCGGCTCACGATGGCGCGGCCGGCGACGTCGAACACGTCGATTCTCGCGCGCTCGGCGGTCGCGAGGCTGAACGATACGGCGAACGGTCCGGCGACCGGGTTCGCCGCGCGGAGCGAGAACTCGGCGCCGCCCGGCGTCACGGCGAGGGCGGCGTCGATCGAGAACGCGTCGCTCGCGGCATATTCGGACTGGTTCACGACGCCGGTCTCATCCGTGTCGTACACCGACACGAGCGCGATCCGCGCCTGGTCCGTCGACACCGGCGGCACCTGCCAGCGGTAGATGCCCGTGTTCGGCACCGACGGCGCCGCGACCGACCATGTCTCGCCGTCGTCGGTGCTGAGCATCAGCGACATGGACTGCGCCTCGGCGTCGACATCCCACGTCACGTCAGCCACCTGGCCGGCGACGAGGTGATCGCCGTGGTGCGGAGCGTGGACCTTCGGCGCCTTCACCTCGAGCACGTCGGTCGCGGTCATGCAGCTCTGGCCGACGGCGCCCGACAGCGTCACCGGCACCGCGTCGCCCGCCTCGAGCGTCGCCGCGAAGGCGGCGCGCGGGAACTTCACCTTGAGCCGCGTGTCGTGGTCCTCGAGCTTCGGCTCGGGATCCGTCGCCGCCGGCACGCCGTTCAGGCGCAGCGAGGCGACGTCGATCTCGCTCGCGAGGTGCGGCGCGGGGGCCGTCACGTACGCGGTGATCCACTTGCCCTTGGAGCCGAGGTTCAGGTGATGCGGCTTCACGTCCAGCGTCGCGGTCACCTCACTCAGGCACGACAGCACGAGGTCGTCGAAGTAGACCGGCACGTTGCCGAGGTCGAAGCGGAAGCTGTAGCAGCCGACGGCGCCCGCGGCGATGTTCCCGTCGGCGTACGGGCCGCCGGGCAGCTCGAAGCCGTCGAAGAAGAACCGGAACGACGTGCCCTCGGCGATCACCTTCAGGTGGTGCCACGTATTCGACGGAATGACGCCCGCCGGCAGCGTCGTGAACACGAGCCACTCCTTGAGCGTCGTCGGCGTCGAGTCGATGATCTTGCGGAAGCGCAGCTTCGCGAGGCCCGGCTCGATCACGAACATGTAGAAGCTCTTGTAGTTGTTGCCCGGCGTGGCGCGCACGACCAGGCCACGGCGCGTGTCGCCGCTGCCGGTGAACATCCAGCCTTCCCACGCGACGTCGGCGGTCACCGAGCCGGGATCGGTGACGGTGCAGATGATGCCGCCGCTGTCGGGCGCCATCGAGCTCTGCGCCACGGCCACCGTGTGGTCACCGGACGGGTTGGCGTAGGCGGGATCGGACGATTCGAGCGTCTTTCCGTACATCGCATTCGGCGTGTCGAAGCCGCCGATCCAGCTCAGGTCGAGCTGGCCGCCGGTGACATGCTCGGACAGAACCTCCGATGCCGTGGATGCCGCGGCGAACGCGGTGCAGAGCAGTGCGGCCATCGCCAATACCTTCGCCCGACTCATCCGATGCCTCCTCTGGATTTCCGCATCGCTCGGACCGTTGTTCGGACGGAGGATGCGGTCCCCGTCGCGGCGGAATCGTGATTC
>JANLWK010000195.1:0-3772 GCA_031364505.1 Candidatus Eiseniibacteriota bacterium | reverse complement strand
GTTCAGCTCGCGCTTGATCGCCGCGCGTTCGTCGTTCGTGCGGTAGACCCTGCGGGCCAGCTCGACGAACTCCGCGTCGAAGCTCTTCGACGACTCCTTGAGCCGTATGCGGTCCTCGACGTCCCACAGGATCTCGTTCACGCGGCGCAGCCGGTCCACGAGTGCTACCACGTCACGGGCGGCGAGCGGCGAGGCCGCCCACGTGTTCCGCAGCAGTTCCAGCTCGTGCCGCACGTTGCCGAGCTTCACGGGCTCGGCGATCCGCGCGGACTTGATCTCGAGGATCGTCAGCTTGTCGAGGAACTCACCCGGCGAGGTTTGGACATGGAGCAACATGGCGGCCGGTCTCCGGCGTGGATCAGGCGTTTCGGCGGATGGAGCGGCAGGCGAGAAGGATAGTTCATCGCGCTCGGCGGCCGCCACGCCCCGGCTTCGTCGCACCGGCGCGGCGGCGCGCGCGCCGGACGCGGCCGCGCGACGAACGGGCCGCGGGTTGTTTGCGGGGTGCGGACAACTCGCCCCCGTCGCGCCGCCGACAATTGTTCGCCATGCTCACCACCGAACACGTCGAGGCCGATCCCGCATCGCCGCCCGTGTCCCGCGTCCGCGGCGTGCGGCGCGGGACGGCGCTCGCGCTCCTGCTCGCGGCCTGCGCGGCGCTCGCCTCGTGCGGCGGCCGCGCGGCGAACGACGGCGCCCCGAGCGCCAATGCGCCGAGCCCCGGTGCGCCGAGCGCCGCCGCGCCGGGCGCCCGCGCGGGCGGAACGAATTCGGCGCCGAGTGCTTCGAGCGCCCGGCTCGTGCCCACCGATCCGCACGGCATCCTCGAGGGCACGCGCACCGGTTCGAAGGCCACGCTCGTGAACGTGTGGGCGACGTGGTGCGGCCCGTGCCGCGAGGAGTTCCCCGATCTCGTGCGCTTCGCGCGCGACTACGCCCCGAAGGGCGTCAAGCTCATGCTCGTGTCGGCCGACTTCGACAGCACCGAGGCCCGGACCTTCCTCGCGTCGCAGGGCGTCGACTTCGAAAGCTACTTCCAGACGGGCGACGACATGTCGTTCATCAATGGTATGGACCCCCGGTGGACCGGCTCGCTTCCCGCGACGTTCGTCTACGATGCCGAAGGACGGCGCGTGGACTTCTGGGAAGGTCGAGCCGATTACGCGAAGTTCGAACGCAGCGCGCTCGCGGCAATGGACGGCCGCGCGGCGTCACCCCACGAAGGAGATCACCGATGAGAATGCCGTCGTCCGTGTTCGCACTGTCCCTCGCCGCCGCCGCGGCCCTCGCCACCGCGCCCGCCGCGCGCGCCGAGGGGATCGCCCTCGGGGATCTTGCCCCGATGGCCACCGAACCGATGAAGAACGTCGACGGCAAGACCGTCACGCTCGAGTCGGTCAAGGGTGCCAAGGGCACGCTCGTCGTGTTCACGTGCAACCACTGCCCGTGGGCCCAGGCGTGGGAGACGCGCATCATCGAGTTGGGCAACACGTACAAGAAGAAGGGCGTCGGCGCGATCGCCATCAACTCGAACGACCCCGAGGCGTATCCCGAGGACGGCTTCGCCGACATGCAGAAGCGCGCGAAGCAGCGCAAGATCGCGTATCCGTACGTGGTCGACGAGACGTCGGCGGTGGCCGTGGCGTTCGGCGCGAGCCACACACCCGAGGCGTTCGTGTTCGACGCCGACGGTAAGCTCGTCTATCACGGCGGCATCGACGACAACGCGAAGAAGCCTCGGGAAGTGAAGGAGCGCTGGCTCAAGAACGCGCTCGACGCCGTCGTCGCCGGCAAGGGCGTGCCCATGGCCGAGACCAAGGCGTTCGGCTGCGGCATCAAGTTCCGCAAGACGGCGTCGTAGCGGGCGTCTCGTCCACGCGGGACGAACCCGATCGGCGAGTGTGGCCGGGCGCGGCAGTACGCTGCTAACCTGACCGCGCTCGCCGATCGCGCATCACCCACAGGAGATCCCCATGCGCCGCTCCCCGGCCGACCCACCCCCCTCCGGAGGCGCCGCGGCGTTGCCGGATCCACGCGCCGCCGGCATGACGCTGTCACGCTACGCGCTGCTCGTCGGCGCCGGCGCCTTCGCGACGACGTTCGCCCAGCTCCGCATCCTCGCCCAGTACCCGATCACCTTCCTGCTCAAGGACCAGTTCCACATGCAGAAGGAGCAGGTGGCGGTGTTCTTCTTCTGGGCGACCTTCGCGTGGAGCGTCAAGCCGCTCGCCGGCATCTTCACCGACGCGTTCCCGCTGTTCGGGACCCGCCGCCGCCACTACATGATGATCGGCGCGGCGCTGGCGGGCGTGTGCTGGCTGCTGATGGGCGCGAGCGCCGGCAACTATCGCATGCTGTTCGCCTTCGCGATCGCGCTCAACGTGTTCACGGTGTTCGCGAGCACGGTGATGGGCGGCCTCATGGTCGAGGCGGGCCAGGCGTTCGGCGCGCCGGGACGCATCGCGTCACTCCGGCAGTTCGTCCAGAGCGTGGCCCAGATTCTGGCGCCGCTGCTCGGCGGATACCTCGCGACGGTCGCGTTCGGCTGGACGGCCGGGATCGCCGCCACAACGGTGCTCGCCCTCGCGGGGCTCACGTTCTTCACGCTGCACGAGCCGCCGCTCGAGCGGCGCGCCGCCGTCACCGAGCGGCCGCATTACCGCCTGTCGCCCACGCTGATGGCCGGCATCGCCGTGATGGTCGCCGGAGCGTCGCTGCTGTTCTCGATCCCGGATACGCGCAACATCGGCGTCTCGCTGTTCTCGCTGCTCGGCGTGTTCCTGCTGATCCTCGGCCTCGTCTTCATGCCGACGACGAACCCCGTGATCGTGCGGGCGCAGGGCCAGCTGATCGCGATCCTCCAATCGCGCTCGCTGTGGCTCGCCGCGGCGATGGTGTTCCTGATCTACACCGTCCCCGGCTTCAACACCGCGCTCGTCTACCAGCAGAGCGACGTGCTCCATTTCGACAAGAAGTACATCGGGTTCTTGTCGGCGCTCGAAGCCGCGTTCGGCGTGCTCGCGGCGCTGGCGTATGCCTTCTTCTGCCGCAAGATCAACCTGCGTGTCCTGCTGCTCGTGGGTGTGGCGCTGAACGGGCTCACCACGCTGTTCTACATGATATACACGCAGCCCACCGCGCCCCTCGCGCACGTCTTCAACGGTTTCTGCCTGATCCTCGCCGAGATGGCCGTGATGGACCTGTCCGTGCGCGCCACGCCGCGCGGCTGCGAAGCGCTCGGCTTCTCGCTGATGATGAGCATGCGCAACTTCGGCATCGCCCTGAGCGACGTGATCGGCTCGAAGCTGATGGACCAGTTTCACTTCACGTTCAACTCGCTGATCGTCGCGAACGTGGCGACGACGCTGGCGATCCTGCTGTTCCTCCCGTTGATCCCGAAGGCGATCCTGAGCTGGAAGGACGGCGGGGCGCCGGCGTAGGGATGTAACAACGCGGCATTCGCGGGGGCGCAGCGCGGACGACGCGCGAGCGCGCCCGGGGATGCGGGCCGCGACAAGCGGCGCGGCGGGGGAGCGGACAAGCCGATGCGAGCGCGGCGGAGGTCCAGGAGCACGGCGGGGGGATCGCGACCTGCTCGATCGCGCGCACGGCGAAGTGACGGCGGTGCGCGGTGTCGTATGCGCTTTGTAGATGATCTATCAATTCTCCTCTTGACACCATTTCGAGCGTGTCGTGATGGTTGGCGCGCGACCACATTCCATTCGTGCGCTATTCCGCGCAGGTGACGCGGAGCCGTCCGTATTTGGCTTAC
>JANLWK010000139.1:0-11164 GCA_031364505.1 Candidatus Eiseniibacteriota bacterium | reverse complement strand
CGCACGCGTCGCTGGCTATGGCGTCTTGGGCCGATAATCCCTCAGGTCGAGGCAGGCGTCGTAGGCTGACCGATCGATCGGAATCCAGTCTGTCTTGTTGATTCCGCGACGATTTCGCGAGGCTGGGCTCAAGGGAAATGCGCAGGCAATCTTTATCCAACGCCCCTGCTCACGAGAAATGGCACGAATTTCGTCGGCCACCTCGGAGAGATCCTGATCCTGGCTGAAGACCAAGGCGACGTCGTAGGCGTTCTGGCGAGCAAGGCGCACAGCATCCAGGGCGATCCGGACGTCGATGCCCTTCTCCTGGCCAACCAGAGTGGTGGTGGTTGTGCCGTCTGGGAGGGTGACCGTCTGGTTGCGATACCGAAGTGGTCGCGAATACGTGACGATGCCTCGCGTTCCCATCACAGCGAGCTTGGCAGCCCAGAAGTGATTCCAACGCGGGTTGTCGACCGCATCTGGGACACCCGTGAAGAAGTGCGTCGAAACGAGCGTCCACCCTCGTCCGCCGCACACATCACGAGCCAAAGCCAGCGGATCGAAGTTTGGGAATGTGTAGCCGAATGCCTCGCGGGCGCCATGGAATAGATTCTGGCCGTCCACGAAGGCAGCGGTATGCTTGATGTGTGGCTCAGTTGGCATAGGGCAAAAAAGAAACCCCGCCGGAGGCCCAAGAGGGCTGATCCAGCGGGGGGCAAATACTCTCTATATCCTATAGAACTATCGGCCTTCGTCAAGGACTCCTTCACCATCATGCGCGCCCGCGGGCACTTCCCGCACTCGGATGTCTCGCTTTACCCGCGCCGTGCCACACTTCTGGCATATCGATCGCCGATCATGAATGCGTGGGCCAAGCCTTGGCACCACCACCGGGACACCCACCCGGGCTCGGCCGAGGAGGATGATGATGAAGCGCATCGCGATGTTCACGCTGACGGTGGGCCTGCTGGTCACGGCCTGCTTCTTCACGATCACGGGGACGAGCGCGGCCGAACGGATGCCGGGCGGACCGGGCGGGCCCGGTGGTCCCGGCGGTCCCATGGGCGGCCCGATGGGCCCGCCTCCGGGATTCGGCGGCCCCGGGATGCCAGGCATGGGACAGGAGCGGCTGTTCGACCAGCTCACCGGGGCGCTCGCGCTCACGGAGCAGCAGCGCGACCGGCTCGAGCGGATCCACGACGCTCACGAGCGCGACGACATCCATGCCCGCGCGGAGCTGGAGATCGCGCGACTCGACCTGCGCAAGCTCGTCGATGCCGACGCGCCGGATCGCGCAGCCATCAACGCGCAGATCGACCGGCTCGCCGGTATGGAGGCGTCGCTTCACAAGGCGCGCATGGCGATGATGCTCGACTCGCGCGCCGTGCTGACGCCGGCGCAGGCGAAGAAGGTCCGCGAGCTGCGCGAGACGCACCGTGAGGAGCATTGGCGTGACCGCGACCGGGACGATGACCGCGGCCCCGAACGGCCTCGCGGCCGCACGCGCAAAAGCTAGCCACTTTCCCGATCCGACTTTTCGGATCGGATGCGGGGCTCTATCGTACGGGCTCCGGATCGGGTCGTTCGCGATCGCGAGTGCCGTCCGGCGTGTTCTACGGACGGAGACATCCCGTGAGAGGCCTCGCGCTCGCACTGTTGCTGATACCCGCCGTCGCACACGCCCGCGTCGTGAACGTCGAGGCGCCCGACGGCATCGGCCGGCTCAACGCGACGATGCAGGCGGGTGACGTCGCCCTGCTCGCTCCGGGCGAGTACGTGGACTTCCCCGAGCCGCGCGCGCGCGCGACCGGAGGCCTGCGCTTCACGTTCATCGCGGCACCCGGCGCCAGCATTCCCGGCGGCCGGCTCGCGAAGCCGTACGTGACGCTCCGGGGTTTCACGGTGCACGGTAATTTCGGCTGCGAGGAGACCGCGGACCGCGACTCGATCCTCGACTGCGTCGTCTCGGGGAGCTTCGACCACCAGGGCGGCGACTACGACACCTACGCGCGGTGCCGGTTCGACGGCACGCACTTCGACCTCAACAAGGCCACGCTCGCGGCGTCGAGCGGGGTCACGATCATCGAGTGCGAATTTCCCCGTCTCGGCCAGGGCGTCGACTCGGGCGACCACCTCTTTCTCGTGTGGGACGCCGACTCCACGACCATGATGTTCTGCCGCAAGGACATCATCGTCGAGGCCGGCCTGCCGAAGGATCTTGGCGCCGAGTGGCACTTCGACGACCGGCACCTGCGCAGCCGCGGCAACCACACCCGCATCACCCTCGACCGCGCCAGCTACGCGGTATGGCGCTGGCGATCCGATACGAGCCTCGACCACGGTTGCTACGGCAACCAGTTTGCCCGCGACACGATCGTCGTCACGGGCCCGGGCGGCGGCGACGTGAGCCAGCTGCTCCCGAGCTCGTCCGCCGACTGCGCCAAGAAGCCCGGCCGCGCGCAATGCATCGGCGCCTGGGACGCGACCATGGACTCGTGCGTGATCGACGGCACGGCCGTGGGCGGCGCCGGCTGCGCGATGATCTGGCAGGGCGGCATGACCGGCTGGAGCATCGTCCACACGGTGTTTCGCATGACGGGGCCCGCGATCGAAGCCTTCGACATCCATCGCTCGCGCCTCGCGGGATCGACGCTGGTCGGCAACCCGGCGCTGCGGTGGCGCGACCAATATCAGCGCCCCCTCTGGCGGCCGGGCGACATGACGGTGACGGGGTGCACGATCGATGGGGGCGTGCGCTTCGACCGCCGCATGACGAGGGCGGCGGGTGCGTACAAGCCGTCGCGCAACACGTACCTCACGCCGTTCCGTGTGCCGGCGTGGCCGAAGGACGCCACGAGCAACACCGGCCGGCGCGGCGCCGTGCATCCGCGCGCCAGGGCGGCGCGGCGCGTCGTGCTGTCGCGCCGGCGCCTCGCGGTCTACGGCGCCGCCGGGATGCTCGCGCTGGGCGTCCTCGGCGCCGGCATCGTCATCGTGCGCAACCGCGCGAAGGGCGCCGCGTGATCGCGCCACGCGTGGAGGCCTGGTGAGCACGAAGCGCCGCGGGAAGCCGCGCGGGCAGGAGCGTGCGACGAAGCCGCCGTCCCCGGCGCTCGCGATTCCAGGGGGGGATCTCGCGCGCCGCCTCGAGATCCCCGTGGTGCTCGCCGCCGCGATCACGCTGATCGCCCTCCACGTCCTGTTCCTTCGTCACGCGGGCGGCCTGTGGCGCGACGAGGTCAACAGCGTCGAGATCGCCACGATGCGGAACTGGCACGCGATCGGAATGGCGCTGGGCCGCGATTCGTTCCCGGCCGGGTACACGGCGCTGCTCCGGCTGTGGCTCGAGCTGCCGTGGACCGGCGGCGTGGCGGGAGTCCGTGCCTTCGGCTTGCTCGCGGGCCTCGTCGTGCTGCTGGCGATCACCTGGTCGGCTCGCGTGTTCGGCGCGCGCACGCCATGGCTCGCGCTGATGCTGTTCGGATGGAACGCCGTCGCGATCCGCGCCACGGACTCGATCCGGCCCTACGGCTTGGGCGCCGCCGCCGCGGTGCTCGCGTTCACCGCGGTGTGGCGGCTGATCGAGCGGCCCGTGTGGTCACGCGTCGCCTGGGCGGCGCTGGCCGCGATCGCGGCGGTGCAGATGCTCTATCCCGATGCGCTGCTCGTGCTGGGCATCGTCGTCGCGGGGGTCCTGGTCTCGTTGCGCCGTGGCGTCGGCGTCGCGGCGAGGGTCGTCGCCGTCGGCATCGCCGCGCTCGTCTCGCTGCTGCTGCCGTACGGGCGCGCCCTGAGCGAGGCGCGCGAGTGGGCGCCGCTCGTGCGCTTCCCGTTCGGATATGCCTCCATGTGGCAGGAGCTGAGCACCGCGATGGCCTCGGGCTCGTCGCTCATGGTGCCCGTTACGCTGATGCTCGCCGCGGCCCTCGTGGTGCGCGCCGCGTTTCCATCGGGCGGATCCGACGTGGAGGCGGGCCGCGAGGCGACCGATCGCCGGCGTTATGCGGCGGCGACCGTCGTCATCTCCGCGGCCGCGGTGCTGCTGTTTCTCCACGCCACGGGCTTCCCGACCAAGCCGTGGTACTACGTTCCCATGCTGGCGCTGGTCGCCGCGGCGCTGAACGCCGGGTTCGCCGATGCGAGCCCGCGCCGCGGGAAGGCGGATCCCTTCGCGGCGTGGGCCCCCGTACTCGGTGTTGCGATCGTGGCGGTCATGACGTGGAGCGGCGTCTCGAGCGCGGTCCGCGTGCGCCAGACGAACCTGGACCTCGTGGCGAGGAAGCTCGCCGCCGACGCGACGGTGGGAGACCTGATCCTCGTCAATCCATGGTACGTAGCGGTGGGGTTCCAGCACCACTATCACGGCGGAGCCACGGTGATGACGCTGCCGACCCTCCAGGACCTGAAGATTCACCGCTACGACCTGATGAAGCAGAAGCTTCAGGAGGAGGCGCCGATCCGCGACGTGCTCGACTCGCTCGAGGCCACGCTCAGGGCGGGCCGGCGCGTCTGGCTCGTGGGCGGTCTGACGAGCCCGCCGGCGGGGCAGGAGCCGCCATCGCTGCCACCGCTCGTGGGAGAGGCGCTGGCGCGCCTCGATGGCCCGATGTACATCAGCTACCTGTCGGCGTGGGCCACGCAGGCGGGTGCGCTGGTCGCACGCCACGCGATGGTCGCTCAGCGGGTGGACATCCCGGTTCCCGATCCCGTGAACCCTTACGAGAACGTGTTTCTCCTCGTCGAGTCAGGATGGCACGACGCGGTGGCCACGAGCGCCGGGCCGACGAATGCCCCGCCGCCAAACGGGGCGCCCTGAGGACGCCCTACTCGTAGCGGAGGGCTTCGATCGGGTCGAGGCGCGAGGCGCGGACGGCGGGGAGCATGCCGAACACGACGCCGACCGCCGAGCAGAACAGCAGCCCGATGATCGCCCACTCGAGCGGCACGTGCGCCGGGAAGTGCGTGAACACGGCCACCAGGTTGCCGAGCCCGAAACCCACGAGCACGCCGAAGGCGCCGCCCACGTTGCACAGGATCACGGCCTCGAGCAGGAACTGTCTCAGGATGCTGCGCGACGGGGCGCCGAGAGCCTTCCGGATGCCGATCTCGCGCGTCCGCTCGGTCACCGCGACGAGCATGATGTTCATGATGCCGATGCCGGCGACGATCAAGGCGATGATGCCGATCACGAACGCCGCGATCTTGACGCCCATGCTCATCTTGTTGAACTGCGTGATCAGGCTCTGGCTCGAGAAGATGTCGAAATTGTCCTCGTCGGCCGGCTTCACTCCTCGCATGCGGCGCATGAGCCCGCGCGTCTGCTCGACCGCGTCCTCCATCAGCTCGGGCGACTTCGCGCGCACGGTGATGTTGACCGAGCGCGGGAAGCCCTGGCGGTCGGTGAGGCCGTACGTGTCGATGAACGTCGATACCGGGACGAGCACGTAGTTGTCGAAATTGCCGCCGAACGCCGACTTGCGCTCGTCGAACACGCCGATCACCTCGTACTTGCGCTTGTCGAGCACGATCGTGCGGCCGATCGGGTCGACGAACGGGAACAGCTTGCGCCCGATCGCGTAGCCGATCACGGCGACGTTGCGGTGGCCCACGACGTCGAGCGGCGTCAGGTTCCGGCCGGTGCCGACGTAATGGGTGTTGTTCGGCGGATACTCCGGCGTGCCGCCGCAGATCGAGAGGTTCGGGTTCGTGGTCTCGCCTTTGTAACTCGCGGCGAAGCCGAAGTCCCACAGCTCGGAGCCCACGATGTCGGCGCTGTCCACGTGCTCGCGGATCGCGTCCGCCTCCTTGAGCGTGAGCGGCGGGCGGCGCATCGCGCGGCGGCGCACGGCGTCCGACGCGAAACCCCCGGCGGGCCATTTCTGCACCTGGAACGTCTGGGTGCCGAGCACCGACATCTCGCGCTCGAGCGTCTTCTGGATCACGGAGACACCCGTCATCACGGCGATGATCGACGCCACGCCCGCGACGATGCCCACGAGCGTGAGCGACGAGCGGAGCTTGTTGCTCACCAGCGTCGAGAGCGACATCGCGATGGTATCGATCAGGGGCACGGGAGCCTCGGGCTATTCGTAGCGCAGTGATTCGACGGGGTCGAGCTTGGCGCCGCGCCATGCCGGCACCAGCCCGGCGAGCACGCCGACGCCGAACGATACGGCCACGGCGAGCACGACGATGGGCAGCGACACGCGAGCGGGCATCACCGCGGCATTGATCACCGCGGTCACGATGGCGGCGAGCAGGATGCCGGCGACGCCGCCGAACAGGCCGATCGCCGACGACTCGAACAGGAACTGCAGCAGGATGCTGCGCCGGGTCGCGCCGATCGCCTTGCGGATGCCGATCTCGCGCGTGCGCTCGGTGACCGAGACGAACATGATGTTCATCACGCCGATGGCGCCGACGAACAGCGAGATGCTCGTGACGATGAGCCCCACGAGCAGCACGACGCCCATCATGTTGTTGAACGTGCCGACCAGCGTGTCGAGCTTGTTGATCGAGAAGTTCTCGGTCTCGGCGGGACGCAGCTTGCGGATCTTCCGCATCTCGCCGATCACTTCGTACTCGAGGTCGTGGATGGCCTCGGCGGTGGGGGCCTTGACGGCGACGTTCACGTCCTGCCGGCCGCGCGTCGTGCCGAAGGCCCGTACATAGGTCGTGATCGGCACGAACACCTGGCGGTCGAAGTTGGGACCGCCGAGGAAGCTGCCGCCCTGCTTCTCCATCACCCCGACGACGCGGAACGGCTCGCGGTTCACGAGCATGACCTTGTTGATGGGATCGGCCTTGCCGAACACGCCGTCGCGGATCTCCGAGCCGATGACGCACACCTGCTTCTTGAAGTGCACGTCGAACGGCGTCAGGAAGCGCCCGCTCTGCGGCGAAGCGCTCGACACGAGGATCTGCTTCTCGGTCGTGCCGATCACCGTCACGCCGTCCATGCGCTCGGCGCGGTACTTGAGATCGTGGTTGCCGTTGATCGTGGGGTTGATGATCGCGCGCCCGCGCATCTTGGACTCGAGCACGAGGGCTTCGCGCAGGTCGATCGGCGGGCGGTTGCGGTACAGGAAGAAGTCGTTCATCACGACCCAGGGCATCCGCGACACGTAGATGACGTCGGCGCCGACCGCCGAGAAGCTCTCGCGGAATCGGTTCTGGAGCCCGTTGGCCGCCGTCATCGTCGTCACGACCGCCACGATGCCGATGACGATGCCGAGCGTCGTCAGGATGCCGCGCGCCTTGTTGGCGCGCAGCGCCTGCAGGGCAATGCCCAGGGATTCGCGGGCGTCGATGCCGCTTTTCATGTGCGCCTCAGGGGAAGCCTCACGACCTTGTAAGCCTTCGCCGGGATCAGGATCCCGGCGGCTTCATGTCTTCTTTCTTCATGGGTTCCTTGCTGATCGTCACCACGGCGCCATTCTCCAGGTCCTTGGAGATCGCGCGGTAGCTGCCGCTCACGACTTCTTCGCCGTCCTTCAGGCCCTTCGAGATCTCGATCATCTCGTCGCTCTGGATGCCGGTCTCGACCTGGCGGGCGACCGCCTTGCCCTTGTCGATCGTGAACACGATCTCGACGAACCCGTCCTTGTCGGCCGTGAACTTGCCCTCGGCGTCCTTGCGCTTCTCGCCCTTCACCGTGAGCTGGTCGATCGTGCGTACCGCCACGCACTGGAGCGGGACGCTGAGCGCGCTGTCGTTGGTCTTGGCGACGATGTCGGCGCTCGCCGTCATGCCGGGCTTCAGCGTCTTCGGCGGCGTGGTGATCGTGATCGTGACCTCGAACTCGGTCTTCTGGTCGGTCGTGCCCGCGCCGCTGGCGTTGGCGCTGCTCGAGATCTCGGTCACGACGCCGCGCAGTTTCTGATCCGGCAGCGCGTCGACGACGACGTCGGCCGGCTGGCCCAGCGCGATCGAGGCGATGTCGTTCTCGTCGACGTTGACCTTCGCCTCCATCTGCGACAGGTCGGCGACGATCATGATCACGTCCTTCTGGAACTGCGAACCCAGCGCGATCTCGCCCTGCTCCTTCTGCAGCGCGCTGATCGTGCCGGCCATCGGAGCGTAGATCGTCGTCTTGCTAAGGTCGTCCTTCGCCTGCTTGAGCGCGGCGCGCGCCTGGGTGACCTGGTCCATCGTCGACTTGTACCGCGCGACCTCGACCTGGTAGGCGGCTTCCTTCGCTTCGAACGCGGCCTGGGCCTCCAGTCCGCCCGCGAGCAACTCCTTCGAGCGGCCGTACTCCTTCTGCGCCTTCGTCATGTTCTCCTTGACGAGGGCAGCGTTGGCTTCGGCCGAGCTGACATTCGCAACCGCGCTCTCGACGGCGGCGGCGTAGCGCTCGCGATCCAGGCCGGCGAGGAAGGTGCCCTTGTTGACCCACTGGCCTTCCACGACGGGCAGCTTGGTGATCTTCGCGCTCACATCGGCACTGATCTCGACCTGGGTCTTGGGCTGGATCTTGCCGGTGGCGTTCACGGTCTGGACGATCTTGTGGCGTCCGACCTTGGCGGTCTGGACCTCGAGTGGCTTGTGGCCGCGGCCCTTGATGGCCGCCGCGCCGCCCGCGCCGACCACGAGCACGGCGCCAATGATGATCCACAGCGTCTTCTTCTTCATGGGCAGCGAGTCTCCATCTGCGGGGTTGGGGCGGGCCCGGGCAAAGCATCCCTGACGTGGGCACTACGGTCGAAGCGGCATGGAAGTTACCGCGTCGAGGCCCGCCGATCACCGCCGCATGAGTTCGACCCCGGAAGGTACCGCCGCCGGGGTGGCCGGACCCGCCGGAAACCGCCGAACGCGGGGAATCACGCGATGGGCGTAATCGAAAGCCAATGTGGAGGTTGGGGAGGGCTGCCGCCGACTTTCAGGGGGCTCCCCTGCGGAACCGCTCGATCTGGTCGACGAAGTAGCGGTTCTTGGGATCCAGAGTGGCGGCGCGCTGCTCGGTCTGGACGGCCTTCGCCCGGTCGCCCATCCGGTAGTAGATCTCGGCGAGCGTGTCGATGATGTCGGTGCTCTTCGGTTCGAGCGCCACCGCGCGTTCGGCCGCCTTGCGGGCGTCGTCCAGGTGCACGTCGTGGATGGCGCACGACCAGGCGAGGCCGTTGAGCATGCTCGCGTCGCGCTCGCCGCGCGCGAGGGCGCGGGTCAGCGTGTCGTGGACCCGCTCGCGTTCGAGGCCGGCGAGGTCGCTGCGTCCCGCGGCTTCGTATTCGGCCGCCAGCTCCATGTGGTCTCCCGCGCCGTGGAAGCCCTGGTGGATCTGCCACAGCCGCCTCAGCTCCGCGATCGGCGTCTTGTGGTCCTCGACGTGCAGGTCGACGAAGCGCTGCGCGAATTCCGGGTGCCGCGCACTCGGGCGCACGACGATCAGCCCGGCGGACTGCTGGCCGCGCTTGTCGCCGCCGGCCTTCTGCGCGGCTTCGAGCGCCGCGATCAGCCGCTCGGCCATCTCGCCCTTCGCCTCGCGATACGCGCGGGCCATGTCGGCGACGACGGCGGGCCCGGCGAGGATGTTGCCCTGGCAGGCGAAGCCCGCGCCCGCCTCGCCGCCCGCCCAGTCGTTGCACTTGGGGCCCGTCCACGTCGCGACGCGGCCGTGCGCGTCCACGAGTGCGAACTGGCGGCTGTCCCATGCCGAGTCCGACGCCGCGAGTCCCTTCACGATCTCGGCGGGCGTCATGCCGCTCCGCAGCATCGCCATCCCCTTGGGTCCGTACGTCGCGTTCACGTTCGCCTGCGTCGCCACGGCACCGACGCCGGCCTCGGCCCAGGGCACGACGCGGCCGACGGCGAAGTACTTCGATTGCACGGCGACGCCCAGCTCCTGCGTGACCGAGTCGTACGCGACGATCGAAAACGTGCCCATCGCGGGAGACGCGTACACCGCGCGAGGCGCCAGCTCGAGCGCTACAAGAAGCGCCGCCGCGACGGTGATTCCCAGCATCAAACGCTTCATCCTGCCTCCAGTTGTTGGATCGGCGCCTCGGGGAGCGCACCCGCGCCGTCCTCCAGCACGCGCAGCGCCATCACGGTGATGTCGTCGCCGGCCTCGGTTTCGCCGAGATAGTCGCGCACGCCCTTCAGCACGTGCTCGACGACGGCGCGCGATTCCGTCGCCGGCGGCAGCTCGCCGAGCAGCGCGTAGAGACGGTCCTCGCCCAGCATCTCGCCCGACGGCAGCGCCGCTTCGGTCACGCCGTCGGTGTAGAGCACGATGCGGTCGCCGGCCTCGAGCGCGATCACGCCCTCCTCGTAGATCGCGCCAGGCGAGATGCCGAGCAGCAGCCCGCCCGTTCCGAGCAGCCGCCGCTCGCCGCGCCGCATGAGCACCGGCGGATTGTGGCCGGCGTTCGTATAGCGGAGCGTCATCGTCGGCTCGTGGATCGCGGCGAGGAACAACGTGGCGAACTGTCCGGTGGCCTCGCGCTGGTAGGCGAGCGCGTTGAGCAGGCGCATCACCGCCGCGGGCGAGGGCATGGCATCCGCCTGGATCCGCACGAGGCCCTGGAGCATCGACGATAGCAACGCGGCGGGGACGCCCTTGCCCGACACGTCGGCGACCACGAACAGCAGGCCCTCGCCGGCGGTCGGCACGACATCGTAGAAGTCGCCGCTCACTTCCTTGGACGAGACGTTGACCGCGTGCACTTCGATGCGCGGCCGGCGCGGGAAGTCCGTGAGCAGGAACGAGCGCTGGATCCGGCGCGCGAGCTGCAGCTCGCGCTCGGTCCCCGCGCGCTCGACGGCTCGGCGGTAGAACACCGTCGCCATCGCGATCCCGAGGAACAGCGCCATGAACAGCAACGTGAACATGGCGATCACGACGACGTCGCGCGCGTTGCCGAGGAAGGTCGGGGCCAGCGTGAAGTGGAGCGCCAGCGCCGCCGAGAAGGCCCCGATCAGGCTGGCCACCGCGTAGAGCGAGATCTTCAGCACCATGCGCCGGCCGCCCATGTCGTCGGTGACCGGCAGGCGCCGGAGCACGAAGTGCTCGAGCGACCAGATCGACAGGGCGATGCCGTAGGCGAAATAGAGCGACGCGATGTAGGCGTCCCGGTAACCCTGGCGCGTCGTGCCGTAGAGCGTACCGAAGAACAACGCGAATGGAATCGCCCACAGGGGCTGGAGCCACAACAGATGGAGGAGCGAGCGCCATGGCGAG
>JANLWK010000134.1:0-3028 GCA_031364505.1 Candidatus Eiseniibacteriota bacterium | reverse complement strand
GTCGATCGGGACGTCCTTCAAGTGGATCGACAACCGGCCGGCCGTGACGCCGGGGCCGGTGACGATGTTCAGGTCGCCCTTCTCGGCGAGGATCTTGAGCACCGAGGGCAGGTAGGCGTCCTCGGCGTCCAGCGTGATCAGGCGCGGCTGCTGGGCGGCCACCGGGCCTGCCCAGATGGCGAGGGCGATACACAGCAGGAGGGCCGCGGGGGCGGCGCGAAACGGCAGGTGGCGTGGGGTCACTCTATTGGTCTCCTTGGCGAAGGGTGAGCACGATCGACTCACCGTTGCGGTCGAGTACGACCTGGGTGGCGCTGATGCTCTTCACACGGAACTCGGAGAACAGCGAATTCGAGTGCACGGAGAAGTCACGGCCATCGTAGCGGATGGTCGCCTGCGGGTCGGAGTCCCACACGATCGCGGTGAGCGTCGGTTTCGGCGGCTCGGGCACCGGCTGCGGCGTCGTGTTCACGGGCTTCGGCCGCGGGGTGACGGCCGTGCCGCCCCGCGGGGCGCCGTAGAGGAACGGGTTGCGCAGGCGATCGGGTTCGAGCGGCGTCTTGGCCGCGGCGATCAGGCCGTCGAGCCGCGAATACGGGTCCTCCGTCCTGACCCGCGCGGTGCGCGACCGCCGCTGCCAGGCGCCGGAGGCCTGCAGCGAGGCGCTCGTCTGCTGGACGATGACGATCAGGACGACGAGTGCCACGGCCCGCAGGAACAGGCTCTTCGCGTCGAGCTTCACGACGGCCCCCCGCTCTTCAGCACGAGGCGGCTCGCGTACAGGTCGATCTGCACCATGCCGCCGGCGTCGGGGAGGATGTTGAAGCGGTCCACGCCGAACAGGCGGCGATCGTGGGCGAGGTCGTCGAGCAGCAACACGAAGTCCGTGTAGCGCCCGCGCAGCCGAACGTGGGCGCGCAGCTGGATCGAATGCGCGTCCTGGCCGGTCGGGTTCGGCTCGGTGCTGATCACGCTCAGGTTCCGCACCCCCATGCGCTGCGTCAGCTCGCTCAGGAACTCGGCGGTGAGGGCGCCGGTGCTCGCCGCGTCCTGCGCCTGCGACGCGGGCAGCGAGTTGTCCGCGATCAGCGCGAACACACGTGGCGGCATCAGGCGTGGCATCTGGTTGGGATCGAGCGGCATGCCGAGATCGGTCGCCTGCTTGACGACCCTCGCGTAGCGCGTAGCGGTCGGCTGGAACCAGAACTGATGCACCAGCATGAACACGGCGAACACGGCGATGGCGACAAGCGCGGGCACCTGCTTCCGCGCGGTGGCCGCGAGCAGCGGGTTCATCGGCATTCGATGACGAACTCCACCGTGCCGTCCTCGGCCCCGCGCGTCGAGGCGAGACGGATGTTCTTGTATCCGGTGCGGAACACCGGGTCGTTCCGCAGCGTCGCGACGATCTTCATCACGCCCTGCATGCGGTCCGTGCTGGCGCCGCTACGCAGCTCACCCGAGATCACGAGCAGCTCGCGCGAGGCCGCGTCCGACATGTTCTGCGGGTTCACGTTCAGCGCCGAGACGTGCGCGTCGGACGGCATCAGGTCCCCGACCCGCTCGAGCCGGTCGCGCCAGCGCCGCGTGCTCGAGGTGTAGCGCTCGACGAGCGTCATCTCCGTGGGGCGCAGCGCCGTGACGAGCTGCGACCCGCTCGCGCGGCGCAGCTGTCCGGTCTGCCGCTCCAGCGCCGCCGCGCGCCGGGCGAGCGTCATGCTGTTGAGCCCGTAGAGCCCCAGCACCAGCGCGAGCACGCCGTAGTAGGCCACCCAGGCCCCGAGCGCCAGCACACGGCGGCGCCTCCGGGCGACCTCCTGGAGATAGGCCTCGCGGCGGAAGTTGATCGTGAAGAGTGGCGTCACGAGGAGCGGAGGGCGAGGCCGAACGCGAGGGCATACTGTGGGCCGGCCGCAGGCTTGCGGATGCCGCGCGACTCGCCCGTGAGGTAGTCGATCGGGTTGAACGTCAGCACCGGCAGCCCGAGCATCTCGGTCAGGCGCGCCGCGAGCCCGGGGATCCGCGCGCTGGCGCCCGAGATCCAGAGATTCATCTGCTCCGGCAGCTGGCCCAGCGTACGGTAGAAGGCCAGCGAGCGCAGCAGATCGTCACTCAGCCCCGTGCGCAGCGTCTCGGCGACGGCTCGCAGCTCGGGAAGATCCCAGTCGACGAGGAAGCCCGGCTCGTCCGAGCCGGCGGCGATCTTGAACTCCTCGGCCTCCTCGAACGGGACCTGGTTCGCCTTCATGATGGACTCGGTCAGGTGCCGTCCTCCGAATTCCAGACGCCGGCTGAAATACGGCTCGCCGCGCTGGTACAGCGTCAGGTACGAGGCGGTGTGCCCGATGTCGAGCAGCAGTTGCGCGTCGCGCTCGAGATCGGCACGATGGACGAGCGCGTTCGTGAGCGCAAGCGGCGCGGCGTCCACGATGTCGGCGTCCATTCCGAGCAGGCGCAGCGCTTCGAGCTGGCGGTCCAGCCGCTCCTGTGATACCGCCGCGAGCAGGACGTCGAGGCGCTTCTCCGACGCGTAGCGTCCGATGATCTGGTAGTCGATCATCATGCCCTGCGGATCGAACGGCAGGTGCTTGCGCGCCTCGAAGCGCAGCGCCTGGGCGACCTCGTCGTCGTCCATGAGCGGCAGCGTCACCTGCTTGACGATCACGTCGGCGCCCGAGACGCCCACCGACACGCCGAAGAACGAGCGCGCGGTGAGGCCCACCTTCTCGAGACACGTCGAGATGCAGCGAGCCACGGTCTCGGCATCGGGCTCGCTGACGGCCCCGGCCTCGCCGCTACCCAGGCGCGCCTCCGACAGCCAGAACCTCGAACCGCCCACTCCGCCCTGCGTCGCCAGCAGCTTGACGCTGTAACTTCCGATGTCGATGCCGGCCCACGGCCGGGAGCGAATCCCTGCTCTCATGTGTGCGGACCCTCGGCGCGGAGCCTCTTAGGGTGTTCTCATCTGCCAGGTTCCGGGAACCAGCGCGAGATCATGGTCACCCGTCGGAGACGTATTCGGCAACGC
>JANLWK010000113.1:0-12301 GCA_031364505.1 Candidatus Eiseniibacteriota bacterium | reverse complement strand
CACGACTGGGTCGTGCACACGCAGAGCGCCGACCGGCCGCCCGTGCGCTTCGAGTCCCACGCGCGCGTCGAGTGCAGTGTCGTCGCGAACGGCTGCGACATCGCGGGGCACGTCATTCGCTCGGTGCTGTTCCCGGGCGTCGTCGTGCCACACGGTGCCGTCGTGCGGGACAGCATCCTCATGCACGACACGCACGTGGGCCGTGACGCCGTGGTCGACCGCGCGATCGTCGACAAGGAAGTGCGGATCGGCGCGGGCGCGATCCTGGGCCACGGCGAGGCGACGACGCCGAACCGCGCCTGCCCCGAGCACCTGTCCACCGGGCTCACCGTGGTGGGGAAGGGCACGACGCTGCCCGAAGGGCTGACCGTGGGCCGCAACGCTCGCATCGGCGCCGGCGTCGACGCCTCGGCGTTCACCGCCAACGTGCCCGCGGGCGGCGTGGTCGACGGCCCGGAATCCATGCACTGACGCGCGCTCCGGCGCCCGCGCGAGGCGCCGGCCGCTATTGCAACACGGCCACCCGCGTCATGCGCTCGTTCGCACCCTGCCGCAGCCGCACCATGTAGATCCCGGGGGCGAGGTGTTCTCCGACGCCGAAATCGAGGATGTGGCGTCCCGCTCCGAGTCCCGCCAGCGCGCGCTCCGCCACTCGTCGCCCGGCGACGTCGAGCAGCTCGAGCGAGCCGGCACCGGGGCCCGGAAGTGTGAAGCGAGCGGACAGGCGCGGACCGCGAGCGGGGTTGGGAAACACCTGATCGAGCGCGAACGACATCCGCTCCCCGCCCGGCACGCCGAGGACGTCTCCGCCGAGCGTGCCGTCGGACCGGACTCCCTGGGCGTAGACATCCGTCGTGCCGTTTCGAGCGTCTTGCCAGGCGACGATCGCGCCGCCCGTGCCGTTCGTCGCGATCACGGGCAGGATCTGGGTCTCGGCCGCGGTGGACACCGCCACGCCCTTGGTCGCTGCGCCCCACTGGACGGCACCCGCAGCGGTGAGGCGTCGCGCGTAGACATCGGAGCTGGTGGGGCCGCCGCGGTGGTCCTCCCACGTGACGATGGCGCCGCCGGCGCCGTCGGTCGTCATCGCCGCGAAATACTGATCGCCGGTGTTGTCGCAGACCACGACGCCGGACGCCGACCAGAGCGGCGCGCCCGCCGGGGACAACCGCTGCGCCACAATGTCGAACGCGCTCGTCGGAAAGTTTCGCGTGTCGGTCCACGCGACGATCGCGCCCCCCGCGCCATCCGAGACGATCGCGGGGAACAGCTCGACCTGCAATCCGCCCGCCACCGCGACGCCATTTGGTGCCCACTGGATGTCGCCCGTGTGTGCGACGCGCTGGGCGTACGTCTTCTGGGGGCCACGCTCGTCGGACCACGCGACGATGGCGCCGCCCGAGCCGTCGGAGACCATCACGGTGCTCGTCTGATCGTTGGCCGCGTTGCAGAGCACGACGCCGTTCGCGGCCCACTGGACCACGCCATCGCTGGCGACGCGCTGAGCGTAGATGTCGCGATTCGAAGCGCCGTTGCGCGCGTCGGCCCACGCGATGATGGCGCCTTCCGTCCCATCCGGAACGATCATGGGGTACTGCTGGCTGCCCGCGGCGATACAGATCGGCACGCCGTCCTGGGCCCATTGGACCACGCCGGCGGCTGAGACGCGCTGCGCGAAGATGTCTCCCGTGACGGTGGAGGGGTCGTCGCGGCGGTCCCACCACACGACGATCGCACCCCCGGCCCCGTCGGAGATCAGCGTCTCGTCGTGCTGGGGTCCGGTCGCTTCGCACAGCGGCACGCCGTCGGCGGACCACAGCAGGTCGCCGCCCGGCGAAAGCCGTTGCGCGTAGATGTCGGTGAGGATGGCGCGCGAGTCGTTCCAGGTGACGATCGCGCCGCCCGCGCCGTCGGTCGTGATGTGGGGAACCAGCTGATCGCCCGATATCCATGTGCAGACGGGGATGCCGTTCGTGCCCCAGAGCGGGTCGCCACTCGCGGAGAGCCGCTGGGCGTAGACCTTGTCGTCGAACCCGCTGCGGTAGTCCTGCCAGACGATGAAGACGCCGCCCGTTCCGTCGGGGAGCGTCGCCGGGAATTGCTGGGCATCCTCCTCGGTGCACACCGCCACGTTGACGGTCGGGTCGCTCGGCCAGGACGCGAGCGCGGGGGAGGGAAGCGCGACGGCGCAGGCGAGAACGGCGAGCGCTTCCCACCCGAGGGAAGCGATGAACCGGAGCACTCGATATCGCTGCATGGCAAACCTCCCTCGTGTGCCGCCGGACACGAGCCATCCTACAGGAGCAGGGCTCGATCGCAGGCGATCATCCACACAGACAAAGGCGCAATCGGGAGGCGAAACGGATCATCGGGTCGGCGGGGCGGGGACACGAGGTCGCCCCGGGAAACGCATCGAGGCCCGGAGGGTCGCCCCCCGGGCCTCGATGCGTGACGGCGTGCGCCTAGCCGACGGGCAGCTTGAGCCTCTGGCCGGCGCGGACGCGCGACGTCGTGAGCTTGTTGGCGCGCTTCAGGTCGCGGACCGTCACGCCGTGCTGCCGGGCCAGCTCGCCCAGCGTGTCGCCGCGCCGGACGACGATCGTCGCCGCCTTCGGCTTCGCCGCCTTGGCCTTCTTCGCGGCGGACCTTGCCGGGCGCTCGGAGGCGGCGACCTTCGTGTCCGCACCGTCCTTCGTGCCCTTCACGCCCTTGGCGTCGGCGTCCTTGGCCTTCGCGTCGCCGGTCTTCGCATCGGCGGCTCCGCCGCGGGCCTCGGCGGCGTCGGCGCGCGCGTCGACATCGATGCCGGGCGCCTGGGGGCCGGTGAGCTCAGCGCGCTGCTCGGTCGCGGTGCCGTCGCCGCGCCGCACCTTGAGGCGCGTGCCGCGCTTCACGTGCGCGCTCTTGAGACGGTTCCAGCGCTTGAGGTCGGCGGCGCTGACGCCGTACTGGTGCGCGATGCCGTCGAGCGTCTCGCCGCGCCGCACCGTGTGGACGAGGCGGCCCTCGGCACGCGAGTCGCCCTGGACCTGGCGCCGCGGATGCCGGTCCTTGTACGGCACGTACGCCGTCGAGGCGCGCGGATCGTCGTCCTCGAGCTCGGCCGGCGCGGGCGCCTGCATGCTCGCCGGAATCGTGAGCGTCGTGCCGCGGCGCAACGGATGCTTCTTGCCGATGCCGTTCGCGAGTGCCAGGCGGCGCGCGTCCACGTGGTAGTGGCGGGCGATGCTCTGGAGCGTCTCACCGCGGTGCACCTTGTGCCGGAGCGTGAGGTCGACGACGGGGAGGCGGGCGCCAGCCTCGAGCTTCTGCATCAGCACCTCGCCCTTGCCGCGCGGCACGCGCAGCGTGGTCACGCCGTTCGATCCGTTCGTCGCATGGCGCAGCACGGCGGGGTTCAGCTGCTTCAGGTCCTCGTACGAGCACTCGGCGAGCTTGGCGATCGAGCGCAGGTCGACGGCGCCCTTGAGGGCCACTTCGTCGAACTCCATCGGATCGTCGAGCGGGACGGCGTCGAAGCCGTACTTCCGGGGGTCGCGCGAGATCGCGAGGCAGGCCATGAACTGGGGCACGTAGTCCTCGGTCTGCCGCGGCAGCTTGAGGTCCCAGTAGTTCGACGTGCCCTGGGCCTTGACCGCGCGCAGCACCGTGCCCTCGCCGGCGTTGTACGACGCGAGCGCGAGCGGCCAGTCGCCGAAGATCCCGTACAGGTGCTTGAGGTAACGCGCCGCCGCGACCGTGGACTTCTCGGGATCCTTCCGCTCGTCGACCCACTGGTTCACGGTCAGGCCGAACAGCCGCGCGGTCCCGCGCAGGAACTGCCACGGGCCGACGGCCGCCGAAACCGACCGGGCGTTGACGTTGAAGCCGCTCTCGACGAACACGAGGTGCACGAGGTCGGGAGGCAGGCCTTCCTTCTTCAGCGCCACGCGGAACAGCTCCATGTAGCGGCCGGAGCGCTTGAGCCAGCGCTCGAAGGTGGAGCGTCCGCTGCCGGTGAAGAACTCGATCCAGTGCAGTACCTGCTCGTTGACCTGGGGCTCGATCTCGTCCTTGGCGGGCGCGGCGAGCACCTTGTCGTCCGGCTCGTTGCCCGACTTCGCGGCCTCGAGCGAGGCGGCGCGGTCGTTCTCGGCGGCGTCACGCAGGCCCGCGAGGCGGGCCTGCAGGTCGTTCAACTGGACGCGGGTCTGGAGGTCGGGGGAGGCGGCGAGCGCCTCGGTCACGCGCCCGATGGCGGCCGTGGCCGTCCGGGTGGCCTCGTCGTAGCTGCCGGCCTGCCGCTGGGCCCATGCGTTCTGGTACGCGGCCCGGGCGGCCAGCACGATCGAGGAGTCGGTGCCGGCGCTGTCGAGTGCGGCCACGGGCGATTCTGGTCGTGGCGATGGAAGCGCCTGGGTGGGAAGTCCCACACCGAGGGCGATCCACAGGACGACCGTTTTTGGATCAATCCGCCTCATATCCGTGCCGATCTCTTTGGGTTGTGAGCCGAGGTCCCCGAGTCAGGGCGGGACGCTAGTCAGTCGGGGTGCACGATGCAAGGGTTTGACTGCGGCAGCGCCCCTGTTTCCTGGCAAGAAAGCGTCAATTCCACCGAGCCGGAATCTGGCCGATCAACCGCAAGCGCTGTGCCATCAAGGGACTGCAACACATCACAGGCGGGAGGAAGTCCAACGTGTCCGAGGCTTTGAACCCCATCCGTCCCCCCAAGGAGTCGGCCGCCCGAGCCCGGGGCTTAACGCCGGGGACCGGGCGCGATGCCGGCCGCTGGTCGGTATCGACCCGGGCGATTGGCGAGGTTCTGACCACCGACATCCGCTGCGACGGACTCCGGATGCTCCTGTTCTCGAAGCCGAGCGAACGGACGGCGCGGGAGGTCGAGCGGCGGCTGATGGCCCTGTTCGAGGTCCAGCCCTCGCCGACGGCGAGCGAGGATGGCGAGACATCGGCGCCCGCGTTGCTCCACCGGGCGGTGGTGCTGCTCCGCGGCCTGGTCGCCGAAGCCGAGCGCGCGACCGAGCGCCCGGCCGGCGCGGTGGCGCTCTACTATTCACGCAACGAGATCGCGTGCGCCTGCCTCGGCGGCGGCGAGACGGACGTGTGGTCGCACGGCAAGCCGTTCAACGCGCCCTGGTTCGCCGTGAGTCCCGGAAGCCCCGAGCCGAGCCGCGCCTCGAGCCGCATCCGGCTGTTCTCGCTCAAGGTCCACTCGGATCTCGACATGAGGCTGCGCTGGCCGTGCCTGCTCGAGGGTGCCTCGCCCGAGGGGGTCATCGTCGATGCGACGTGGAAGGTGCTGCCCGGACTGAGCGTCGTCGTGCGTTCGATGACCGGCAGCACCCTCTACGCCTCGCGCGACGAGGACACGGCCGCGACGGCGGGGACGGGTGACGCGCGCGGCGAGTTCTTCGCCGGCTGGTTCGACGATCTCAAGCCCGAAGGCGACGCGGCGGAAGGCGCGGAGGAGACACAGGTGGAGGAGGAACCCGCGGCGCGGTTCGCGGACCTCGTCTCGGAACTGCGCGAACATGTGGAGGCGGACGCCGAGGCCATCGCCGCGCTACCGCCGGAGACCGCGTCGTTCGAGTCCATCGTGAGCGAGCTGCGTGAACAGGTGAGCGATGCCGGCGACGGGGACGTCTCCGAGCCGGACGAGTCGCTCGTCTCCGCCGACGACCCGGTCGTGATCGCGGCACCCGTCGAGTGCGACTCCGCGCACGCGCTCGTTCCGGCGACCTCCGTCGCGGACCCCGCGTGGGTGGGTGCCCTCGCGGACGCCGCGACGGTCGTCGAAGCGGATCCGCCGGTGATCGTGGCGGACCCACCTTCGGTGGGTGCCCTCGAGTCGACCGAAGACATCGCGGATCCACCTTCGGTGGGCGCCCCCGGCGCACGCGCGATTCGCCGTCCGGCCTGGCCGGCCTTCACGCCGGCGCGCCGGATGTCACGGCGCGCGATCGCGCTGTGGGTGGCGGTGCCGGCCGTGCTGTTCGCGATCGGCTGGTGGGTCGGCGTGCGCGACGAGTCGCCGGCCGACGTTACCGGACGCGCCCCCGGGTTCGTGCGCATACTCAGGGCGGTCGGCATCGGCGCCGCGCGCTTCGATCTCCAAGTGACGAGCACGCCGTCGGGTGCCGGCATCGCCGTCGACGGCCGTCGCACGTCGCTCCGCACACCCGCGACGTTCGAGCTGGCGCCCGGACCGCACCGGCTGAGCGTGCTGATCCCGGAACTCGGCCAGGTGAACCTCGACGTGGTCGGGGACCGCAACCAGCACCGCAAGCTGGACGTGCCACTGTTCGGAGCCCTGCACATCCTGGCGCCGGACGTCGTGACGCCGATCGCCATCACGCTCGACGGCGAGCCGCGCGGGTATGCGCCGCTGCACATGACGAACCTCGATCCGGGCACGCACGAGCTCGAGTACAGCACGCCCGGCCAGCCGCCCTGGTCCGAGACCGTGCGCATCCCGGTGCGCGGCGATGTGTCGCTCGTGGCGCGCCCGTTCGAGCTGCCCGCGACGGGCCTCATCCAGGTGCGTGCGTCGGTCACCGACGACGAGGGCGTGCGCGACTTGAACGGCGCGCAGGTCTGGGTCGACGGCGTGCGGGCCGGCACGACGCCGATCGACCTCGAGTTGACGCGTGGGCCGCACAGCCTGCGCGTCGAGCATCGGGGCGAGCAGTCGGCGGTGCAGGTCATCGACCTCCCCGGCGGGAACCAGCGCTTCGCGTCGTTCTCGTTCGGCGTCGGCGGAGACCAGCCACGCCCCGTGCAGCAGGCGCCGACCGGCATCGTCACGCCCGATGTGCCGACGCCGGTCACGGTCTCGATTCCGGGCGCCGGTGTGTCGGACATCCGCGAGGCGTGGCTCCACGTGCGGGCGCAGGACGGCGCATGGCGCCGCTATCCGATGAAGCTGCTCCCCGGCGAGGCCGGCGTCGTCGCGGTCGTGGTGTTCCCGGCGACGCTGCTCGACGTGCGCGGCAACGCGCTCTACTACGTGAGCGCACTGGGTTCGACGGGCGAGGAGTATTACACCGAGATGCGCGACGCCGGACCGCCGCCGGCGCGCCCGGCGACGCCCACCGTCAGGCGCCCCGCGACGCGCAGCAAGGTGAACTGGGTCGCTCCGGGACCGGCGTCGACGGCGCCGACGGGGCCCGCGACGGACAGCGGGCCGGCGACGCCCCCGTCGACGCCGCCGTCGACGCGGTAGACGACGCGCGCGGGCGGCTTCGCTCGCACGGCGTGTAACGATCGAGGTTCGAGCGCCCCGGGCGTCCGGCACGCGTTTTTCCCGTGGTCCGCGTCATGGGAGGACGCGGAGCGGTCCCGGTGGCGCTGGCGCTCGTGTGCGGGCTGCTTGCCGGCGCGCGCGTGCACGGCCTGGTGCACGCGGCGCTGGTGCTCGGACTCCTCGCCGCGACCGCGGGCCGCCACTCGGCCTCCGTCCTCCCGCTCCTCTTGGGGCTAGCCCTGTGCGGTGCCGCGCGCGGCGGGGCACACGCGGCGAGGCTCGAGCGCGCGCGCGGGCAGCTGGACCCCGCGGGCGTGGCGGTCCATCTCACCGGAGTCGTCGTCGAGCCGCCCGCCGACGCGAGCGGTGAACCCGTCGCGATCGTGCGCGTCGTGCGGGGCGGCACCGCGTTGCCGCGCGGGGCACGGCTGCGGCTGCGGCTGCCCGAGGCGGCGGCCGTCGAGTGGAGCGACGGGGTGGAAGGGCTCGCCGAGATCGAGCCGCCGGGCCCGCGGCGCAATCCCGGCGGGTTCGACGCGCGGAGCTTCTGTGCCGCGTCGGATCTCGCCGCGACCGGGCGCATCGTGTGGTGCGCGCGGCATCCCGCGCGCGGGCCCGCCGCGTGGCCGCGGGCGACCTTCGGGCGCTGGCGCACCGCGATCGAGCGCCGCCTGTCGCGGCGGCTGAGCCCCGCCGCCCGCACGATCGTGGTGCCGCTCGTGCTCGGCGATCGCTCCGACATGCCGCCCGCCTTCGGCGCCGAGCTGCGCGTCGCGGGGCTCATCCACCTCATCGCTCTCTCCGGGCTCCACGTCGCCTGGCTCGCCGCGCTGGCGCGCACGCTCGCCGGCGCCGCGGGGGCGGGCATGCGGGCGCGCGCGGCGGCGGGTGCCGCCAGCGCGCTCCTCTATGTGGGGATCGCCGGGCCGATTCCGTCTCTGGCGCGCGCCGCGGCATCCGAACTCCTGGGTTCCATGGGGCGGCTCGGCTCGCGCCGCGTCGATCCGGTGCAGAGCCTGGCCGTGAGCGCCGTCGTGTGGCTCACGCTGCATCCGGAGTGGATCCACGACCTCGGCTTCGCGCTGTCCTGCACGGCGACGCTGGGGCTCGTCACCGTGGGCGCGGCCCCGCCGCTGCTCGAGCGGCTTCGCGGCGGCGCCGTACAGGCGCCGCTCGCGTGGCTCGCAACGAGGCTCGCGACGAGTGTGGTCGCGAATCTGTGGGCGAGCCTCTGGGCGAGTTTTGGCGCCCAGTTGCTGTCGCTGCCGATCCTGCTCGCCGGCTTTCACCTGCTGCCCTGGGTCAGCCCGCTCGCCAACCTCCTGGCCGTGCCGATCGCGGGGTTCCTGCTGAGCGCTGCCTGGCTCGCGCTCCTGATCGACCTCGCCGTGCCCGGCGCCGGCGCGCCGTGGTTCCACGCGTGCGATGCGCTGTCGGCCGTCCTGCGCGAGCTCACGCGATGGGCCGCGTGCCTGCCGGGTGCGGCACGCGGCGTCGCCGAACAGCCGGCGATCGTCGCGGTCGCGGCGCTCGGCTCAGGCCTGCTCGCGATCGCGTGCGCGCGGCGCACCCCGCCCGCGGCCGAGCCGCGCGCCGCGACAGCGGGCATTCCCGCCGCGATCGTCGTCGGCGCGGCGCTGTGCGCCGGCGCGCTCGTGGGTGCGGCGTTCGGGCCCGAGCTTCGCCCGGCGCGCGGGACGTGGTGGCTCGTGACGCTCGACGTCGGCCAGGGCGACGCGTCGGCGATCGCGACCGCGGACGGTTGGTGGCTCGTCGATGCCGGGCCGCGCGGCACGCGCAGCGACGCGGGCATGACGAGCGTGCTGCCGTTCCTGCGCTGGGCGGGTGTCCGCCGGCTCCAGGGGCTCGTGATCACGCACGACGACGCGGATCACTGGGGCGGTGTCGCATCGGTGCTCGAAGGCATCGACGTGCGCCGGATCGTCGTGCCCGCGCCGCGGCCGGGGGTCCCCGGTCCCGCCGCGCGGTTCCGCGCCGACACCGTGTCGGCGGGCGACATCCTGTGCGCCTCGCCGCGCATCGTCGTGCGCTGGCCGGATCGCGGGCCACCGCGCGCGCGGTCGCCGGGGATCACGGCCGACAACGCCGGATCGCTGGTGCTCGAGGTGGGCGAGGGCGACGGCGACGGCCGCGCCGTGCTGCTCGCCGACGTCGACAGCACGACCGAAGCGGGACTCACGGTGGCGCCATGGCCCGCCGTGCTCAAGGTCGGGCATCACGGATCGGGCGGTTCGAGCGGCGATCGTTTCCTGCGCCGCGTGAGCCCGCTCATCGCGATCATCTCGTGTGGGCGGCGCAACCGCTATGGGCACCCCGACGCCGGAGCGCTCGCGCGCCTCACGTCCGCGGGCGCCGCGATCGAGCGCACGGATCGCTCGGGTGCCGTCTGGGTCGCGCTCGGCCCGGGTGGTGCGCGGCCCGTCGACTGGCGCCGGAGCCATGCACATTGCACGGAGCCCGGCGCGCCCGGCACGACTTGCAACGTCGCCCGCGCGACCGCGTCGCCGCGCGCGGCGCCCTGAGTGGCGCTGCGGTTGGGGATACGCGTGTTTCTCGCGGGGCCGGCCACCCGTGGAGGCATGGCACCGACACTGCTAGTACGAGGACCCTTCCATGCACAACGACCCTTCGACCCTGCCCGCCGTGTCCGGTATGCCCGCCACCTCATCCCGCGTCCGATCCGAGCGCGGCGTGGCGCTGCTCGCCGCATTGAGCTTCCTGATTCTCATGGCGCTCATCGCGGGCGGCCTGCTGCTGTCGGTCAATTCGGACCAGCAGCTGGTCCAGCGTTCGATGGGTGACGACCAGGCGCTGAGCATCGCCGAGGCGGGTGTGGCCGAAGCGACCGAGCGCATCCGCACCGGCGAGATCCCGAGCGCCCCGAATCCGCGGATGGTCGGGCAGATCTTCCTGTGCGACGCCGAGGACCTGCCCGCGATGGGCGCCGACACCGTCGCCCTGGCCACGTGGCAGACGCGGGACATGTGGCTGCTCTACTCGACGCCCGACCGCAGCCCCGAAGCGCTGACCGTGCGGTTCAAGACCGACGCCGCCCAGCGCCGCATCTATCGCTTCGACGAGTCGCGCGTGCCGGCGATCCAGACCACGTCCGGCGTCCCCATCTACGTCGTCAACTCGACGGGGCAGCAGGGCGAGAGCCAGCGCCGGATCATCACCGAGATGACGCGCGCGAACCTCCGCATCCACGACGCCAACGTGTGGGGCGCGATCACGTCGGGCGGCGACGTGCGGCTTTCGAACGACACGCATGTCTGCGGCTACAACCACCGTGCCGACACGCCCGAGTGGACCGGCCGCGACGGGCGCACCGGCCAGTCGCACGCCTGCAACGAGGACGAATCGGGCGGTCAGTGGGAGCAGGGACCCGCCGTCGAGCATCGGTTCGGCGTCTGGGCGTCCGGCTCATTCGACGACGGCGGCTCGCCACCCACGGGCGATCCGCAGGCGTGGCTCGATTCGCAGAACGGCTTCTACACGGGTTGCTGGCAGGTACTCAACGTGTCCGAGTCCGAGTTCTACTCGATGCTCGGCCCGCCCCAGCACGCCCGGAAGCCGAAAGTGCTGCAGGGCATCACGTACTACAAGGGCATGACCACCCTCGAACACTGCGACGGCGAGGGACTGCTCTACGTCGACGGCGACCTGCACGTCGGCAAGGAGTTCACCTACCGCGGGCTCGTCTATGCGACCGGCCGGATCGTCGTCGACGGTCCGTGCTGGGTGCTCGGCGCGATGACGGCGGGCGGAAGCGTGACCGCGAACTCCGGCAATCGTTGCATCGTGCTGTACAGCCGCGAAGCGATCGAGTCGGCGGTGAGCCGCTACGCGACGCGGTTCGTGCGCCTATCGTGGCGCGAGGGCTGATGCTGCGCGCATGACCGCCGCCGACGGCCGGCGCGAGCGGCGCTTGCCGTCGTTCGAAGTGGGTTGTTAGAGTGCGGCGTGCCCCCGCGGATCCCTGTTCCGCTCGCCGTGCTCGCCTCGGGTTCTGGCGGGAATTTCGAGGCGCTCACGCTCGCCTCGCGGACCGACGGGTTCCCCGCATCGATCGCGCTGCTCGTCTGCGACACCCCGGGCGCCTTCGTCCTCGAGCGCGCCCGCCGCCTCGGCGTTCCGGCGCTGACCCTGCCGGGTGGCCGCTTCCGCACCCGCATCGAGCACGAGTCGGCGTGGGTCGACGCCCTGCGCGAGCAGGGCATCCATGGCCTGCTGCTCGCGGGGTTCATGCGCCGGCTCCACGCGCCGCTGCTGCTGGCCTTCGCGGGGCGCATCCTCAACATCCATCCGTCGCTGCTGCCCGCGTTCCCGGGACGCGACGCGATCGCGCGGGCGTACGCGGCCGGCGTGCGTGAGACCGGCTGTACCGTGCACGTCGTGAACGAGGAGATCGATGGCGGGCCGATCGTCGCGCGGGCGGTGGTCGAGCGGCGCGACGGGGATTCGCTCGAGGCGCTGACCGAGCGCATCCACGCGGCCGAGCACCGGCTGTATCCCGAGGCGGTGCAGCGTCACTTCGGCGCGCCCGCCGGATCCGCGCGCGGCGGAGACGCCGGCGATGCTCGCGGGAGCACGCCGGGCATTGGGGCGCCGCATGTCTGACCGGCCCGCGCTCGAAGCGGTGCTGTTCGATGCCGGAGGCACGCTCGGTCGCCTCGACTTCGAGTGGATGGCCGCGGCCGTGACGGAACTGGGGACGCCGCTCGACGCCGCGACCCTGCGAGCGGCCGAGGTCGAGGGACGCCGGCGCTACGACGCGAGCTTCGGCGTTCCGGCGCCGCCCGGCGAGCCGTCGCATCCGCTCGGCGCCGGTGGCGACACGCGCGAGTACTTCGGTGGCATGCTCGAGGCGGCCGGCGTCCCGGCGGACGTGGTGCCCCCGGCGCTCGAGGCGTTCACGGCTCGCCAGGTGACGCCCGGCCTGTGGGCGCGGCCGATGGAAGGCGCACGCGAGGCGCTCCAGGGCGTGCGCGCGCTGGGCCTGCGCCGGGCCGTCGTTTCGAATTCCGACGGGCGCGCCGA
>JANLWK010000110.1:0-1540 GCA_031364505.1 Candidatus Eiseniibacteriota bacterium | reverse complement strand
CTCCACGAGGGCATCCAGCTCCGCGAGGCCGGCTCGCGGCTGCCGATCGTCGTGCTGTCGCCGCTGCTGACGAGCGAGATCGACGAGGCCGTGGCGCACGACCTGAGCCCGACCGTCGCCGATCTCGACTTCGCGCGCGCGCTGTCGAGCGCGGCCGACGGCCCAGGCGGTGGAGGGCGCGCCGTGCGCTGCCACGTCGAGGTCGACACCGGTATGGGCAGAACGGGTGTGCGCGAGGAGGAGGCCGAGACGTTCCTCGCCGAACTGGTCGCGCTCCCCGGGCTGCGCCTCGCGAGCGTGTTCACGCACTTCCCGGACGCCGACGCCGAAGACCTGGCGTTCGCGCACGCGCAGAGCGCGCGGTTCATCGCCCTGCTCGCGCGCTTGCGCGCGCGCGGCATCGAGCCCGCGCGCGTCCACGCCGCGAACAGCGCCGGCACGCTCAACATCCCCGAGGGCCGGCTCGACTGGCTCAGGGTCGGCCTCGTCGCCTACGGCCACCTGCCGCAGCACGCGCGGACGCGGATCGCGGTGTCGCCGGTGATGGCGTTCAAGAGCCGGCTCGTCCAGGTGCGCTCGCTGCCCGCGGGCACGCCGATCAGCTACGGGCGCACCTTCGTGACGCAGCGCCCGACGCGGCTCGGCGTCGTCCCGGTGGGCTACGGGCATGGCTATTCGTGGCTGCTGTCCAACCGCGGCGAGATGCTCGTCGGCGGGCGCCGCGTGCCGATCGTCGGCCGCGTCACGATGGACCTGACGCTGGTGGACCTGACCGGCCCCAGCGGCGAGGTCGGCGAGGTCGGCGAGGTCGGCGAGGTCGGCGAGGTCGGCGAGGTCGGCGAAGTCGGCGACGAAGTCGTGCTGTTCGGCGACCAGGGCGACGCCTCGATCACCCTCGAGGACGTGGCGCGCTGGAGCGAGACGCTGCCCTACGAGATCATGTGCACGATCGGCAAGCGCGTGACGCGCATCTACGTGCAGGGCGGGCGGCCGGTGAAGCTCACGACGCTGGTCGGCGAGCGCGCGGAATGGGCGAACCAGGCGGCCGACCACTTCCGCATGCGCGCGGAAGCCGTGGCCGCGGCGCGGCGGAGCTGACGACATGCGCGTGTTCCTGATCGTGCTCGACGGCGTGGGCGTGGGCGAGCTGCCCGACGCCGCGAGCTACGGCGATGCCGGCAGCAACACACTGCTCCACGTCGCGGAGGCCGTCTCGGGCCTGAACGTGCCACGCCTCGAGCGGCTCGGGCTCGGCCGCGTGCTCGAGGTGCCCGGCGTGCGCGCGCTCCAGTCGCCCGAGGGTGCCTTCGGCCGGCTCACCGAGCGTTCGGCGGGCAAGGACAGCACGACGGGTCACTGGGAATTCGCGGGTGTCGTGCTCGAGCGGCCCTTTCCAACCTATCCGCACGGGTTCCCGCAGGACCTGCTCGATCGCGTCGGCCGCGCTGCCGAGCACGAGTGGATCGGCAACGTCGCCGCCTCGGGGACCGCGATCATCGAGCGCCTCGGCGAGCAGCACCAGCGCACGGGCAAGCTGATC
>JANLWK010000108.1:0-15938 GCA_031364505.1 Candidatus Eiseniibacteriota bacterium | reverse complement strand
CGCGCGGGCGAGAGCGGCGCGGAGCGCCGTGTCGTCGCGAACTTCGCCCCGGGCGCGCGCGAGGAAACGCTGCTCGACGCCTGGGTCGAGATGTCCGCGCACGAACCGCGGGCCACCGTGCGCGCGATGCTCTCAGGCCAGATCCCCGATCGCCTGCTCACGCTGATCTGCCAGGAAGCGAACATCGACGCCGCGAAGATGCTGAGCCAGATCTACCGCCCGGGCCGCGTGCGCCTCGCGCAACGCATCCTCGCGCGCCCGCTCCCCGTGAGCGGCGTCCTCGGCTACGAGAAAGCCGAAGTCACCGCTGGCGGCATCACGCTCGCCGAGGTCGACCCGCGCACGCTCGAGTCACGCGTGGCACCCGGCGTCCACCTGTGCGGCGAAGTGCTCGACGTCGAGGGCCGGCTCGGCGGATTCAACTTCCAGTGGGCTTGGTCATCGGGGACCGTCGCGGGCAGGGCGGCTGCTATATGAGATCAGAACTTTCACACGCCCGAATCAATGGTCATACAGACCGCTGCGGCAAGGTAAAACGGAAGGTCGCTCCCAACCCCTCGGTGCTTTCGACCATCACCCTTCCGCCGTGAGCTTCTACGAATGTCTTGACGATCGCCAGACCAAGGCCCAGTCCGCCGTCCGCACCGTTAGGATCGGTCTGCAGCTTGTCGAATACCGTCGGCAGGCGATCCGTCGGAATGCCGGCGCCGGTGTCGCTTACCCAGCACTCGACGTCGGCTGGCTCGCTCCCTTCGACCGCGCCGATGCGCACTTCGCCATGGGGGGTGTATTTGATGGCGTTGGCAATCAAGTTCTGGAAGACGCGTCGCAGCAAACTGGCGTCGGCGTAGACGATCAAGCCATCGGGCACCTCATTGATCAGCTGCATGGTACCCGCCCCGGCCACCGGGTGTAGATCGTGGACCAACCCCTCGACCAATGGCCACAAATCAACCGTTCGCCGCTCCAACTTGATGCCGAGTTCGGTGCGGAGGTTTGTGTTCTCCTCCAGCACCTTTTCCACCAGTCCTTCGAGGTGCCTGACGTTGCGTCGCAAGGTCTTCAGCATCTGGGACGTTTCAGTACCGTCACCGGGCAGCTTTAGCTCCAGGATTCGGGTCGCCAGGGCGATGGCACTGAGTGGTGTTCGCAGGTCATGCGCGACGAAGGCGAGGTATTCTTCCCGGCGCCGCTGGATCTCCAGCGCCCGGTGCGTTGCGTAGGTCTGGACTGCTAACCCGATTGCCTGGTCGAGCACGCGATTCAAGATGTGGAACGGTTGTCCTTGGAGCGTTACACCGTGGGCCTCGGCCAAGTCGTGGATGCACTCCCGTAGGATGTTGTACTCGGCGACGACTTCCTCGATGTCGAAAGCGTCTTGGACGCGTTGGAGACCGTGGGCTGGCGGGCTGCCGTCCGCGAGCGCTTCCGGGATGCTCTCGGTCGATCCGCTCCGCAGCGCAAACGCCAACTCGTCCAACAGCCCCGGAATGTGATCATTGAGGCTAGGGACATCGAGTGTATGCGCGGACGGGAGAGCCTTGACCTGATGGCGCCACCTCGTTAGCAAGACCTCGCGATCCCGCTGGACGAGGTCGGCCAGTGTATCAAGGGCGTTAGTGTGGCTTCCGCTTTTTAGCGGGTACGGCGATTTCGACCTATCCACCGTCTCGAACCTCCTGGTTGTTCGTGTGTGTGCGGTCACGACCAGGTTGATCCTGTGCGGCACACGCTATCGATTGTTTCAGGACCGCACTCCAACATCGCACACAAGAGGTGTTGACGATGTGTAATTGCATTTCCTTTGCAGTTCTACGGCCGGGAAGAAACCAGAACCGACAATTACTTGACGACCGAGGTCGAGCAGTCCTATTTCAGCCAACGCTCGTCGCTGGTCATGCGCCTACGGTCCGATCCTCGGTCCGCCGCGGCAGAGGCTCGTCGGTCGTGGCGCGCTACGCTCACAAGCGCGTGGGCTCGAACTTGAGCCGGCATTCAACTTCCCGTGGGCGTGGTGCGCTATCGCACCATCAGAACCTTTCGCGCGATCTCGCGCTCGCCGAGGCGCAGCTTCCAGAAGTAGATCCCCGGCGCGACGTCGTTGCCGCGGTCGTCGATGCCGGTCCACTCGACGCGATGCGCGCCCGCCTTCATCGCGCCCTCGACCAGGGTCCGCACCGTGCGGCCACTGATGTCGTGGATCGTGAGCCGCGTGACGCCGTCGGCGGGCAGGTCGAACGCGAGCGTCATCGTGCCCTGGAACGGGTTCGGATGGCTGCTGGCGGCGAAGCGACGCACGGGGGTCTCGACTTCGACGCCCACCGGCGTGGGATCGCAGTCGCGGATCAGTCCCGAGCACGCGGTGTTGAGGATCGAGTCGTACATGTAGTCCGCGGCCATCTTGCTGCCCATGTTGTCGAGGTTGTGGTAGCGCCGCTTCCAGATCCACCACGTCTTCTTGATCTTCTTCTTGAACAGCTTGATCTTGAATTCGATCTTCCTGCCCTTGATCGTTTCCACGACGTTCGGCAGACAGCTCGCGGTCATGAGCGGCTGATCGTCCTGCGGGTAGAACGTCGGTCCCGGGGTGTAGTTGGCGTACCACTGTGGCTCGTCGCTCTGCAGCATGGTGCGCGTCTCTTCGTAGTTCCGCTCGGAGCCATACGTCGGGTGGTAGTCATCGCCGTGGTCCACCGCGCGCCACACGAAGTGGTCCGATGCGCTCGAGACGAACGACAGGTGGCGGTTGTGGCGCCTGAGCGGGTTGTATCCGCCATTGAGCGGCAATTCGTATCCGACCGGCTGGAGCATCCCGGTCGGCGACAGGTAGGGGATCGCTCCGGCGGCGATGTAATTCGAGACATTGGTGGCGATGATCAGGGGATTGCTTCTCGGCTCGCGCACCTGCTGGATGTAATAGCCGATCGCGCGCGCCGGGTAGGTCTGGAACATCCCCATGTCGAACACCTTCGCGAGCCCGCGGGGATGCTCGGCGATGTAGCCGCTCGGCCACAGGAGCGGCGAATTCGGGTTCGCGCTCGTGCTGTTGAGGGTGAGCACGGCGTCGTCCATTCCCGCGTTCAGCACGGTGCCGATGGGGACCAGGTGCGTGGGATGCGCGCCGGTGAGCGTGACGGTCGGAATGCCGGTGTTGTCGATCGCGTTCCCCCACTTGGACTTGGTCACGAGGGGCGACAGATCGACCAGGACGCTGGACGCGGCCGGCCCCCACAGGAACGGGCAGTTGGGCGGGTTTACGGGCGCGCCGGTATCGTCGAGCAGCTGCATGCCGGCGCGCATCAGCGGGCACAGCCACGGCGGCGGGACGTTGCCGAGGACCCCCGTCAGCGCGATGGCGGCGCTCGCGAGGCGCGAGCCGCCGAACGCCGAGGTCAGCGCGAAGTGCGCCTTGCAGCGGCGCGCGATGAACTGGGCCTGGAGGTTCGGGTAGGTCTGCGCCGCCCACAGCGCGGCGTCGGCGACGAGGCCGCCGGTCGAGTGGGAGATGATGACGAAGCTCGGCGTCCCGAACTTGCCCTTGTAGCCGCGGCCGGTCAGGTCCTCGACGTTCGTCCCGTACCGCATCGCGTCGCTGATCTGGGTGAGCACCGAATGGGCGGCGACGTCGAGCCGCTCTCCGCAGTCGTAGGACACCACCACGAAGCGATTGCGGTAGCCGCGCTGGGACAGGAACTTCTGGAAATGCGGTATCCAGTTCGAATAGGCGATGTCCCGGTAGTATCCACCGCTGTTGTAGAACTCGGGGTTCTGCGTGCTGCCCGGGAACACGGTCGGCTGCACCCAGTTGGTGTTAGCGCGTGGATCGGTGCCGAGCATGCGGTCGAACACGTGCTTCAGCTTGAGGCCGTGGATGAACACGATGTCGCGCCCGCCGAACACGTACCTGTACACCGGTGGGGGACAGTAGGCCTCGGCCGGATCGACGTAAGGCGTCGCCGGCCCGACGGGCCCGGCGGTCGCGAGGCCGTCGGGTTCGTTCTGGGCCATCTGCTCGATCGCCTGCTCCCACACGACCAGCGAGTCGGCGATCTCCTGCTCGGTCGCGTTCACGCCGATCGCGCGCAGGCTGTCGTCGATCGCGGGATCGGACGCCCCATCCGGCACCGTGCCCCCGATCGCCTCGTCGCACGGGAAGTTCGGGTACCAGGTGTCGGCGCTGGTGTGCTCGTTGGGGTAGAGGTCGTCCACGTTGCCCCGGAGCGAGTCGACGTCGGCATACACCGGCGGATCGGAGAAGTCGGTGGTCGGCGGGAACACCACGTTGCCGAGAGAATCGAGCGTCGCGACCTCGTCGTCGCACTCGCAGCACAGCTCCGAGGTGATGCGGCTCGGCGTCGCGGTGATCGGGTCCCCGCCGCTGAACAGCATGGCGCGCGCGTTCGGCACGTCGGTCGCCATCGCGGGCGCGATGCGATCGCCGACCGTGAAGGGTTCCTCGTGCCATTCGTAGCCGCCCCAGCGCCACGTGGTGTTGAGCGGCGCGACGCCGAGGCCTCCATAGACGACGATGCGGTTGCAGCCCGGACCCCACGCCATCCCGTGCGTGCTGCGCGCGGTGGGCTTGACGACCGTCGTCATCTGCGTCCACGTCGCGCCGTCGAACTCCCAGGTATCGTCGAGCGCGCTCGCCGGACTCGGCGACGAGCGCCCGCCGAACAGGACGATGCGCGTGCGTTGGGGATCGGTCGCCATCGCGCCGTACATTCGCACCGGCGGCGAGGTCGCCGGCAGCAGCGGGGTCCAGGTCGTGCCGTCCCACGTCCACGTGTCGTTGCGCAGCGCGCCATCGTAGCCGGCGTGGAGGACCACTTTCTTCAGGCTCTCGTCGTACGCCATGGTATGGCCGTAACGCGGCGATGGGAACGAGGCTGAGAACCTCTGCGTCCAGTTGGCGCCGTCCCACTCCCAGGTGTCGCCGAACCGCACGCCGTTCGTCTCGCCGCCGAACATCACGACGCGCCGGCGCTGCTTGTCGTACGCCATCGCGTGTGAGCTGCGCCCCGGCGGGATGGTCACCGGGGACATCGCGTACCACGACGTGCCGTCCCACTCCCACGTATCGGCGACGTGCAGGCCGTTCACCAATCCGCCAAACAGCACCGTCATCGCGCGCGCGTCGTCGGCCGCCATGGCCGAGAACGTGCGCGGCACGGGTCCGACCGAACTGACCTGCACCCAGCCCTCGCCGTCGCAGGTGTCGGCGGTGTCGCATACCGCGCCGATTCCGAACGCCCACAGATCGGAATGGAACCCCCCTCCGTCATCCCGGCCGCCGAACAGGATCTGCCGCGGCTGATCGGCGTCGGTGATCGCGGCGAGCCGCGAGCGCGGGCCGGGACTCGGTCCGTCGGTCGGTGTCACGTCGCTCCACGACGGCGGGAGGCCGAGCGGCAGCGCGAGCGACCAGGCGTCCTCGAGCGTCCCCGTGGCGCCTTCTCCTCCCACGACGATCATGCTCTGTGTCGCCGGGTTCCACGTTCCGGCGCACCATTTCCTAAGGCCGGCCCTCGGAAGCGCCACGGGCGGCGTGACGTCCGTCCACGCGGGCGCTCCGGTGAGCGCGAGTGACCACACGTCGCCCAGCAGGCTCGCGCCGGGGCCTTCGCCGCCGAAGACGATCATGCGATTGCCGGAAGGATCGTAGACCGCGGTGTGCGTCTGGCGGCCGGCCGGAGGGCCGCCGCTCGGCAGGAGCTGCGTCCAGGACGGCAGGCCATCGAGGTTGATCGACCACACGTCGTTCCGAGTCGGTGTGCCGCCGAAGACGATCATGCGGCGCCCCGCCGAGTCGTAGACGGCCGTGTGTCCGCGCCGTACCGGAGGGGAGCTCGAAGTCGATACCTGCGTCCACGCCGGGGCGGCGCCGGTGAGGTTCAGCGTCCACAGGTCGTTCCTGTTCGCCGTGCCGTTCGATCCGCCGAACATCCAGATGTTCTGGCCGATCGGGTCGTAGATCATGGCGTGGCCCGTGCGAGGTCCCGGGCTGGCGCCGCCGGGAGTGATCTCCGTCCACGCCGGCATCCCGGTGAGCGTGAGCGCCCACATGTCGCCGAAGATCGTCCCGTTCGATGATCCGCCGAACACCACCATGCGATGGCGCGGAGCATCGTAGATCGCGCCGTAGTCGCCTCGATCGGGCGGCGTTACACCGATGATCGGGATGGCACCCCACGAGGCCGGCCGGCAGCGGATGACATCGAAGGCACCGGTCGGCGCAGCGAGAAGCATCGACGCGAATGCGATACCGGTGAGGATTCGGACCGTGCGACCGGTCATGGGCGGCTCGAGGGTGGAAGGGAGTTCCAAACGACGGCGATCGGGACCAGGCAACCATGAGTCTCGGTCGAGATCCTAATCGGAGCAATGTATATCTTTGATTGTGCAGTGGTCGCGCTGGGGGTCACGACGTTCGTGCGCGCGCGACGCCATCTACGGGGGCGGCGATGCATTCCGACCACCCGATGCACCACCCGTTCCACGTGCACGGCGCCGGGCGATTCCTGATCCTGCGCCGCGACGGCGTCGTAGCCCGGCGCTCAGCCGCGCGCGGGGATGTCGCGGCGGAACAATAAGATGGCGATGAGCACCCCGAGCGCGACGTCGATCGACCCGCAGAAGGCCGGCCAGAACACCGGCATGCCCGGGTTCGCGATCAGGTGGGGGTGCACGAACCAGTCGAACATGCCGTGACCGGCAATTCCGGCCGCGACCCACCACAGGCTGGTGCGGAACCCGATGATCGCGATGACGGTGAAGACCGTCGCCGCGATCAACTCGGCCGGCAGTGCCTGCGCTCCGCCCATGGTCGCGAACAGGACGTAGTACGCCGCGATCACGATGAGTGCGACCGGGTACATCGCACGGTCGCGGTCGAGGCCCGATAGCCGTCCCAGCAGGACGACGACCGGCGCGAGCGCGATGCCGATGAATACCGGTGGGGTGAACATGCGGTGAAAGTTACCACGCTGGTCCGCTCGACCACACGCTTTCTGCCGGGCGCTGCCGCCGCACTTGCCGAGTCGCGCCGGACGGGCGGTGGGGAGCTGAATTACTGATTCTTCGCCCGCATCCTGTGCTCCAGGCCCTTCGTCCAGTTGAGCACAAGGTCGAAGCGAGTGATCTCACCCTCGCTCTCGGTCATCCGCGTGACGAGAAAGCGTCCGTTGGGCAGCGCGCACCAGGAATTGATGCGGAGCTCGTGGCTGTCGAAGACGCGCACGAGAGAGGAGGCCTCCAGGTTTCTCCTGCGCGTGATCGTCGTGCGCATGATCCTGCCTTGCATGTCCTCGATGTACAGATTCGGTGCGTCGGGTGCCCATCGGCTGATCAGGGAGCCGGCCGTCGACACCTGGAGCAACGGGCCCGTACTCCCATCCGGATGGAGTTCGGTGACGTACGCTTCGGGTCGTCCGGACTCGTCGCTGATGAAGGCGAGGAGGTGACCCACCTTCGAGACCCTGGGCGAGTATCGGCTATAGGGGCCCGGAAGCAACGGACGAAGGCTGGTGGAGTCCGCGGCCTCCAGCCCCGCCGGCAGGAGCCACAAGCTTCCGTGGTTCGGCTCCCATCGAGTGAGAATGAGCGCGGATCCGTCCTGGAGCCACACCGAGGGACTGTACTGCACCGATGGAGCATTCCACTGGAGGAGACGCTTGGATGCGCCCGTGCCTCGAACGTCCTGGGCGTAGAGTCCGTCGCGACCGTCGCGAGCGACCCGCGTGTACGCGATCCGGTTTCCGTCCGGAGACCACAGCTGCCAGCTGCAGTCGGCGTTCGATTCGGTCTGCAGTCTTCGGAACGTGGCATGGGCCAGGTCCGAGATCCAAATCTCCTTTATCCCGCGCGCATTGACGATCGCACACGCAAACTGCCGAGCATCCGGCGAAAGTTCGCATTCTTGATCGATGTTCCAGCGTTCCGACGACAACGGTACGAGGCGATCAGGTGACTCCAGCAAGGCCACTTCGCGCCCTCCGCCCGGCGCGGGGCGATAGACGAACGATCCATCGGTCGTCACGCTGAAGCGTGCGGGGTCCGCCGATCCCTGTCCATTCGATCCTCGCCAAACTGCGACGGCCGGGCCACGAGTTTCGAGGCGGCCGAGGTCGAAACGGGTCGCAAACACGGCATCGCCTCGTGCGAACAACAGATGGCCGGTTCGCGAGTACGACGGATTGTCGCCGTCGTTCACGACCACCTTGACCTTGCCTGTGATTGGATCGAGAACACCGACGCTGGCGTGCCAACCCCGATCGTCGAAGAAGCCGATCCCAACGAGCACGCCGTGACGATCGGGAAGCGCATCGTGAAGTTGCACGTCCGACACGTTTCGCTCGCCTGCGTCGATGTGCGTGCTCGCGGCGAGGGGCTGGCCGGACGCAGAGAACCGCACGAAGGTGGTTGGCCCATCGAGCATGACGAAGTCGCCATGGGGTAACTCGCACCCGCCGGTCCAGTTCTGCTTCCAATCCGTGATCGCGGTCGGGGGCGCGCTGCCATCTATGGGCATCCTCATGAAGCGGGACTGCGACGATCCCGGAGAAACGGGAAGCGTCAGCGCCATGGTGCGGTTGTCGAGCAGCGCTCCCGCCCACCGCGCTCCCTCGGTCCCGGGTACTTGCTCGAACTCGAAGCCATCGAGCCGGCGGACGTAGACGTGAGTCGGCGCGGGTGTGTCGCCCGACGCGCGTCTGGCGCGAGCCGTCACGAGCAGCGAGCGTCCATCCCGAGTCACCTCGCCGTTCATGACCTCCAGATCCGGCGGCATCTCGATGGATACGGCACGGGGCTCGGGGATCACCTTGTCGAACAACCCTGAGAATGACGCCAGACTGAGAAGGCTGATCGCGAGGGCAACGAAACCCGTGGCCCACAATGCCCGCCTCCGACCGCGGCGTCCGGCCGATTGGAGCATCGGGAGCGGAGGGGGCAGTCGGCCCGACGATGACCGCGTGGCGAGCACGTCCTCGAGCACGACACGCACCTCGCCGATGTCGCGCATCCGGCGCCGCGGATCCTTCTCGAGGCAGCGTCGCAGCAGCTCCCGAACCCGATCCGGCGTGCCCGCTGCAAGCGCATCGAGGTCCGGTTCGCGTTCAAGGATTCTCGCGATCGTATCCGATACGGTCTGACCTGCGAATGCGGACCGTCGCGTTAGACACTCGTACAGTACACAACCGAATGACCAGATGTCGGAGCGGCGGTCCATCAGCGTGCCGCGAGCCTGCTCCGGACTCATGTATGCCGCTGTTCCCAGGAGCATGCCGGGCTCGGTCGCAGATGTGATGGTCGGGGACTGCGTCAGGGTTGAGACCGCGGACGACGCTCCGGCCCTGGCCAGGCCGAAGTCGAGCACTTTGACCCGTCCGTCAGACGCCAGCCAGACGTTCGCGGGCTTGAGATCGCGATGGATCACGCCGCTCTCGTGCGCGGCCTCGAGGGCGGAGGCGATCTGGCTACATACCTCGAGCGCCTCCTCGATCGACATGCCCCGGCCCAGGCGCTCGAGCAGCGTTTCGCCCTCGTTGTACTCCATGGTGATGAAGCGGAGCCCGTCCGCCTGCTCGATCGAGAGAATGCCGGCGATGTTGGGGTGTTGGAGCGAAGCCAGGATCTTGGCCTCGCGCTCGTACCGCGCCAGTCGCTCGGGGTCTCCGGCGAATGCCTCGGGAAGGACCTTGAGAGCGACACGGCGCTCGAGTTCGGGATCGCGCGCCAGAAAGACGATCCCCATCCCGCCTCGACCCAACTCGCGCACGACTTCGTAGGGGCCGATCTGGCTTGGGGAGATCGAGTCGGACATCGTGCTGGGGCTCCTCTGAGCGCAACAGGCTTATCCGCGGTGGCACGGAAGTGCCGCCGCGGAGTATCGCACGGGGTTCATGCGCAACGTATGGTGTTCGATCGCGACTCGTTGCCTCGTCCTCGGTCCAGACTGGGACCAGAGGGTGATGATCGATTGCGGGGCGGTGCGGCGTAGCCGTGCCCACTCGCGCGCAGACGGCACTCGTCGTGGTTCCTCACGCGGCGGTCGATTACCGATAGGCGTTCCCATGCCGGGCCGGGCAGGCTGCCCGCGCGTTCGCTCGAAGTACGAGGTCCTCGATCCGGCGGAATCCCCATGATGATTCACTTCGCTCATCGCTTGCTGGTCCCCGCGGCCGTCGTCCTCACGTTCGGTCTGGCCCGCCCACTCTCCGCGGACGTGGTCCACGGTGATCGCGGGGCCTCGATCGACCGCTACCTCACCTGCCTCTCCGAGTTCGGAATTTCGGGAGCGCTGTACGTCGCCAAGGACGGCGAGGTGCTCGTCGAGAAGGGGTACGGCCTCGCCGACCGCGCGAGCGGCGCCAGGGTGTCGGCCGCGAGCCCGTTCCTGCTCGGCTCGCTGTCCAAGCAGTTCACCGCCGCGGCGATCCTGGCGCTCGAAACCGACGGGAAGCTGGTGATCGCGGACAGCCTGGGGCACTTCTTCCCCGAGGCGCCGCCGGCAACGCGCGGGCTCACACTCGAGCAGATCCTCTCGCACTCCTCGGGACTCCCGTACTTCACGCAGCGCTCCTTCTTCGAATCACGCCCTCGCGATTCGGTGATGCGCGAGATGCTCGAGCTGCCGCTCGACTTCGCGCCGGGATCGAAGTACTCGTACTCGAACTGCGGCTACACGCTGCTCGCCGGCGTGATCGAGCGCGCGTCGGGCCAGCGCTTCGAGGACTATCTGAAGGACCGCATCTTCGAGCGTGCAGGGCTCGCCCGCACCCGTTGCCTCGAGCCGTCGTTGCGCGACACCGCGGACTTGGGCTTGATCCATTCGTACTCGAGCGACGACGACGAAGGCGACGTGCTTCAGCTTCGCGCCATGTCGAAGAGCGTTGGCGCGGGCTCGGTGGTCAGCACCGTCACCGATCTCGGGCGTTGGGCCGATGCGCTGGACGGGGATCGCGTGCTGCCCGCCGCCGAGCGCGCCAAGCTGTTCACGCCGCACGTCGCCATGACTGCCACGTCGTCCTACGGCTTCGGTTGGATGGTGGCGAAGGGCTCGCGCGGCACGACGCTCTTCTTTCACGGGGGCGATCTCGGTGGCTGGAACGCCGAGATGCGCATCGACCGCGACGCGGCGCTCGTGATCGCCTTCCTCTCGAACTCGCGTTTCGACGGAAAGGGCAGCCGAGAGGCCGTGTTGACGCCGGTGACGCTCCTGGCGAGCGGCGCCTCGGTCGCCGCGCTGCCCATCATGCGCGAAGTGGCGCCCGGTGAGCGGCGCGCGCTCGCGGGGCGCTACCGGTTCCCCGACGGCGGAGCGCTCACGGCTCGCGACACGGCGGCATCGCTCGAGGTCTCGGCGGACGACGCGGCCGGGTTCGCGCGGCTCGCGGGAGACCAAGCGCGCCCGTCGGACTCGCTCCAGTTCGACGAGCGCGCGCGTGCGATTGCCGAGGGACTCGCACGCCACGACGATGCGGCGTTACGCGCCGCGCTGCATCCGAGCCTCCCCGGCGGCGTGCCCCCGGCGGAGCTCGACACGACGCTGGCGGACGCGGAGCGCAGGTGGGGGGCCTTCGTGCGGGTCGAGGTGCTCGGGAGCACGAACACCGGACGCGGCGCGGGGCTCAGCTTCGTGCGCATCGTGCGCGAGCGGGGCAGCTCGATGTTGCGGCTCGGCTGGGTGGACGGCGAGGTGCTCGCGTTCGACCTCGACGCGGGCGACGCGCTGGTGACACGTTTCCTGCCCGCCACCGATGGCTCGTGGGTGAGCGTCGATCCCTTCACCGCCCATGTCACCCGAATCGATGTGGCACGTGACGCGCGCGGCCGCGTGCAGAGCTTGGGGCTAGGCGCGGGCGAGCCGCGCGGAATACGCGAAGTGGTATCGGCCAGGTGAGCAGCCGAAGATGACTGACGCCGAAGCGGTCGCGACGAACTGCGGCAAAGCGCTGAAGCCCCGTTGACATCGTGTCGGGCATCCAATATCGGTGACCTATGGAATGCCTGTTCCGTCGCGAATACGAGCCGAACGAGCTGCTTGCATCGCATCCGCCGAAGCTGAAGCACCCACTCAAGCAACTCGTGTTCGATGCATGCTGCCCAAAGGGCACGGTGCACAAAGGGTCGATCGTCGTCACGCGGTGGCGGGCCGCGGCACTGCCGGCGTCGGCGCTCGCCTCGACCGAAGTCGTGGCCGTGCCTGGTTATTACGATTACGCCGACAGTGAGGGTGGCGTCTGGCACGTCAACTTCGCGGATCCGCGTCTGTTCGTTGCATACGGCTCACCGCTCCTCGCCCAAGACGAATTGCAGGCCGTCGAGCATCCGCTGCTCGGTTCGATCCGCGAGGCGCTGCTCGCCGAGGGGGAACCGGCGCTCACCGAGCAAGATTCCCAGCCCACGCCGGTGCTCGTCGCGGGTGTTGAGCGTCGTTGCACGATCGTGACCGAGCCGAACCGCGATGCGGGCCGCCCATTCGGCCTATACGGCAACCGGTTCGCGGTCGCGGCGCCCGACGCCGTGCGCCGCGCGCTGACGATCCATGATTCACCGTCGCGAACCAACCTCGTGTGCATGGCCGCGCCGGCGGGTGGTCACGGGCCGTACTTTCGCAAGCAGATCGAGAAGATACTGGTCACCGCCTACACGGGCTTCGCGGCCGCCGTCGCGGAATCGCAGGGTGTGCCCGTCGAGATTCGCACTGGGTTCTGGGGCTGCGGCGCGTTCGGCGGAAACCGCCACGCGATGACGTTGCTGCAATTGCTCGCGGCGCGGCTCGCAGTTGTCGCGCGTGTACGGTTCCACGTGTCCGACGATAGAGGCATCGAGGACTTTCGCGTCGGCGCGGCCGATTTGGAGCGCGTGCTGCCGGGCGAGCCAGCGCTCGATGCGTTGCTCGAGCGCATTGCAGATCTCGACTATGAGTGGGGCAGGAGTGACGGCAACTGACGCCGCACCGTCAACCTCCGGCTGCCCGAAGGGGCTCGCCCTCCCCAAGAGGCTGCGGCCCTCATGCCTCATCGTACGCAAGGGACGCAGACAGATCGCGGTGGGCTTTGGCCTGGGCGAGGAGCGCGCTGGCCTTCGCCTCGAACGTCTGCATGGCGTCAGCACCGGCGGCGAAGCGCGTCGGCGGCTCCTTGAGCGCAACGAGCTTCACGATGGCGTCGGCGAGCTTGGCGGGGTCGCCGCCTTGCTTGCCATCCATGCTCTTCCACGCAGCGACGATCTCGCGGGTTCGTTCGGCGTAGTCGTCGATGGCGGGCTGGGCGTAGGTGGTCGAGCCCTCGGTGAGCAGCTCGGTGCGGAAGAAACCGGGCTCCACGAGCATCGTCGAGATCCCGAAGGGAGCGATCTCCGGCGCGAGTGACTCCATCCACCCTTCGATGCCGAATTTCGCGGCGGCATACGCGGTGCAGAACGTCTGACCGGCGATGCCTGCGGTCGAGGAGATCGTGAGCACCAAGCCAGAGCGCTGGCGACGCATCACCGGGAGGACCGCGCGAGTGACATTCATCGGGCCGAACAGCAGCGTCTCGATTTGATTGCGGACCTGGTCGGGGCTCAGCTCCTCGAAGAAGCCGGCGAAGAAGTTGCCCGCGTTGTTGACCAGAACGTCGATTCGGCCGAACTTCGCCACGGCCGCCGCGACGGCTCCATCCGCATCCGCCGGTCGGGTGACGTCGAGCTTTAGCGCCAGCAGGCTGTCGTGGTCACCCACCGCGGCCGCGACCTTCGCAGCATCGCGGCCAGTGGCCACGACGTCGTGGCCGGCGGCCAGGGCGGCCTTGGCGATGTCGACACCCAAGCCACGACCTGCGCCCGTGATGAGCCACACTTTCTTTTCGGACATTTGGAGTTCTCCTCATGACGCGCCGAAGCGCGTCGCTCACGCCTGGGTCCAGACCTTGACGCCGCGCCGTTCGCGCTCGCGTAGTGAGCACTCACGCAGCTTCTCGGCGAGTGCGGGCAGCCCCGGTACGCCGTAGACACGGATCTCGGGTGTGCTGCGGTCGGTGGAGCGCAGGTACAGGACGGCGTGGCCGAGCATGCGCATGCCGAGCGGTTCCTCGATCGCGATGTCGTCGATGCGGTAGAGCTCCGTGTCCTGCCGCGACTTCGAGAACACGCCGCGTTCGATGCGTACGCGTTGCGTCGTCAGTTCGAAGCGCGTCGACAGGCTCGCGATCCAGTAGCACAGACCGGCGATCCCGAGCGTCACGATCGCCAGCAGCCAGCGGCCCACGGAGTACAACGCGGCGGGCCGCCCGGCGAACAATGTCTTCTCGACCGCGGACTCCCGCTTCGCGGTGAAGGCTTCGATGTCTTCGCCGCAGAAGCGACACTTGAGCGCGCTCGCCTTGATCGTTTCCCCGCACGCCGGGCAGGCCTTGGTGTCCAGCGGCGGATCCGATGCGCCTCCGACGGTTTCCATGGGGCCTCCGTTCAAGCGCCTGTCTCCTCGAGCAATGAGTCGGCCGCGATCGGTCCTCGAGTCGGCTTGAATCCCTTCACGACGAGGTAGATGCCGAGTGACAGCTCCCAGATGAACTCCGGAATCGTCGAGATGGCCTGAAGCGACGATCCGCGCTGCGTCAGGTCGAACATGATGGCCACACCTGATGCCATGATAAGTGGACCTCCGATGATCCCCAGCAACGCCAGGCCTCGCGGTACGAGCCGGGATCGATACAGGAGGCAGCCGAGGAGAAGCCCGTTTCCGAAGCCGGCGAAGAAGCCCGGACCGACGAGGAACGCCCGATCGTAGATCGCGACAAGCGTCTCCCCGATGATGCGGGTACCGGTCCCCTCCTGACGCATGAATAGGAACGTGAGGACACTGACGATCCCGATCGCGATGAATGTGCACTCGATGATGCGAGCACCCACGTAGCCGATGGCGCCCGCTTCGTTGTGTCGCTTGAGGATCGGGAAGAACACCACGGCCGTGCCGACGTTGGCGATGATGAGGAGTATCTCGAGGAACGCCCCGAGCGCGACGCTGGTGGTGGGATCGAGACCGGACCCCGTGATGAGGCCCGGGGTGTTCCGAATGGGCGCGTAGCAGAAGAAGTAGGCCGGGATGGACGTCACGAAGGTGGCGATCCACAGCCAGCCCGCGAGCGTCGCGGTTCGTCTCAGGTTCACAACGGGGCCCCTAGGGTTGATCAGTCTTCACGTTCGAGCTCCGGGCGCGAAGATAGCGCACTTCGCTCCGTTGCGACCTCGGGTCTCGACACGCGATTGGTCTCGCCACTACAGTGGCGCACCATGGACGCGCGCTGGACACGCTCATGGTTCGCCCATCGCCTGGCGCGATACGCGGCGCATGCACTGACGGCGCTCGCGCTGATGGTGCCCGCCACTGGCGCGCACGCGCAGGATCGCGCGAACCCGATCCGGATCGCGGTGGATGGGACCGACTGGCCGCGTGGAATCCTCCACGCGCGGCTCGCCATCCCGGCGCGGCCCGGGCCGATGACGCTGTACTTCCCGAAGTGGATTCCGGGCACCCATCGTCCGGAAGGCAACATCGCGGACCTCGCCGGGATCTCCATGGGCGCCAGGGGCCGCCGGCTCGCCTGGGTGCGTGACACGCTCGACTACCACACGCTGCACTGCGACGTGCCCGCCGGCGCTCGGACTCTCGACGTGCAGATCGATGCGCTCAACGTGCCGACCGCCACGGACATCGGCTGCTTCGATTGGAACGCCGTGGTGCTCTATCCGGCCGGAACGCCGGTCTCGCGGCTCTTCTATCGCGCATCCGTGCGGCTGCCGGCGGGATGGACTTGCGCCACGGCGCTCGATTCGGCCGGCACGTCGAATGGCGCGGTGCAATTCGGCACGACGAGCCTCGAGAGGCTGATCGACTCGCCCGTGCTGGCCGGCGCGCACCACCGGCGCCTCGATCTCGGGCGATGCCAGGGCGC
>JANLWK010000082.1:0-1782 GCA_031364505.1 Candidatus Eiseniibacteriota bacterium | reverse complement strand
TGCGACACGACCGCGACGAATTCCGATTTGAGCTTGTCCAGGCTCTTCGTGTGCTCGTAGAGCTGCGAGTTCCGCACGGCGATGGCGGCCTGCGACGCGAACTGCGTGAGGAACGTCTCGTCATCGGGGAGGAACCCGCCGTCGCGGCCCCACACGGCGAGCACGCCGACGTCCTGGCCTTCGGCCATGAGCGGCACTGCGAGCAGCTCGGCGTAGGCGGCGCCACGGATGCCGGGGATGTCGATGAGCGCCGTCGACGCGAGCCGCACGACGCGCCGGTCGAAGCCGGCCGGCCCCAGCACGTCGTCGCGGACGATCACGCTGCCGGTGAGCTCGCGCGAGGCGTCCTCGATGCCGTGCACCGCGGTCGGGATGAACTCCTCGACGTCGGGTGTCTTGAGGTAGACGACGGCCGCGGCGCCACCGCACTGCATGGCGGCCCGCGAGGCGATGAGCTGGAGACGGGGCTCGAGCTCGAGCTGGGCCGAGATCTCCTTGCCCGTCTCGTACAGCGTCGTCATCTGGTGCGTCGCGATGCGCACGCGCTCGCGCAGCTCGCTCTCGTGGCGCTCCAGCATGGCATTCTTCTCGCGCAGCTCCTCCACCAGCTGGCGGTTGATCGCCCGCAGCCGGCGGTTGGCGATGCCGCGCTCGACGATCTGGTGGACCTCGTCCAGGTCGAACGGCTTGGTGACGTAGTCGTAGGCGCCCTGGCGCAGCGCGTCGATCGCGGTGGCGGCCGATGCGTAGCCCGTGACGACGATGACCGCGACCTCGGGGTCGTACTCGCGCGCCTGGCGCATCACCTCGAGGCCCGACAGCCCCGGCAGGTTGATGTCGGTGAGGATGATGTCCGGCCGCAGGTCGGGCAGCATCCGGGCGGCGTCCTCGCCGTTCGACGCCACCGTCACCTCGTACCCCTGGGCCGACAGGAACTCGTGGAACACGTCGACCACCGTCGGCTCGTCGTCGACGACGAGGATGCGTGGCAGGATCCGCCACTCCTCTTCGAACACGGGACCGAACCCGCCCGCCGCGCGGTCGCCAGCGATCATGTCGTCGCCGGGCGGCGCCGTGCGCGCGAGGGGCTCGCCGAAACCGGCCGCCGACTCGCCGGGCTGGCCCGCCATGCGGGCGCGCGACCTAGTGTGCATGGGGATGGGCGGTGACGACGGCGCGGCGCCGGCCGGACTTCTTGGCGATGTCGAGCGACCGGTCGGCGAGCTCGAGCAGCTCGAGTGCCTCGACACCATCGCGCGGACCGGCGGCCACTCCCGCCGAGGCGGTCAGGTGCCCGATGCGGGCGAAGGCGTGCTCCTCGAGCGCCCGCCGCACGCGCGTGGCGCAGCGCAGCGCCGGTCCGGCGTCGGTCTCGGGCAACAGCATGCCGAACGTGTCGCCGCCGAGGCGGGCGATCACGTCCGTCTCGCGGAGCTGGAGCTTGAGCATCAGCGCCGCCTCGGCGAGCGCGGCATCGCCGGCATCGCGTCCGTAGCGCGCGTTGAGCGCCTCGAAGTGATCGAGGTCGATGAGCACGATCGCGAGCGGCAGGCCGTGACGGCGCGCGCGCGCCAGCTCCTCGGCGAGCCGCACATGGAACGTCGGCGCGTCGGGCAGTCCGGTGACCGGATCACGGCCCGGCTGCCGGCGCCAGCGCTCGAGCTCGATGCGCGCGCCCAGGGCCGCGCCCAGCGCGCCCGCGGCGGTGCGGATCAGCGCGAACTGGCCGGGTTGCCAGCGCTGTCCCGCGCGCGCCTGGAGATCCAGCGTCCCGACGCGTTC
>JANLWK010000052.1:0-3031 GCA_031364505.1 Candidatus Eiseniibacteriota bacterium | reverse complement strand
GGCGGCCACGTGGACCGGCGCGTCAGCCTCGCCGACGAGGCCGAGGCGTATCTCGTGCACACGCTCGCGCGCGCCGGCGGCGCACCCGCGGCGGGCGACTACTTCGACCGCATCGGCCCTCGGGCGTACGAGACGCGCATCCTGCGCGCGATGGGACAGCACTTCCGCCGCTACAGCCTCTACGGCGAGGCCACGGCGACGGACCGGCTCGTGATCGCCCGGCATCCGAAGGATCCCGGCGCGCTGGTGAGCGCCGGCCGCATGATCGAGACGTATCGGCGCTGGGAGCGCCCGGCGCTCGAGGACCAGGCGCGGCTCGAGCTGGCGCCGCACTTCGCCCCCGGGGGCGACTGGTGGATCTCCCAGGCCTCGGACACGCTCCGCGCGTCGGGCGCCGCGTTCGCGCGCGAGTCGTGGCTCACGGTCGCGGACCACTACGCGATCCGCGCGCGCGCGCAGCGCTCGGCCCAGGACGCCCGCGCGGCGCTCGGGCTCTACGAGACCGTGATCACCAAGTGGCCCGGCGATCCGCGCACCCCCACGCTCGAGCTGCTCGCGGGCGAGTCGAGCGAGCAGCTCGGAGACCACCCGCGGGCACTCGGGCACTACGGGGCCGCCTCGCGGAGCGGCGTCGACAGCGTGGCGACCCAGGCGTTGTGGCAGCGCGTCGCGGTCACCGACACGTGGTATCAGTCGGTCGCGCGGTCCGGTGGCTCGCCCCGCGCCGACTCGCTGGCGCGCGCCGTGATCGACGAAGCCGCACGATTGCTCGATGCGCGGCCGAATCATCCGCGCGCGGCCGATCTGGTGTGGCGGCAGGGCAACCTGGCGCTGGCGCACGGATGGAACGAGCCGGCGGCCGCGACGTTCGGCCGGCTGGCCTCGGCGTATGCGGCCGACGCCCGAGCGCCGGCGGCGGCGTGCCTCGCGGCCGACGCCACGTTCCGTCTCGGACGCTTCGGCGACGCGGGCGCCGCCTACGAACGGGCGCTCGGCATCGCGCGCGCCGCCGGCACCGATTCGCTGGCGCGACGCGCCGAGGCGGCGATTCCGGTGAGCTACTACCGCGACGCCGAGGCGGCGGTCGCGGCGGACTCGCTGGGCTACGACCGGCACGCGAACCTGTTCACGAAGGTGGCCGACGGCTGGCCACGCTTCGCGCACGCCGATCTCGCGCGCTACCGCGCGGGGCTCGCCTACGCCAACGGCGGCCACCGGCGTGAGGCGATCCGCTCGATGCAGAGGCTCATCGACGACCATCCGAAGAGCGGGCTCAGGCGCGACGCCGGGCTGGAGATCGCGACGATCGCCGAGGACGCCGGCTGGCACGAGGAAGCCGCACGCGCGTACGCCAGCTTCGCGCGCGCCTTCCCCGCGGACGCCCAGTCCGGACCCGCGACGCTCAAAGCGGCCGAGCTGTTCGCGGGCGCCGGCCAGGTGGCGCTCGCCGACACGCTGCGGCTCGGCTACATCCGGCACTTCCCGAACGATGTGGAGACGGCGATGGCGCTGCTCGAGGACATGGCACGGCGCGAACTGGCCGGCGTGGACGCGTCGCATCCGATTTCTTCGCTGCTACCGGCCGCGCCGGGGCGCGTGAAGCGCAGCACCGCGGCGACCCAAGGGGCTTCGATGTCGGCACGCCGCACGGCCGTGCCACGGACGCGCCTCGCCGACTACCTGTCGATGTGCGAGCGCCACCCACGGCTGGCGTCGAAGCCGCTGCTCGCCCAGGTGCGCTTCCTGCAGGGCGAGGAGGCGTACTCCCAGTGCGCGCGCGCCACGCTGTCCCAGCCGCTCACGCGATCGATTCCCGCCCGCCAGCGGCTGCTCGACGCGGCCCTGGCGCGCTACCGCGAGTGCGTCGATCTCGGGGACTCGGAGTGGGCGCACGGCGCCACGTTCCGCATCGGGCAGGCGCTCGTGGAGTTCGGCGACGCGCTGATGGCGAGCGAGCGTCCGGCCGATCTCAAGGGGGAGGATCTGACCGCGTACGACGAGGTGCTGTCGGCCCAGTCGCGCACCTTCACGACGCGCGGCGAGGACATCTGGTCGGACCTGCTGCGGCAGAAGCTGCGCGTGGCTCCCGACGAGCGCTGGATCCGCGAGGCCCAGGCCTCGATGTGGAAGCGTCTCGGCACACGATTCCGCTTCCGCACCGAGAGCGACGTGCCGCTCGTCGAGGCGACGCCGCCCGACACCGACTCGAACGAATCGAGGAAGACGGAGGTGCGCAAGTGAACACGCGGCGGGCGGGCCACACCCACCGGGGCGCATGGCGCCTTGGGGCGCGATCGTTTGCGGCCGCCGCGCTGCTCGCGCTGGGCGCCGGAGGGTGCGGCCATCTGCCGTTCCTCGCGCGCTCGACGCCGGCGCCAGCACCCCCGGCGGCTCGAATACCCGCGCGCGCGGGCGTGACGGCGAAGCCCGCGGCGGCCACGCCCGCGCCACCGGCACGCGCGTCACGCGCCGCGACACCGCGCGACCGGATCGCCGAGGCCCGGCGGAACGCCGCGGCGGCGCCCGCCGAGCCGTACTGGCCGTATCGCGCGGCCGAGCTCTACCGCTCGCTCGGCGAGCCCGACTCGGCGCTCGACGCCGTGCGCGGAGCGCTCGCGCGCGCGGGCGGCTACGCTCCGGCGCTCGCGCTGTTCTCGAAGCTCGAATACGACACCGGCCGCCACGACGACGCGATCGCGGTGCTCGAGTCGGCACGCATGGCGGCGCAACGCGGCGGCGGCGACCTGGCACCCGAGCTGCTCGCTGGCCTCGCCCTGCACTACGCCGCCGCGGGCCGTGGCGCCGAAGCGGGCGAAGCACTCCGCGCGGCACCGGGTTCGAGCCGCGCCGTCGATGCCGCCGCGGCCGCGATCGCGCTCGGCCGGAGCCGGGACGCCGAGGCGGTGAAGCTCGCCGAGGCCGCACTCGATCACCATCCGCAGAGCGCGGCGTGCCAGAACAACGCCGGCATCGCGCGGCTCACGGCCGGCGACGTCGCCGGCGCGCGCAAGGCGCTGCTCAAGGCGATCGA
>JANLWK010000426.1:0-1557 GCA_031364505.1 Candidatus Eiseniibacteriota bacterium | reverse complement strand
CGCGGCCCCGCCCCGCGGCCGCGACGCTCCCGCCGCCGCGCGCAGCGCCTGGAGGTTCCGCCACGTCACGAACTGTTCGATCAGCTCGCGCCGGCGGTGATCCAGCTCGGAGAACATGCACGCCAGCTCGAAGCGCCGGTCCCCGCGCTTCGCCAGCGGCTCGCAGCGGATGACGATGCCCTCGCACTTGATCAGTTCCTGGCGCCCGGCGTGGCCGGGGATGCGCGGCAGGACGATCGTCAGGGCCACCTTCGACAGCGGGGACAGAAAGTGCGACGACGAGCAGTAGACGCCGCTCGCCGAGATGTTCTGGCTCTCGGTCACGATCTGCGCCTGCTGTCCGTCGCCGGGCGATCCTTCCACCCGCATGCTGAGACGCGCGTCCACGCGTGGATGCACGCGTCGCTCGGACTTGCGCCGAGTGGTCTTGGCTGCCATCAACCCCTCCCCTGGTGGCGGCGCCCGCGGCGCCGCGACGGAACATCGAGAGCGAAATCGCTTTCGCGCGCGGGAACGTCCACGCGAGCGATCGTCACCGTGACGGAGTCCCCGAGCGCGAAACGTTTCCGGCTGCGGCGGCCCACCATGCGGACTCCGGATGCGTCGAGAACGAAATGGTCGTCAACATATAGCGACACCCGGACGAACCCCTCAACTGGAATCTCATCCAGTTCGACGAAGAACCCGTATCGCAGGAATCCCGTGATGGTTCCCGTCACGCGGTCGCCGAGTCGGTCCTCAAGATACCGCAACGACTTGACCTTCACCGACTCCCGTTCGGCGTCGGCCGCATTCTGTTCCGTGCCGCTGCACGCCGTGGCTCGTCCGGCCAGGGCCACCGGGTCCCAGGCGGCCGATGGACGGCCGCGGATCCACTCCCGCACGCGCGCGTGGTTGTGGAGGTCGGGGAAGCGCCGGATGGGCGAGGTGAAGTGGCAGTACTCGCGAGCCGCGAGCCCGAAGTGGCCGAGGTCGCGCTCGAGATAGCGGGCGCGCGTCATGGACCGCAGCACGAGCCGGTGGACGAGCCGCCGGTGCGCGGGCTCGAGGCGCACGCCGAGCAGCGACTGCAGCGCGCGCGCGGGGTCGTCCAGCCGGCCGAGGCGCGGCAGCGCCAGTGCCTTGAGCATGGCGTCCAGCTCCTCGATCTTGCGCGGCGACGGCGGCTCGTGCACGCGGTACAGCAGCCCGGCGTTGCGCCGCGCGCCTTCCGCGCCCACCCGCCGGTTCGCGAGCAGCATGAATTCCTCGATCACACCGTGGCTCTCGAGGTGCGGCCGCCGCTCGATCGCCCGCGGCACCCCGCGCGCGTCGACGATGGCCTTGACCTCGGGCACGTCGAGCTCCAGCGCACCCTGCTCGCGGCGCCGCGCGCGCAGCGCCGCCGCGAGGCCGCGCAGCATGCCGATCGGCTCCGCGAGCGGCTCGGGCGGCTCGGCGTCGCCGTCGAACCACGCCTGCACCTGCTCGTAGCTCAGCTTGTGGCGGCTGCGGATCACCGTTTCGGCGAAGCGCACCGACCCCGTCGCCCCGGAGCGGGCCAACTCGGCGAACACG
>JANLWK010000420.1:0-4235 GCA_031364505.1 Candidatus Eiseniibacteriota bacterium | reverse complement strand
TACGGGATCGCCGCCCGGTGCCGGCCGCGGTCGAGCAGGATGCGTCCCGCGCGCTCCTGCCAGGCGGGCGCGACATCGGGCGCCTCGGCGGCCGCCAGTTTCGCGGCCTCGATCGCCAGCCCCTCGTCCGCCCGCGCCGCGAGCGCGCGCTCGGCGACCTCGAGGGCGCCGCGCGCGTCGCCCGCGCCGCGCAGGTGCGTGAAGCGCTCGGCAGCCGTGAGCGCACCGTGATCGAGGGCGGCGCGATGCAGCCGGCGGCGCTCCTCGCCCGCCAGGTCACGGTGGATGCGCATCGCGAGCCCCGGCGGGCACAGGCCGAGCCGGCCCGATTCGTCGCGCACGGCGAGGCCCGAGGCCACCAGCGCGTCGGCGGCACGCGCGGTCGCGGCGTCCGCGCCGCGCGCTTCGGCGGGATCGAGTGGACGCGCCCACACCGCGAGCGTGGCGGCGAGCGAGCGCGCCGCCTCGGGAAGCGACTGGAGTCGCGCGATCAGCGAATCCTCGAAGTCACCCGGCAGCGACAGCGATTCGAGTGAGGCGGTGTCGACGGCGAGGCCGATCTCGGTCTCGCGAAGCGCTCCGCGCTCGGCCACCGCGCGAAGCGATTCGACGAGCAGGCCGGGATGCCCGCCGGCCCGGCTCCACAGGAATTCGAACAGGCCATCGGGCGGCGTGTCGTTGAGTCGCGCGGCCACGAGGCGCCGCGCGCCGGGCTCGTCGAGCGGGCCGACGGCGAGCCGCCGCGCGTGGCCGGCCTCGATCAGCACGCGGTCGTCCTCGGCGGGCCCGGCGGCGTCCGAGCGCCCCGCCCACGCCCATCGGAACGCAGTGGCGCTCGGGTGGAGCGCGATGCGACGCACCACGGCGCGCGATATGTCCTCGGCGCGCTCCCAGTCGTCGATGAGCACCACCGGCATGACGCCTCGCTGCTCGATCGCCCGCCCCCATGCCGCGGCCGCGTCGGCGAGCAGCGATCGGTCGGCCTCGCCCGCGACGTGTTCGGCGCCGTCGATGACGGCGAGCGCGCGGCGAGACAGCGGCGTGTCGTCCGAGGCGGCGCGCGCCTCGACCGCGAGCCGTCGCAGCAGCGTTCCGGCGAGCGCCCCCGGCGCGTGCAGCGTGGCGCACGACAGGCGGAGCACGGCGCCGCCACCGAGCGCGACGTGGAGCGCGAGCTCGCCGAGCAGCGCCGACTTGCCCATGCCCGGCTCCCCGTCGATCAGCACGATGCGCGAGGTCTCGGCGCCGGGTTCGAGCCAGCGGGCGAGACGCGCCAGCTCGCGCTCGCGTCCCACGACGCGCTCGGTCTGGAGCCTGAGCGCCAGGCTGTGCCGGGCCGCCGGATGGATGCGTTCCAGTTCGCGCCGCACCTCGCGCGCGTCGCTGGGGCGCTCGCCCGGCGCGGTCGCCATGAGCCTCAGGATGAGCTGGACGAGCGGCTCGGGCACGCCCGCCTCCTCCAGCCGCGTCGACGACGGCGCCGCGGTGCGCACGCGGTTCGTCACCGTCCCGCTCGCCGCGCGCGCGAGCCCCGCGCGGCCGGCGGCGAGCGTGTACAGCGTGGCGCCGAGCCCGAACAGGTCGGACGCGATGCCCGGCGTCTCGCCGCGCGCGATCTCGGGCGCCGCGTATCCCGGCGTGCCGCGGTGGCGCTCGCGGTCGCGCCCGAGCAGTGCGGCGAGACCGAAGTCGACGAGGCGCACGCCCGAGGGCGGCGCACCCGCGACGGGGGACGGGATCGCGATCAGGTTCGACGGCTTGAGATCGCCGTGGACGATGCCCGAGGCGTGCAGCGCCTCGAGACCCTGGCAGACCTGGGCGGCGACATCGCACAGCGCGCCCCAGTTGCCGGGCGGCAGGGCCAGGTCGGCCGGCACACCCGGGATGTACTCCATCGTGTAGAACGGCGTGCCGTCCGGCGCGAAGCCCAATTCGTGGACCGCGACCACGCTCGGGTGGCGCACGCGCGACAGCAACTCGAATTCGCGCCGCAAAGAGCCGGGCGCGACCTGGACGCGCGTGGGATCGATGCGCTTGAGCGCGCAGTACGTCGACGTCGACTCGTCCAGCGCGAGGTGTACGGTGCCCATGCCGCCCTGGCCGAGCGTCCGCAGCAGCAGGTAGCGCCCGGCAAACCGCTGGGATGCGCGCACGGACCCACCGGACACGCGGCGCGCTTCCGCCCCCGGCGACTCGAGCGCGGCGACGGCAGGATCCACCGGGGGACTAGCCATGCGTGCCTCGCGTGACGATTCCACCGGCGTCGATCATCGCGACTACGCGGGTGGCCCCTGCGTCTTGAACGCCGGCAGATCCTCGAAGTCGTGGACCTCGATCTGAGCGGGGCGAGGAGAAGCCTCGGCCACGCGCGTCTCGACCACGCGCCTGCGGTTGACGATCAGCACTCCGGTCGAGGCGTTGAGTACGAAGAAGTCGTCCGGACCGTTCAGAAAGTCCGACAGCCGCAGACTGTCCTCGCGCGCGTCCCACTGGATGATTCCCTCGACGTGGCGCTGGTCGATGAAGCGCAGTTCGACACGCTGCTCGCGGGTGACGCGGCGTCCGCTCGGACGGACGAAGTGCGTGGCCACGTCGCCGCCCACCGCGACCCACTCGAGGTGCGCGACGGTGAGCAGCGCCACGTTGGGATCGTTGCGGGGGAAGAACGGGATCACGACCGATGGCGCGTTGAGGAGGTCGATGATCGTGGACGGTCCGGAAGCGGCGTCCGGCTTCGGCGCGAGCATGAACCACCCGTCGCGGGTGTCGCGGTTGAGCTGCGAGACCCGCACCGCGACGCGGACCTTCTGGACGAAGCGCGACACGTAGGATCAGTCCTTGCGCGGAACGAGAACGAGACGCTCGCCCGCCCGGGCCAGCCGTGCACGGGCCTGGCGGAGCGATCGTTCGACGACGCCGATGAAGGCGCGGGCCTCCCGCGCGCGGCGATCGAGCAGCAGCGAGTCGATGTTGCCGCTGCGCTCCGCCAGATCCAGGTCGCCACGCGACACCACCCACTCGTGGTGAAAGGATCCGGCGACGGGCGGATCGCGGGTCTCGTCGAGGAACGACAGGCGCAGTCGGAATGCGAGCCCCAGGCGACCGCGGCCGTCGCAGTCGTAGGCGACGTCCGACCACGAGCACGGCGCGAACGGCAGAGCGGAGGTGGTCATCCATGCCCCCCACGAGAAATGGGACGCCGGACCGCTCGGAGCGGAGACGGCCCGGCGACCGCCAACAGGATCCCGGGCAACGAAGCCTCGGCGTCACGCACGCCGGCCCCGGCCACAGAGTCCACGAAGGCAAATAGCAAAGAACGAAGCATGCCATGACGTTGGCTTCCGGCTGAACACGCAAGCTACTGGGGCAATGCGACTTGAGAGTGATTCGACCGTCCGGCTGATCGAGCTGAACAGCACCTGATTCGCTGAAATCGGCGAATTCAACGCGGCGTAAGAGCCTGGGACCATTGTCAACACAGAGGCTAGCACGAATTCGCCGATTTTTGCGAATTCGCCAATAGTCGCGTCTCGGAGACGTACTTCCGCGAAGAATCAGGGCACGGGAAGAAACATCCCGTTACGCAGGCGCGTATCCCGACCATGCCGCCCGGCCGAAGCCGATCGCCTCACCGAGGGAGAACGACCTTGACCCGCTCGCTGCTCGCGCTCGCCCTGCTGATTCCGCTGTCGACCCATCCGGCGCTCGCGCGTGATCGCGGCACGGTGACGATCCACTCCGGTCACTCCTGTTGCGAGGACCCCGCGCGCTGGGCGGCGCGCCACGATCTCCGCGACGCGCGCTTTGCCATCACGACCGAGGATGGCGACGCGTGCATGCTGCTCACGCGCAGCGTCGTCGCGGTGCAGCTGTCGGATCGCGCGTTCCACAAGATCGACCGCAACCTGCGCGACAAGGACTTCGATAACGACGCGGACGACGATGGCTCGATCATTGGGAGCGCCATCAAGCACGCGGTGCTCGGAGCCGTCCGGGACCTGCTGGACCACAGCGCCGAGTGCCGCATTCGCGACATCCGTGACATGAGCTACGAGCGTGGGCGCATCGTGATCGTCACCGACGACGGCGATCGCCTGTTCGACGGGCTCGACATCAACGACGAGGACATGCTCGGCAGCTTCTCCGAGCGCGACGCGCGCGCCTTCGTGCGCGAGTTCCGCCGGGCGAAAGCAGCGCAGCGTTAGCAGTGGCTGAACCGCGCGTGACCTCCGGGG
>JANLWK010000231.1:0-5010 GCA_031364505.1 Candidatus Eiseniibacteriota bacterium | reverse complement strand
TTCATGCTCGACGTGTAGTACTGCGTGTCGGGGATGATGACGTACGTGAAGTCGGGTCCCGCCGTGCCGCCGGCGCCGACGGGCCTGCCGTAGTACGTGACGGTGAGGTTGCCGCCGTCCGGATCGGACGTGGTGACCGAGAGGTCGGCGTTCGTCGCAACGCCCGTCGCGAGGTTCGCGGGCGACGGCGCGGATGGCGCGTTCGGCGCCTGCGCGGGAGTGATCGAGAACGGTGCCCCGGTCGTCGTCACCGCTCCGCCGGCCACGGTGCCGGCGGGTGCTCCCGCGACGGTCGTCGCCGTGCTCGTGCCGCTCACCGCGTCGAGCGCCCAGCGCCCGACGAGGCCCGACGCGGTCGCGATCTGCAGCACGAGGCTGTCCCGGATGCCCGCTCCCGGGCGCGCGACGCTCCAGACGCGCGGCTCATCGATGACGCCCGCGAAATAGCCCGAAGCTGCGCCCGTCGAGGTCAGCGCGCTGCCGAGCGACGCGTGCTGGATGCTCGCGCCCTGCGGCAGCCGCCCGACCGCCATCAGCGTGTCCTTCTCGAGAACGCCGTTCAGGTAGAGCCTGTAGTTGCGTCCGTCGAACGTCGCCGCCGCGTGGTACCAAACGCCCGTCTGAATCGAGGTAACGCCCGCGATCGGGTGATTGAGGCCCGGCTGGGTCTGCCCCGTCCCCTCTTCGTAGTCGGCGACGAGCACACCGTCCGACGCGCGAATCCCCAGGAAGTAGTTCATGTCGCGCGTGTCGCCGTCCGCCTCCCCGCGACCCTTGGCGATGAGCGGAACCGCCGCCCCGTGCCCGCCGGTACCCGTGCTGGTCGTCGCACCGGCGCCCTCGCGCTTGAACCACAGCTCGAGCGTGAACGTGGGGCTGCTCAGCGTGGGCGCGGCGCCGAATGTCACGTACTGCGACGATCCATTGAGGCGCAGGCCCGTCTGGGCTGCGGCGGGTGCGGCCAGGGCGGCGGCAAGGACGGCGGCAAGGAGCAGGCGGCGCGGGAGCATGGTGGGGGGTTCGGGGGTTTGGAAGGGCAAGCGCGTGCCGCTCAAGTATGCGTGGCGCCCGGAACCCGCCGCAAGACCGGAGTTGCCTTGCTGCTGCGCCGGCTGACCCAGTCGCCGCAGACAACCTCGAACGAGCACCCTCGTCACGTTCGCGTAAAGGAACACCCGATGGGCTTGTCGCCGCGGCGCCCGGGGCACACAATCGCTGCGCCATTGCTCCCGCAGGCGCGTCACGAGTGGAGTCTACGATGAACTGGAACCGGTTGCTTTCACACCTCGCGCGGATCGTGTTGTCGGCGGTGGCGCTGGCGGTCGTGGCGGGAACGGGCCACGCCGACGGCGGTGGTTGCTCGAGCGGCGGACGCGCCTGGAGCCGCGATGCCGGCCGCGCGTATCACGGCCGCGGCTACGCCGCGCCCTACTCGCGCGGGCGGGCTTACCACAGCCGCGCCTACCTGCCTCGCTACTGCGACGCCTACACATACAGGCGTCCCGTCCGTGCGTACCACCGCTTTCACGACCACCGCCCGCGCTCCTACGTCTGGTTCGGGATCGGCGTCGGCGCGCGGAGCTACGGACTCTCGACCTCGTATCGTCATGTCGCGCCGCCGGCACGCGTCTACGAGGACCGCACCTATGCGGAACCCGAGCCGGAATCCGTGCGACCGGACCCCGCGCCGCGGTACGACGACCGGGATGACGCGCGCTACGACGATGACCGCGACGATGCACGCTACGACGACCGAACGTCGCAACGGAACGATGGTGACGATGGCGACCAGGTCGACGTCGACAATGAGCCGCCGGCCGGGACCTACTACCATGACGCCTCCTGCCACCGGCGGTTCGGCAATCTCGACGACTACACCGAGCACCTCCAGAGCTTCAAGCACACGCAGACGATCGACATCGTCAGCACGAGCTCGAACCAGACGATTCGTACGCTCGAGTTCGTCGACGGCTACTGGCAGGTTCGGCAGTAATCGCCACCGCCCGCCACGCCGCCCCGCGCCCGCGGGGCGGCGTGGATCGTCTTTCGCCCGTGAAGACGATCGCGTCCAGCCTAGACCGCCTCGAGCACCGGGCGCATCGACTCGTACGACGGCGGGAACAGCGTGGACTGGCCGGGATCGGTGAACAGCGCGGCGAAATCGGTCGGCGTGAACGCGCGCGCGAGCCGGATGGCGAAGTGGTTCCGCAGCACGCGGACGTAGTGCTCGACGTCGTAGTCGCGCGGGTCGGCGTCGTCAGTGACGAGGCCGGCACGGCCGTTCGCGGCGCGGTAGACACGCACACGGTCCCCGCGCCGCCAGCCCGTGCGGCCCGCGCCGAGCACCGCCTCGTACGGCAGCTCGCGGCGATTCTCGCGCGCCGCGCGGTAGGCGTCGGGCGCCTTCGTCAGCCGCACGCGCGAGCCGACGTCGTGCGTCGTGATCTCGCGCCGCCGCAGCGCGTCGATCATGTCGACGTACGCGGCGCGCACACCCAGGACGTCGCCGGCGAGCAGTCGCTCGATCGCGCGCCGCAGGAACGCGAGCCCGAACGGCTCGGCGCGGCTCGACCGGAACGCGACGCCGCGCAGCGTCAATCGGCCGTCGTAGCCGAGGAGCGCGTAATTCTTCGGCTCGTGCGACAGCATGGCGGCGTAGCGGCCCTCGAACTCGAGCTGGACGAGCGGCGGCAGCAGGGCGGCGACCTCGGCGACGACGTTCCGCTCGTCCGCTTCGGTCCAGCCCGCCGGGACGGCGAAGTAGACGCCGTCGGTGTCCGCCTCGAGCCGCGTCACGCCCCGCGCCTGGAATTCGCGGCACATGAGGTCGAGCAGCTCGCGGCCGCGCCGCGTGACTTCGTTCGCGGCGTGGACGTCGGCGAACCGGGTGAGCTCCCCGCCGGCGGCCAGGTAGCCGTACGCGGTGTTCACGACGAGCTTCATCGCCGCCGACGTGGCTTCGTGCGTGAACCGTTCCGACGAGCCGGCGGGCGCCGCGCGCGCGGCGGCCTTCGCCTCGAGCCGCCGCTCCACGAGACCGTCGACCATCGCGAGCAGGACACCGAGCCGGTCGCGGTCCGGGCCGATGCGGTACGTGCGCATGAGCGACGGATAGAGGCTCGCCACGTCGGCCTTGACCACGCGCTCCGCGACACCGGTCGCGAACAGGTAGAGGGCGGCCCCCAGGTGAACCGTTCCGTCGCCGGGACCGTGCGCGGGGAGCGCGTGCCCCGCGCGCAGGTAGGCGCGCACGAGCATCGGGTCGAGCACGCCGGTCGCCGCACCCGCATCGGCGAGACGTTCGTACCGGCGCGGCGCCACCTGCGCCAGCGCGTAGGCAGCGCCGCCCAGCAGGCGCGCCAGGGCGGCGACCTCGATGACGTCCGCCGTGGCGTAGCGCCGGACGCGCTCCGGATCGGTGCGGTACGTCTCGTGGATCTGGTCGCCGCGGATCAGCTCGCGCTGCGGCGGGGCGATGCCGAAGTGCTGTGCCACGGCCTTGAGCCCGTGCCCCGGCAGCTCGCGGATGGCGAAGTCGTAGCGGCGCACGGCATCCAGCGTGTCGATGCACTCGCGCCCGGGGAGCACGATGCGCGTCTGGTCGCGGCTCGACTGCCGAGATCGCACGCCGAGCGACGGAATGCGGCCGAGTCCGAGCGGCACGCCGAGACGGCGGGCCCGCCGGTCGAGAAACGGCAGATCGAAGCCGTGCAGGTTGTGGTTCTCGATGACGTCGGGATCGGATGCGGTCACCGTCGCCACAAGCCGCCGGATCAGCTCCCCCTCGGCCGCATCGCCCGTCCCCCGGGCCTCGAGCACCTCCTCGCGCCCCGACGGGTGGCGCACGGCGATCATGAAGATGCGGCTGCGGTCCGCGTCGAGCCCGGTGGTCTCGAGATCGAACTGCATTCGGTGCAGTTGATCGAAGGCCAGGTCGCGGAAGTACGTCCGTCCCGTCGCGACGAGATACTGCTCCTCGGGTGGAAGCGACAGCACCTCCGCCTTGCCGATGTCGCGCACGTGAGCCACCGGCTTCCGCAACCGTTGCGAGGCACCGGTCAGCACCGCGCGAGCCAGCGTTCGCCCATCCGAGGCGCTGACCACGAATCGCAGCGAGCCGGGGCCGCTCAGCTCCCGGTAGGTGACGGTCGCCGCGGTATCTCCGTCCGGCGCGAGGCCCGAGCCCAGATGCGCCAGGTCATCGAGCCGATCGAGCACCAGCCACGGCCTGAAGCGGCGCTCCTCGCGCACGACGGCATCCGAGCCCGCCGGCCGCCGCCACACGGTCGCGAGCCCGGACGAGTCGGCCCACACCGAGACGATGCCCGGCGTGGGATCCCAACCCCACAGCCAATCGGGGGGAACGGAGGGTCGATTCACGATCGCGCATGCTAGCGGATCACGGCGCCACTCCGCGGCCCGGCCCCTCGCGAATCGCCTGTTGACCGCCGCGGGCCGAACGGACAGTCTACCGGGTCACGTCCATCGAAGTCGGGCCCGACCGCCGGTGCCACGTCGATGGCGAGCACAGGAGCCACCCATGTTCGCAGTCATTCGGCACTACACGGCATCGCCCAAGCTGGCCGACGAACTCGCGACGCGACGCAAGGACGTCGAATCGTTGATCCAGGCCGTGCCGGGATTCGCCGCCTACTACATGCTGAAAACCGCCGACGGCGCCTGCTCGATCACGGTGTGCGAGAGCCGCGATGGATGTACCGAGTCGAGCAAGCGCGCCGCGGAATACCTGAAGTCGAACATCCCGAATCTGACCGTGAACCCGCCTCAGATCATCGAAGGCGACGTGGCGATCGCGTTCTCGCAGGTCAAGCCGGCCGTCGTCTAGGCAGCAGCGCGCCGCGCGCGAGGGGATGCCCTCGCGCCGCGCCGCGCGATCTTCGCGAGATAGGCGAGCGTCAGGCGCTCGTCGGCGTCGAGACGCGCGCTCGCCCGTGCGCGCGCGGCGAGCGTGCCGAGCGTGGTGTGCAGCGTCATGGCCTCGTAGTCGCC
>JANLWK010000399.1:0-9300 GCA_031364505.1 Candidatus Eiseniibacteriota bacterium | reverse complement strand
CCGCCGAATATCCGGTGATGCGCCACATGTGCAACCTCGAGTCCGTCAAGACCTACGAGGGCACGCACCACATCCACACGCTGGTGCTGGGCGAAGCGGTCACGGGGATCGCCGCGTACCGATAGGCGCCGCGGCGGCGTGCGTGCTCACGCGCGGCGGCCGGTAGAACACGAAACGCCGGCCCGGGAGTCCCGAGCCGGCGTTCGCGTTGAAGCAGAACTTACTGGGCGGCCGTCTTGAACGTGACGTTGAGGCCGACCGTGATGAACTGCGTCGCCTCGTCCTCGGTGAGCACGTGGTGGAACTTCGCGCCCACTCCGACGGTCATCATCTCGCTGGCGGCGAAATCCACACCCGCACCGCCGTTGATGCCGATCTTGTTCTCGCTGTCGTCGAAGTTCACGGACGGGTCCGAATCCTCGATCTTCGACGCAATGTGGTACATGCCCACGCCGTACGTGATGTACGGCTTCATCGACGCGCCTTCCATCGAGGGGGCCCAGAGGCCGTGGACGCCGAAGTTGATGAGGTTCGCCTTCGCACTCGGATCCGGATAGGCCGGGAACGCCGTCTTGAGGGCGTCCAACTGATCGTCCTTGGCGCTGAAGAAGCTGCCGTTGATGTCCGCGCCGAACGCGTACGTGGGCTTGATCCAGTAGTCGGCGTAGACACCGCCGCCGAAGCCCAGCTTGAAGGCATCGCCGAAATCACCCATCGGCACCGCGACTCCGCCGTTCAGGCCGAACGTCATATCGCCCGCGTGGGCAGCCGAAGCACTCGTCACCAGAACCGCAGCCAGCAGCATCGTCTTCATCAACCGCATCTTGTTTCCTCCAGAGAGAGACCGTTCGTGGGTTGCCACGGCGCGCGGCGTGGGATTTCAGGCACCCCGAATCGGACGGATACGGCCGCGCGGCAATTCGGCTGGGCAGTCTAGAGGTTCCCGGGCGCATTGCAACCGACTCGGTCACAAAGGCTATAAACTAAAGCGGGACAATCTATTGCGCCGGAGCACCGTGTTCGATCCAGGCGCCCAAGACCCCCCGCTCGGCCTCGGTGATTCCGGTCTTGTTCGCGAGCGGCATGGTCTTCGTGACGACCGCCCGAACGTAGATCCGCGAGGCCAGCCGCCGGATGTTCTCGGGATCGTCGAACGACACCCCGGCCGGGGCGACCCCGAAGGTGGCATCCCGTGGCGTCTGGGAGTGGCAGGCCGTGCACCGGGCCTGGACGATGGCCTGAACCTCGGCGAAGGCGGGGGCCGGCCCGGATGCCGATCCCGGGCGAGCGCCGCGCATCCCGGCCGCCGGCTGCACCAGCATGATGACCGTCCCGAGGGCCGCGACGGCGGCGGCGGCGGCCGGTAGCCGCGTCCGCCGGGAGCCGATCATGACGTGCCGGGCCGCCCCGCCCACGATCATCAGCAGGATCAGCACGAGGGCGTTCTGCCGGGCGCCGAACAGGGCCGGAAAGTGGTTGCTGAGCATGATGAAGAGCACCGGGAAGGTCATGTAGCTGTTGTGGACCGACCGGGTCTTGGCGCGGTCGCTCAGGCTGAAGTCGGGCGTCCGCCCGGCGGCCGTGGCGTCGATCATGCGCCGCTGGGCGGGCAGGATGCGCATCCAGACGTTGGCGACCATGAGCGTCCCCAGGGTCGCCCCGACGTGGATGAAGGCGGCCCGGCCGCTCAGCAGGTGGCAATAGAGCAGCGTGATGCCTGCTGCCAGCGCGAGCGAGAGCGCCGTCGCGAGCACGCCGCGCTTCGCCAGCGGCGACTGCCACAGCAGGTCGTAGACCGCCCACGTCCCCATGATGATGCCGAAGCTGATCAGGCTCGCGGTGAGCGAGGTCAGGTGCGACCTGCCTGGCTCGAGCAGGTAGATGCCACCCGTCAGGTAGTAGACGACCATGAGCAGCATGACCCCGGTCATCCACGTGATCGCCGCTTCCCACTTGAACCAGTGGAGCGTGTGCGGCATCTGGCCGGGCCCGATGCGGCGGCGTTCGACCTGGTAGAAGCCGCCGCTGTGCACCATCCAGAGCGAGCCCTCGACCGTGTCCTGGCCGGGCGCGCCCTTCTCGAGGTGGCTGTCGAGCCAGATGAAGTAGAACGAGCTGCCGATCCAGGCGATCCCCGCGATCAGGTGCACCCACCGCACCAGCAGATTCAGCCAGTCGCCGAGGCTCATCGCGCGCGCGCCTTCGCGGCTCGCGTCGCCGTCGCGCGCCCGGCGTTCGCAGCTCGTGGGCGCGACCCCGCGCCCGGTCGCGCAGCGCCACGCCCGCCCGCGGATTCACGGGGACGCGGCTCGCCGTAGCGCGCCGTCCACTCGGAGCGCAGCACGGCCATGTTGATCACGTCGCAGTAGCGGCCGTCGCGGAACACGGCCTCGCGGAACGCGCCCTCGTGGCGGTAGCCCACGCGCTCGTAGACCTTGATGCCGGCGGGGTTGATGTCGAACACCTGCAGCCACACGCGATGCAGGTTGAGCGTGTCGAACCCGTAGCCGGTCACGAGCCGCGTCACGTCGGTGCCGTAACCCAGGTTCCAGCGAGTCCGGTCGCCGATCGAGATGCCGAAGCACGCGTGCCGCGCGCGCCAGTCGATGCGCATCAGGCCGGCGGTGCCGACGAAGCGGTCGTCCTTGCGCGCGATGATCGCGAAGCCGATCTCGTCGGCCGAGCGGGTCGCGCGCTCGATGAAGTCGCGCTCGCTCTGCTCGTTCGCGGGCCGATGCGTGCCGATCGTGCGGCGCACGTCGGCATCGTTGATCCAGCCCACCATCGCGGCCGCGTCGGACGGCTCGAGCGACCTTAGATAAACCTTGTCCCCGACGAGAAACGGATTGATCACGGCCCCTCCGCGAATGGAAGCGTTGAGGTAACACGCCGCGGCGGGCCGCGGTCAAGGCGGGCGACCCATCCCGGTCGAGCACGGGCCTCGGGCGACAGCGGCGCGCCTCCGGCGCGCGCCCTCCTGCGTGATGCCGGCGCGGCGCGCGACAGCGCGATCACATCAGTCGCTCCAGAGCGGGTGAAATTCAGCTCGACTGAACGAAACTGTCCCCGGGGACAGTTCATCTTTCCACCCCGTCTCGCGTCGCGTCGCGGCCCGCCGGTGCCTTGGCCCGGGCGCGACGGCGCGCTCGCATCACTCGCTCCAGGGCGAGTGGAATTCAGTCCAACTGAACGCGACTGTCCTCGAAGATAGTTCCACTTGATGCGCTTGATCCCTGCGCAGACGACAGGTGTCCGCGCAGACACCTCGACTGTCCCCGGGGACCGTTTCGTTTGATGAGGCTGATCTGCGCGCGGGCGGCAGGTGCCATCGCAGACACCGGTGCGCTCGCGACGCGTGGCCCGGCGCGACGGCGCGCCTTCCCTGTGCGCGCTCCCAAAGACCGTTCATCCACCCCGATCGACCGTTCATCCGGTGTGCCGTCGCCGGCCCGGGCTCGATCGTCGATGCTGCCCCTGTCGCAGCGAGACCACCCCCTCCGATCGAGGCATCGATGTCCACCGAACCCATCCGCCGCCGCAGCCGCACGCCGCTCCAGGGCCTGATCCGGATCACGTGGGCCCAGGCCCTGTGGGCGATCCCCTTCGCGCTGTTCTTCGGCCTGCTCAACGATCGCGCCGGGGATCCGCGGGTGTACTGGGTCACGTTCCGCGTGGCGATCGTGCTCTCGTACACGATCGGCGTGGCGCTGTGGGCGGTTCGCCACTTCGTCGAGCCGCGGCTTCGCGTCTCGCCCCCCGATCTGTCGCGCGCGCCCGAGTGGCGGATCGGCGCGGCCTACGTGATTGCGGCACTCGTCGGCTCGTACGTCGGCTCGTTCATCGTCCACTTCGCCGTGGCCCCCGGATTCCTTGGCAGCGGCCGCTCGATCTTGATCTCGGGCCTGTTCACGCTGATCTTCGCCTCGCTGTTCAGCGGCATCAGCATGGCGGGCGTCTTCTACCGCAACGCCGTCGATCGCGCGCGCGCGGTGGAGACGATGCGCGCCGAGCTGGCCGAGGCCGAGCTGCGCGCGCTCCGCGCCCAGATCAATCCGCACTTCCTGTTCAATACGCTGAACTCGATCGCCGCACTCATCCGTGTCGACCCGGCGGCCGCCGAGACGACGACGACGCACCTGGCCGACGTGTTCCGCTACACCCTGCGCGCATCGGAGTCGGGGCTCGCGCGGTTGTGCGACGAGATGGCGTTCCTGCGCGAGTATCTGGCGATCGAGCGCACGCGCTTCGGCACGCGCCTCCGCGTCGAGGAGTCGATCGAGCCCGGGCTCGACCACGCCGCAGTGCCGAGCCTGCTGCTCCAGCCGCTCGTCGAGAACGCGGTGCGCTACGCGATCTCATCGCGCCCCGAGGGCGGCACGCTGCGGCTGTCGGCGCGGCGCGACGGGGCGCTGATGCACATCGTCGTCGCCGACGACGGCCCCGGCATCGACGTCACGGCGCGGGCGTCGGGCACCGGCTTCGGCCTCCACTCCGTGCGCGAGCGACTCCGCGCCGCGGGCCCCCCGCACGCCATGACGATCCACTCGAGCCCCGGCCGGGGCACCGAGATCGAGCTCACGCTGCCCCTGACCGGCGTCGACACCACGTCGCCGCGGCCCCTCCAAGGAGACTGACCATGTCACACCGCACCGCCTCCGCCATGCTGATGGCACTCGCACTCACGCAGGCCCTGCCCTCCCGCTCCGCCGCCGCAGTCGCGCCGTCCGAGGCCGCCACCCTCGCCACGGCGCGCCGCGACCTCACGACCGCCGTCACGACCGGCGGCGTCCAGGACATCCTCGGCGTACGCGCGCGCATCGCGGCCATCGCCTCGCGCCCCGGCGCTACTCCGCGGGCGCACTACTGGCTCGCGGTCGCCGACTGGCGCGTCGTGCCGCGGCTCGCGGGTACGAAGAAGCCCGAGGCCGAGCGCTACTGCATGGAGGGCATCACCGAGATCGACAAGACCCTCGCGCGGGATGCGAAGGATGCCGAGGCGATCGCGCTCAAGTCGAACCTGCTCGGGATGTCGCTCCAGTTCCGCCCGGCGGCGATGATGACGCTCGGAGGCGAGATCGAAGCCGGCGCCCGGCAGGCAATGAAGACGGCTCCCGACAATCCGCGTGTGCAACTCCTCGTGGGGCTCAACACGCTCAACAAGCCGGCGTTCGTCGGCGGCGGAGCCGAGCCCGCGCTCGTCCAGTTCGTGCGCAGCCAGGAGTTGTTCGCGGCGGCCGCGGCGGCACCGGCGGCCGCGGCGCCGGCCGATTCCACCGCACCCGACTGGGGCCGCGACGACGCGTACATCTGGGCGGGCCGCGCGGCGATGAAGCTCGAGCAACCCGCCGCCGCCGTCGGCTACTACGAGAAGGCGCTCGAGGTCACGCCGGGCTACGTGTGGGTCGAGCGCTCGCTGCTGCCCGAGGCGCGCGTGGCACTCGCGGCGAAACCCGCGGCGCGCTCCGCGGCGAAGTAGGCACGATCATGCGCCGGAACGCACGACTCGGAATCGGGCTCGCGCTCGCGCTGGCGGGCGGCGGGGCGGCAGGCAACGCAGCAGGCGCGACGCTCACGGGCGTCGTCGTCGATCGCGGCGGCCATCCGGTCGAGTTCGCGAGCGTCACCGTGCCGTCGCTCCAGCGGGGCGTCGTCGCCGACGACGAAGGCCGCTGGACGCTCGAGCTGCCGGCGGGCGCCTGGTCGATCACCGTGGCGCAGCTCGGCTACCAGCCGGCGTCGCGCACCGTGACGCTCGAGGAGCGCGGCGGCTCGCTGCGGGTCGCGCTGGCGGAGGAGCCGGTCCCCGTCGGCGAAGTCGTCGTCAGCGCGTCGTCGTTCGGCAAGGCGGGCAAGAGCGAGGGCGCCACGCTCCGGCGAATGGACATCGTGATGACGCCGGGCGGCACGGCCGACGTGTTCCAGTCGCTGCGCGCGCTGCCGAGCATCAACGCGCCCAACGAGGGTGCGGCCGTGTACGTGCGCGGCGGCGATCCGCACGAGACGCTGATCCGGCTCGACGGCGGCGAGCTCGGGCACCCGTACCACTACGAGGGCGCCTCGGGCGGCCTGTTCGGCAGCTTCGACGCCTACATGCTCAAGAGCGCGTTCTTCTCGAGCGGCGGGTTCTCGTCGAAATACGGCGGCGTCATGTCGGGCGTGCTCGACGTCGAGACGCAGGATCCGATGAACCTTCACACCGTCTCGGTCGGCGCGAATTTCGTCGGTGGCAACGTCTCATCGAGCTGGGCCCTCGTGCCCGACCGCCTGTCGTTCGTCGGCACGGGCCGGTTCACGCGGCTCGACGTGCTCAAGGCGTTCTACGGCACGGCGCACGATTATGTCTCGCTGCCGCAGAGCGCGGACGGGGCGGCCAAGCTGCTGTTCCGCTACTCGCCCACCGGCCGGGTGAGCCTGCTGGGCCTGGGGTCGGGCGACCAGGTGGACGTACGGAACCACCATTACAACTACGACGGCTCGTTCCGCTCCGTGGCCCGCAACCGGCTCGCCGTGCTGCAGTGGCAGGACGTTCTCGGCGGCTCGCTGGTGCTCAAGGGTCACGCGACGGCGCAGGGCTACTCCTCGCGCCGCGTCTACGGTGTGCTCGACGCCTCGGTCCGCGAGCGGAACGGTCTCGCCTCGGTCGATGCCACGTGGGCGATGTCGGCGCGCCACCAGCTCGCCTTCGGCGGCGGCGTGCGCCGGCTCGAGACGGACGACGAGAGCGCGGTGCCCGCCGACAGCACCGATTTCGGGCCCGGCGCCCCGGTGCGCGTCCAGAGCGGCCACCCGCGCGTGACCTCTCCCGGCGTCTATGTCGAGCACCAATGGCGCGTGTGGGGCCCCGTCTACGCGACGTGGGGCGGCCGCGCGGACTACACCACGGCGTCCTCCGAGTGGACCGCGGACCCGCGCGGCGCGCTGGCGTGGCGGCTCGGGAACCGCCAGACGATCCGCGTGGCGGCCGGCCGCTACCACCAGCTGCCGCGCGCCGCGTTCCTGGATCCCGTGTATGGCAACCCGCAGCTGCGCCCCTCGCATGCCGATCACGTCATCGCCGGCTACGAATGGAAGGCCGAAGACGTGAACGTGCGGTTCGAGGCGTACCGCAAGGAGTACCGCGACCTGGTCACGCGCTCGGACGCCACCTACTACGCGAACGCGGGGCACGGGTTCGCGCGCGGCGTGGACGTGTTCGTCCAGCGCTCGAACGCGCGCGTGTCCGGGTGGGTGAGTTACGGCCTCATGGAATCGCGGCGGAAGGAGCTGGACGACCCGCGCGAGCTGCCGGCCGCCTACGGCGTTCACCACTCGCTGAGCCTCGTCGGTACCTGGCAGGTCCAGTCCATGCTGTCGCTCGGCGCGCGGTGGAGCTACGCGGCCGGCCGCCCGTACACGCCGATCCTCGGCGGAGAATACGATGCCCCGACCGACCGCTGGCGGCCGGTGATGGCCGAGAACCATTCGGGTCTGCTGCCGGACTATCGCCGGCTCGACGTGCGCCTGACGCGGTTGTTCTCGATGCCGTCCCGGGCGGGACTGCCGGCGAGCGGCGTGTGCGCGGCGTACGTCGAGGCGCTGAACGTGCTCGGCGACCGGAACGTCCTCGACTACGGCTACAGCCGCGACTACTCCACCCGCGTGCCGGTGGGCTCGTACTTCAGCCGGCGCATGGCGGTGGCGGGCGTCGCGCTGACGTGGTAGAAGCGCCGGACCATGGCCGAGACGCTGCGCCTCCTGATCGTCGACGACGAGCCGCTCGCTCGCGCGCGTCTGCGCCGGATGCTCGACGACGTTCCGGGTGTTGAGATCGCGGGCGAGGCGGGCCACGCCGATGAAGTCCGCGACGTCCTCGCTGCCGCCGGCGCCGACCTGTTGATGCTCGACATCCAGATGCCGGGCGAGGATGGCTTCGCACTGCTCGCCTCGCTCGACCCCCCGCGGCCCGCCGTGATCTTCGTCACGGCGTACGACCAGTTCGCCGTGCGCGCCTTCGAGGAGAACGCCGTCGACTACCTGCTCAAGCCGTTCACGCGCGAGCGCCTGCTGCAGTCGATCGATCGCGCGAGGCGAGAGCTGGAGCGCCCGGAAGTCCTGTCGCGCCGCCTGAGCGAGCTGCTGGGCGGGATCGAGCGGGCGCGTGGCGTCTCCCCGCATCTCGACCGGCTCACCGTGCGCCTCGGCGCGCGCCAGATCATCCTCCGCGCCGAGGAGATCCTGTGGTTCGGCGCCGAGGACAAGCTCGTGTTCGCGGCCACCGAGAAGACGCGCCACTACGTGAACTTCACGCTCGACCAGCTCGAGCGCCGGCTCGACCCGGCCCGCTTCCTCCGCGTCCATCGCGGCGTGATCGTCAACCTGGACCACGCGGCCTCGATGCAGCCCGGCTTCGCCGGCACGTGGCGGCTGCAGCTCAACGATGCCGCCCGCACGGAAGTGCCCGTGAGCCGCGCGCGCGCCCGAATACTGAAGGAGCGCCTCGGCGCCTGAGGGGCGTACAGCGCGGTCCGGGGGACTCGACTCCTCGTTGGTGCCCGCCAAGAGCGACCAACTCGTCGCGAGCCCCGGGGACCGCGCTTCGTCGCGGAATTCCGGCAACCCGGCGGCCGCGATCGGCGGGATTCGTCGCGCCCTTGACCGTGCGGGAACCTCCGGCTACAAGGGAGCGTCGCGCCGACCACCCGACGTGCCGCACCCCCGCGCCGAGGCCCCGATGCCGCTCGATCGCCCCGACCACAGTCCCGAATTTCGCTCGCGCCGCACGCAGAACTGGTTCGTCCTCGGCCTCACGTACGCCGCGATGTACATGGCGCGGTACAACTTTCCGCTCGCGAACAAGGCGCTGTCGGACACGTACGGATGGGACAAGGCGCAGGTGGGCGCCATCATCAGCACGGCGACGCTCGTGTACGGCGTCTCGGCCCTGTTCAACGGCCCGATCGCCGACCGCTTCGGCGGCCGCCGCGCCATGCTCGTCGGCGCCACCGGGGCGTTCCTGTTCAACGTGCTATTCGGACTCGGCGCCTACCTCGGCGTGCTCGGGACGGGACCGCTGCTGCTCGGCTACCTCGCCACGACGTGGACGCTGAACATGTACTTCCAGTCCTACAGTGCGCTCTCGCTGATCAAGGTGAACGCCGGGTGGTTCCACGTCAGCGAGCGCGGCGTGTTCTCGGCCGTGTTCGGCTCGATGATCCAGAGCGGGCGCTTCCTCGTGTTCCTGCTGCTCGCCACGCCGTTCGTGATCGCGCTGCCCTGGCAGTGGCGCTTCTTCATCCCCGCCGGCATCGTCGCGGTGATGGC
>JANLWK010000384.1:0-6485 GCA_031364505.1 Candidatus Eiseniibacteriota bacterium | reverse complement strand
AACACCGCCGCCGCGACCTGAACCAACAGTTCGTCACGTGGCGCAACCCCCAGGCGCTGCCCGCGGCGCCGGGACCGCGGCGCCCGCGCCCCCCGCCCCCCACGGCCACCGCCGCGCGTCCTTCCGTGCGTCGCATCGCGGCGCGCGCGCCGCGCAAGGTCGCGACGCGAAAGCGCGTCGCGCGTTGACGGGCTCGCGGGCCGGGACGCGTCTCGAGATCCGCCCATCCGGCGGGCTCTCGGGCGAGTTCCGGCCGCCGGGCGACAAGTCCATTACCCACCGCGCCCTGCTGCTCGCGCTGCTGGCGCGGGGGCCGAGCGAGATCCATGGCGCGAATCCCGGCCGCGACACGGCGGCGACGCTCGATGCGTGCGAGTGTCTCGGCGGGCAGGTCACGCGCGGCAACCACGTGATCGACATCGAGGGCCGTGCCGGCGCGCTGAGTGAGCCGCGGCAGGTGCTCGAATGCGGCAATTCCGGCACCACACTCCGGCTCCTCGCGGGGGCACTCGCGGCGCAGCCGTTCCTGTCGGTGCTCGAAGGCGACGCCTCGCTCAACCAGCGCCCCGTCGCGCGCGTCATCGAGCCGCTCCAGCGCATGGGCGCCTCGCTGTGGGCCCGCGGTGGTGACGCTTACCCGCCGCTCGCGATTCGCGGCGGCCGCCTGCGTGGCATCGCCTACCGGCTGCCGGTCGCCAGCGCCCAGGTGTCCACGTGCATGCTGATCGCCGGGCTGTTCGCCGACGGCGCGACCGAGGTCCTGATCCCGGGGCCGGCGCGTGACCATACCGAGCGGATGCTCGCCTCGCTCGGCGTGGCACTCCGCGTGGAGCCGCTCGCGGGCGGGGCACGCCGGGTATGCATCGACGGGCCGGCGGAGCTGCGTGGCGGGACGTTCCACGTGCCGGGTGACTTCTCGGCAGCGGCGTTCGTGCTGGCCGGAGCCGCCGCGTGCCCCGGTGCGCGCGTCACCGCGCGTGGCGTGTGCCTGAACCCGACGCGGACGGGACTGCTCGACGTCCTCGAGCGGATGGGGGCCCGGGTCGAGCGCTCGGCGGTGCGCGTCGAGTCGGGCGAGGACGTCGGCGACGTGACCGTCGAGGGACCCGATCATCTCGATCCGTGCGCGATTCCGGCGGAATGGGTGCCGCGCATGATCGACGAGATCCCGGCGTGGATCGTCGCCGCGGCGGTCGCGCGCGGCCGGTCGACGCTCCATGGAGCGCGCGAGCTGCGGGTCAAGGAGAGCGACCGTCTCGCGGCGATCGCGAACAATCTCGCCGCCCTCGGCATCCGGGCGAGCGAGCGCGAGGACGGCCTCGAGATCGAGGGGGGCATGGTCGAGGGCGGCACCGTCGAGGCGCTGGGCGATCACCGGATCGCGATGGCGTTCGCCGTGCTCGGCACTCGCGCGCGCGGGGCGACGCGGATCACGGGCGCCGAGGGAATCCCGACATCCGACCCGTCGTTCACGCGCACGCTCGCGTCCCTGGGCGGCGACGTGACCGTGCACGAGGAGGACGGGCCCGCATGAGGTTCGTGATCGCGATCGACGGTCCCTCGGCGGCGGGGAAGAGCACGACGGCCCGCGCGGTGGCGCGCCGGCTCGGCATCCTGTTCCTCGACACGGGCGCCCTGTACCGGGCGCTCGCGCTGCGGGTGCGCAACGCGGGCGTCGACGCCGAGGACGAGGCCGCGGTCGCCGAGCGCGCGCGCGGTGCGGCGATCGATCTCGCCGGCACCGCCGACGACCCGCGGGTGCTGCTCGACGGCGAGGACGTGACGCCGGCGATCCGGACGCCCGAGGTGAGCGAGCTGTCGTCGCGGATCGCCACGCAGTCGGCGGTGCGCCGGCGCCTGGTCGAGCTGCAGCACGAGTTCGCGAGCCGCGGGCCGGTGGTCGCGGAGGGCCGTGACCTCGGCACCGTCGTGTTCCCCGACGCCCAGGTGAAGATCTTCCTCGACGCCGACCTCGGATCGCGCGCCGAGCGGCGCGCCCGCGAGCTCCAGTCGCGCGGCATCGCCGTCGGGCGCGACGACGTGCGCGAGGATCTCGAGCGCCGCGACCTGCGCGATCGGGGCAGGGCCGACAGCCCGCTCAAGCGCGCGGACGAGGCCATGGTGCTCGACACCACGTCGATGGGACTCGACGAGCAGGTCGAGGCGGTGCTGCGCGTCGTCACCGAGCACCCGGAATGTCCCGCGGGGTGGCGGGATCGGGTGGCCGGACGCCCCGCGTGAGGTGCCGCCGGGCCCCGGGAGGCGGGGCGCCACCGGAGCTCCCCGGGCCGCCCTGGCCGCCCTGGCCGTGGCTCCGGCGGGCGTTCCCACGCGTGGCGGCCGAGTGTTGGAGAAACGGTGCGACCGTATTATAGTGGCGTGCGGTCCTTGGCAGGGGCTGTCTTTGGTTTCCTCAGCGGCTGGACGATTCGGGGCGCCGAGCGGCTGCCCCGTGATGGCGGCTTGATCATCGCCTCCAACCACGTCTCGTTCTGGGATCCACCACTGATCGGCGCCGTCATCCCGCGCGAGACGTCGTTTCTCGCGAAGGAAGAGTTGTTCACGACTCCGGTGCTGGGACCGTTCATCCGGAGTGTCAACGCCATCCCCATCCGGCGCGGCGCGGCGGATCTGCGCGGGCTCACTCGCGCGATCGAGGCGCTCCGCAACGGCAGGTCGGTGCTGCTGTTCCCGGAAGGGGGCAGGATGCGCGATGGCGAGTTGCATCCGGCGCGACCCGGGGTGGGATTGCTGGCGGTCCACGCCGACGTCCCCATCGCGCCGTGCTACATCTCGGGGAGCAGCACCCCCGGGCGCTGGTGGAACCGCGGTGTGCGGGTGCGGATCTGGTTCGGCGAGGCGCGCGACTGGCGCGATGTCGCCGGCCGCGACTCCGACCTGACCCCGGGGCGGACGCTCTACCAGCGGATCGGAACCGGCGTGATGGACGACATCGCCCGGCTCCGGGAACTCGAACGATCGGCATCACGTGGTGCGGCCTGACGCCGCGCCCAATTCCATATCCGGGAGGTTCACGTTCCATGCTGGAGACGCAAGACACCCTCAGCCCCGTTGCGGAAACGCCGCGCCGGGCCCCTTCACCTCCGCCGATTCCGCTGAACGCCGAGGAGGACGACGACCTCACGCTCGAACAGCGCGAGGAGTTGTTCGGCCAGTACGAGGAATCGCTCCGATCGATCGGTGAGGGCGAAATCGTCCGCGGCACGGTGCTCGCCGTAGACGACAAGGAAGTGCTCGTCGATGTCGGATTCAAGAGCGAGGGCGTCATCTCGCTCGCCGAGTTCCCCGACCCGGGCAGCATCAAGGTCGGCGACGTGCTCGACGTGTTCCTGGAGAAGATGGAGAACCAGGACGGGCTCGTCGTGCTGTCCAAGCAGCGCGCCGACTTCGTGCGCGTCTGGGATCGCGTCAAGGAGGCCCACGACTTAGAACAGGTGGTCGAGGGCAAGCTCGTGCGCAAGATCAAGGGCGGCGTCGTGGTCGATCTGTACGGCGTCGAGGCGTTCCTGCCCGGCTCGCAGATCGCGCTGCGCCAGGTCCAGAACGTGGACGCCCTGCTCGGACAGTCGGTCCAGGTCAAGATCATCAAGCTGAACAAGCGCCGGCGGAACATCGTCGTGTCGCGCCGGGCCGTGCTCGAGGAAGAGCGCAACCGGATGAAGTCCACGATCCTGAAGGACCTCGCCAAGGACCAGATCCGCGAGGGCCAGGTGAAGAACATCACCGACTTCGGCGCGTTCGTGGACCTCGGCGGCATCGACGGCCTGCTGCACATCACCGACATGTCGTGGGGCCGCATTTCGCACCCCAGCGAGCTGGTCAAGATCGGCGACCGGGTGCGCGTGAAGGTGCTCAACTTCGACCCGGAGAAGGAGCGCATCTCGCTCGGCCTGAAGCAGCTCGAGCCGTATCCGTGGGAAGGCGTCGAGGACAAGTACAAGGTCGGCGACCGCGTCAAGGGCCGCGTCGTGTCGATCACCGACTACGGCGCATTCGTCGAACTGCAGAAGGGCGTCGAGGGCCTGATCCACGTGTCCGAGATGTCGTGGACGCGCCACGTGCGGCATCCGTCGAAGGTGGTCAACATCGGCGACGAGATCGATGCCGTCGTGCTCAAGGTCGACAAGGCGAACGAGAAGATCTCGCTCGGCCTGAAGCAGGTGGAGCCCGATCCGTGGCTCACGCTCGACCAGAAGTACCCGCCGGGCACCAAGGTGCGCGGCAAGGTCCGCAACCTGACGAACTTCGGCGCGTTCGTCGAGCTCGAAGAGGGCATCGACGGGCTCGTGCACGTCTCCGACATGTCGTGGACGAAGCGCGTGGCGCACCCCAGCGAAGTGCTCAAGAAGGGCGACACCGTCGAGGTCGTGGTGCTGTCGATCGACAAGGAGCATCGCCGGATCAGCCTGGGGCTCAAGCAGGTGTCGGACGATCCGTGGCCCGAGCTCGCAGGGCAGTACCCGGCGGGCATGGAGATCACGGGGACGACGAACCGCCTGTTCGACCGCGGGGCGATCGTGGACCTCGGCAACGGCATCGAAGGCTTCGTGCCGCTGTCGCAGCTCGGCATCGACGACCTCAAGCGTCCGAACGACGCCTTCGAGGTGGGCGAGACGCTGGTCATGAAAGTGACCCGCGTCGACGTGCCGAACCACCGCCTGATCCTGAGCGTCAAGAGCTGGCTCGCCGAGCAGGACGACATCTCGCTCGCCGAGTGGACCTCGAAGCGCAACCAGGTGAAGGCAAGGATCGCCGAGAATCCGCCCGTGGAGCCGGAGCAGAAGCCGGCCCGCGCCAAGGACGAACCCGTGGTCGAGGACGAGTAGCCCACACCTCGCCGCATCGGACGAGCGACGGGCGGGCGCGGCAACGCGCCCGCCCGTTCGCGTGGTGCGCCGCCTCGCATGTCCGCCTTGCGCGCCCGCCTCGTACGTCGGCCTTTTCCCGCGCCGACGCACCCCGTATGCTCGCCCCATGTTGCCGATCCTGCTCGCCCTGCTCGTCGCCGCGCCCGCGGCCCCGTCGTCGCCCGCCTCACTCGCGGTGCGCGGGCCGATCGACAGCCTGCCGGCCGCCCTGCGGCGCATCGAGACCTCGAGTCCGAGCGCGCGCGACCGCGCCGAGGCGGCCGAGTGGCTCGGGCGCTACCACTACGCCCGCGGCGAGTACCGCGAGGCGCTCGATGCGTTCGCGACCGCCGCCGCGCGCATGAGCCCGCAGCGCAAGGGTGAGGCCCTGTACTGGAGCGGCTTGAGCTGGCTCGGGCTGCGCAACCCGGTGTCGGCACGCGCGGCGCTCGAGGTCGTCGCCACGTCGGCGTCGCCGCGGCGCGACGCGGCACGGCTCGGGATCGCGCAGGCGTGGGACATGGCCGGACGGCCCGATCGCGCGCGCGACGCGCTCGAGCCGCTCGTCACGCGGGGTGTGCAGGGCGCGGGTGACGTCGGCGCATCGGCGCTCGAGCTGTACGCGACGTTGTCACAACGGCTCGGACATCCCCGGGACGCCGATCGCGCTCGTGCCCGGCTCACCGCCCAGTACCCGCAGAGCATGGAATCCGCCGTCGTCGCCGCCGTCGCCGCCATGCCGGACGCGCCGGCCCGCGAAGCGGGTCCCGTCGGGCTGGAGGCGGGCGCCTTCTCGTCGAACTCACGGGCGCGCGCGCTGGCGCAGCGCGCGGTTCGCGCCGGGTTCGAGGGCGCGCGCGTGGTCCAGCACGGCACGGGCGGATCCGCGCGATACGCGGTACTGCTCGGCAGCTATCCCGACGAACGCGAGGCGCGCGAGGCGCAGGCCCGCGCGCAGCGCGAGCTGGGCATCACGGCGCGCATCGGGAATCCGAAGTGAGTGCCACCGGCGTGCCGGCCGCCCCCGCGGCTCGCGTCGCCTCGACGACGCCGCTGATGCGCCAGTACACGCGGATCAAGCAGGAGCATCCCGACGCGTTCCTGTTCTTCCGGCTCGGGGACTTCTACGAGATGTTCTTCGAGGACGCGGTCACCGCGGCAGCACTCCTCGGCCTCACGCTCACCTCGCGCAACAAGCAGGATCCCGAGCCGATCCCGATGTGCGGCATTCCGTGGCACCAGCGCGACGCGTACGTGGCGCGGCTGCTCAAGCGGGGCCACAAGGTCGCCATCTGCGACCAGCTCGAGGATCCGGCCCAGGCGAAGGGCATCGTCCAGCGCGGCGTGACGGAGATCCTGACACCGGGGTCGGTGACGCAGGACGGGTTCCTCGAGCCCGCGGCGGCGAACTACCTCGCGGCCCTGTGGCCGGGCGAGGACCGCGTCGGCGTGTGCGTGTGCGACGCGTCGACGGGCGAGGTCCGCCTCGCCGCGCCCGCGTGGAGCGACGCAGGCGAGTTCCTGGCGCGCCTGCGCGTGTCGGAATGGCTGCTGCCCGCCGAACCGCGGGCCGAGTCGGGCCCGCTTGGGCCGCTCCTCGCCGGCTTGGCCGGCGCC
>JANLWK010000337.1:0-6744 GCA_031364505.1 Candidatus Eiseniibacteriota bacterium | reverse complement strand
GTCGACTGCGTCCACGGATCCGGCCCGTCGACGATGAACTTGCTCGGCGCGTCGAGGTGGACGGTCACCGAGCGGGTCGCGGGCGTCGGATCGACGTTGTCCGCGAGGTCGTGAGCGACGATTTCGAAGCTGTGCGTGCCCTCGGTGAGATTCGAGAATGTGACGGTCCCGTCGTACGACGGTCCCGTGTACCCGCCACCGTCGGCCTGGTAGTAGAACACGAGGTCGGACGGCTGCGTGAAGTTGTCCGTGCCGGCGACCGTATACGCGGCGGTGCCCGTGGTGATCGTCGCTCCGTCCGCGGGGCCGCTGACAATCGTCGTTTGCGGCGCGGTCAGGTCGACGACGAACACGCGAGCGGCACCGCCCGTGCACGGTGCGCGTCCGTTCGACGCGTAGAGCGTGGCGATCTCGGTGGCGGTGAGGGCGCGATTGGAGTAGGCGACCTCGTCGATCTGGCCCTCCGAGAAGCGGACCCGGGCGTCGGTGGCGGAATCGACGGACGCGCCGATCGTCAGCGGATCGGGAAGACCGTCGGTGTCTCCGATCGACCCGCTCACGGGCGTCGTCGCGACCAGCGAGCCGTCGACGTACAGGTTGAGGTTTCCCGTTCCGATCCGGTCCAGCGTCGCGACGATGTGGTGCCAGGTGTTGTTCGCGACGTTGGCGTTGCCATCCAGCTGGACGTAGTTACCGATGGGGTTGGTGGATCGAATCCGGATCCGGGGTATCCCGGTGGTGAGCGAGAGCTGGTAGCCGGACGGGACTGCGCCGGGACCACCCGAGCCCCCTGCCTCCCACTTCGAGACGAGCATGCGCGGCCCGGGCTGTGCTCCCGAACTCCTGAGCCACGCCTCGACGGTCATCTCGCCCGCTCCGGGCACGAGGTCGGGCGCATCGGGCACCTCGACGTAATCATTGATGCCATCGAGGATGAACCCGGCTCCGCGGACCCCCGTGCCGAACTGGAGGCCGTTCTTTGCGACGCCGTCGTGCACGCCCCACGAGTCTCCCGCCGTGTCACCCACCCACCAGCCGGCGAGGCCGAGTGTGCTGAACGAGCACGCCATGTACGACTGATTGCCGACGGCATCGACAGCTTGAACCTCGAGGCGATGGCTGCCCTCCGAGAGTCCCGTCAGCGACGCCGCGGCAGTCGTAGAGAACGAACTCCACGCTCCTTCGTCGAGCCGGTAAGCCGACTGAGTCGTCCCAGGGGCATTGTCGTTGACCGACCACGTGAAGTCGGCATGCGTCACGCGAGTGTGAGAGCCATCCTGGTGCCCGCTGGTGAACGCGATCACCGGCGGCGTCAGGTCCACCGTCCACGTGCGCGTGATCGTCCGCTCGAGACCGACGGCGTCGATGGCCTTCACGATGAGGGTGTGACTGCCCTCCTCGAGGCTGAACAGTGAGACAGCGGAATCCGGCGTGTCGACGGACGGGTTCCCGTCGAGCGTGTAGCGGTAGGTGACCGGCGGGTACTCGCTCGTGCTCGAGACCTGGAACGTCACCTGCGAATTCGTGTTGCCGTTCTCCGCCGGGCCCGCCACGAACGACACGTTCGGGGGCTTCGCGAGCCCGAATCGGAGGCCCGCTCCGGCCGCGGGGATCGCGAACGTGCCGGCCGCGATCGCGTTGTGGGCGACGTCGAACGTGAAACGCGACACGGTCGAGGCGCCGTTGTTCGACACGAACAGCTCGCCCCACGCCGAGAACGTCATATCGCCGGGACCGTTCAAGCCGTTGCCGGAGATCGATCCGTTTGCCGTGGGCACGCCGCTGCCGTCGAAGGTAAACCGCTGGATCGTGTTCGACCCGTACGCGGCCACGAGGAGCTCGCCCCAGGGCGCGAACACGACACCGTGATAGTTGAGCCCGCTGCCGCCGAACTGGCGGATGAGCGTCGCGGCGCCCGCGGCATCGAACGTGAACTGGTTGAGCTGGTTGCTCGACTGGTTGGCCTCCGACACGAACATCTGGTTGCCCGTCAGGCCGAACGTCACGCAGCGCGAATTCAGTGGCGTCGTGAAGCCGGTGATCGTGCCGTTGCCGACCGCCGTGCCGGTGTAATCGAACACGAAGCGGTTGATCCGGTTCAGCGAAGAGTTGACGAGGAACATCTCGCCGTCGCGGAACTCGACGCCGTGCGGCTCGCTGAAGTCGAACGACGGGTTGCCGTTGATGTCGGTGATGACTCCGTTCGCCGCCGGCGTGCCGAGCACGTTCACATAGCGCAAGATGGAGCCCGTTCCGGCGTTGGTCGCCCCGGCGTTCACGACCATCAGCTCACCGAGCGGCGACACCGCCATGAACGTGGGGACCGCGAGCCCCGTTGCCACGGTCAGGTCCAATGACGGCGGCCCCGCCGCGGGAACCGTGTATCGGTACACGCTGTTGCCGGCGATGATCAGCAGTTTGCGTGACTTCTCGAGTGTCTCGCTCGTGTGGATCCATCGAACGGTGGCCGGCGAGCCCTGGTTGCCGGCCTGGTCGACGGCACGGACCGAGAACATGTGGGGACCGTCCGCAAGGCCGGCGAGCTGCGTACCGCCGCCCGGTTCGAACACATCCGCGCCACCGTCGAGATTCCAATAGAAGGACAGCGCGTTGCTCGGGTCGTGGTTGTCCGTGCCCGAATACGCGAACGACACCGTGCCACCGGTCGTGAGGCTTCCGGTCGTCGGCCCCGAGGTTATCTGGATCGTGGGCGGCGTGAGGTCCACGAACCACGAGCGCGTGATCGGCGCCGATTCGTTGCCCGCGACGTCCTTCACCTTGACGGCAATGGTGTGCGTCCCCGCCGACAATCCGGACAGCGACGCCGAATGCGTCCCCGAGTAGGCGGTGTAGGCGCCTCCGTCGAGGGAATACGCGCTGGTGGTGGATCCCGACGTGCCATCGCTCACGGTCCACGTGATGGTCTGGCTCGTCGAGGCCGTGGAGGATCCTTCCGCCGGCGCGGAAAGAAATGACGCCGCCGGCGCGGCGCGATCCAGTCCGAACGCGCGCGTCGTAGCGAGTACCGCCTCGTTGCCGGCCGCGTCCCGGCCGTACACACGGAACTGGTACTGCCCATCGCCGTTCGCGAACTTGAGTGAGTCGAGCGTCGCGGCCGAGTCCGGGCTGAACGCGCCCGACGCGACGACGGTGGCGCTCGCCACGCTGTAGAGGTCCCATCGGTACTGGTTGCCCGCGTAGCCGAGCCGTCGGTCGATGCCGGTCCACCCGATGGTCAGGGGCACCGACGTCACCCACGCACCCTGCGGCGGCCCGGAGAGGTACGTCACGCGGGGCGCTTCGCGGTCGGCGAACACGCTCATCACGTTGAGGCTCTCGGTGAGACGCGTGGACAGTCGCTGGTCGTCCCACACGATGAACAGGTGGTCGCCGTCGGCGCGCACCTCGCCGTGGAAGCCGTACTGCGTGAGTGTCGAACGGATGTTGTTGCCGTACAGGCCGTTCTCGTCCGTGACGCGCTGCCCGGCCTGGAACGTCAGCCCGCCGTCATCCGATTCCCCGATGTAGAAGTCCGTGAGCTGAGCGGCGCCCACGATGCGCGGGGAACTCTCGGTCTCACGATGGTCGAGCCAGCCGACGCGGATCCGGCCACTGGCGTCGACGTTGATGCACTGCCCCGTCTCCTGATAGCCCGCGGGGCCGTCGCCGTTCACGAGAATCGGCGTGCTCCAGCTCGCGCTGCCGTACGGCAGTCGCGACAGGACGACGTCTCCCTCGTCGCGGCCGCCCTGGACGGGCCGCGTGATCGTGATCGCGCGCGTGCGCATCCGGTAGCCCACGTTCGGCGTCGTCGAGAACGTGGAGATGCGCAGGTAATAGTCCCCGGACACCTTGGTCGTGAACACGACCTGCGTGACGTAGTTCGTGAAATTCGATGCCTGGAGCAGCGTGTCCCCCGCGAACGCCGCGGGGTTCGAGAAGTCGCTGTGGAGGCGGATCGTGAAGCCGGCGGTGGCCGCGGTGCCGCATGACCACGGGTTCGGCTCCATCCGCGCGATCAGGGTCTCGCCCGCGTTCAGGTGAATCTTGTACCAGTCGACGTCCGACGAGTTCGTGCACGTGCCCGTGACGTCGTTACCCAGCGAGATCGTCTGGGGGTTGGTCGGCAACGTGACGCCATTCTCCACCTCGGCGACGGTCGCCGTGGCGCTCGATGGCGCCGCCCACTGCCCCGACGCGGTCCACGTCACGTAGGCATTGCCGCGATTCGGCCCCGCGCTCCAATCCACCGCGATCTTGGGATGCGTCTTGTGGCCGCCGAAGCGGTCCACCGGACCGTTCGAGAAGAACGTCGTATACAGTGGAGCGATGTTCCCCGACGTCCACGAGGCGCCGTGATTCGTGGACTTCGCCCAGTGGATGCTGGAGCTCGAGGTCCCGCGCATGTCGCAGTAGTAGAACCAGAAGTCGTTGCCCCACGTTAGGTAGACCTCGTGGTCCACGCCTACCGTGATGTCGGGATGCAGCGGGAAGTCGGATCCGTCGAGATCGGAGTCGACGGTCACGACGCTGCCCCAGGTGGTCCCGCCGTCCGCCGACGTCATGACATGGACAGCGTCGTCCGCCGCGGCGAGCGCATAGGTATGGACGAGGTACACGTAGTCGTTGGTCGGGTCGCACGCGATGCGCCCCGGATCGGGGCCCTCGTTGCCGTTCCCCGACGCGTCGAGGAGCTGGCGCGCCTGCCACGAGAAGGTGCATGCGGTCGTGTCGAACTCCCCCTTCCAGAACGCCTCGGCGTAACTGGACGGAACCCCCGACACGCTGAGCCCGAGATCCGCCTCGGCGCACATGTAGAAGTGGCCGCGGCCGTCGTGCGTCACGAACGGGACCCCCATCTGTTCGTTCGCCGCGCCGCGCGGGACGTTGCCCGCGTCGGTGAACGTCGTACCGTAGTCGCAGGAGTAGGCGTATCCGGCATCCGTCGTGGGCGGGGTGCCCGCAGGCGCGTCGTGGCCCTTCGAGTCGAACCACACCACGACGACGAATCGCCCCCACCCGGCCACGGCGGAGTAGTACTGGGCCTCGCTCGCGCCATCGCCCGCGGTGTTGTTCACTTTGACGTTCGTTCCGAACGCGGGCAGCGACAGCGTGCCGTTGCGCGAGCGCAGCGCGCTCTGCACCTCGGGCGACAGCGCGTCGAATCCGCGCCACGTCGTCGCGTCGGCGGATTCCGAGCGCTGCTCGAGCGCCGCGAGGCGGCGCAGCTCTCGGGGTGAGGACCCGCCGCCGTGACCGTCCTGGGCGCGCGCGAGAGCTGGGAGCGAGCACAGCAGCGCGGCGGCGAGCAACCAACCGCGGGCGCCTGAGGTAGGGCAAAGCCTGAAGCCAAAACGCCAATACGCGGTCATTGCGACGGCCCTCGCACGATTCCGAGTTCGTGGAGCCGCGAGCGGTATGCCCGAGGGTTCCAATGCCGGCCGGCCCTCCGGCGCATGACGCGGCGCCCACGTGAACTACCCGTGGATGAGGGCTTAGTTGGCGGCGGAGCAAAGCTTAGCCACTTTACAAAAACAATACAAGGTCCGGTGGGCCTACCTCAGCACCGCGATCTTCAATTCGTGGCGCTCGCCCGCGCTTTCGGCCCTGAGAAGGTAGATACCCTGGCGCACGAGGCTGCCATGATCGTCTCGCCCATCCCACTGAACCGTCCGTTGAGCCCCGTCGAACCTTCCGCGTGCGATCAGCCTGACTCGCCGCCCTGAAATGTCGAAGAGTCCAACTTCCGCGGCGCCGCTCGTGGCCCCGATGCGCCCGAAGATCGCGAATCGCACATTGAGCTCGCCGCCGCGATGCGGCAGGGGCCAGGCCTCGAGCGCCCGCACCAGCGGAAGCCCCGTCTCTCCGAGCACGAACTCCAGACCCGACCCGCTGACTGCGCTCAGACGGTAGCGATCGCCCGCCGTACCCGAGCGGTCCGCATAGCGCGTCTCGCGCATCAGGGACACGAGGGTGTTCCACGCGAAGCCGTCGTGCGTGCGCTCCAACCGATAGCCGGCGAGGTCCGCGACGCCGCCATCGGTCGCCCAGCTCAACTGCGCGCCACCTTCCGCAGCCGTGGTCGCTGCGAAGCTCAGCAATGCGATCGATGCCTCGATGGTGAACAAACCCGCCGACTGCGCACGGCATGCGGGCACCGCGCGGTCCAGCTTGATTTGAGCGAATCGCGTCGGCGTGTGGGGAACGATCATCCGGTACTCGCCACCGCTGAGCCCGGACTCCGCGAGCTGCCACGAGTTGCCACCGTCGACGGACAGGTAAAGGTCGACGCGTCCGGTCCCATCCCAGGTCACCGCACGCGGTCCGCCGACCGGCCACACATCGCCAGGGGCAGGGGACGAGATCTCGATCGCTGCCGAGGCGTACTTGAGATCATCTTTAAGGATGTCGAAGTAGCTGATGTGCGGATTACCCTGGGCGTCCAGCGCCAGCGAGGTGTGCTCGCCCCCGAACCCAGCGGCGTCCACGATCTCGAGCGTCCACATCCCGCCCGACTTGCTCGCGTACTTGAGGTCGTCGCCGCCGTAACTGATGCGGGGGTTGCCCTGAGCGTCCAGCGCCAGCGAGGTGTAGTAGCCCACGTCTCCGGCCGCGTCCACGGTCTCGAGCGTCCACAGCCCGCCCGCCTTGCTCGCGTACTTGAGGTCGCCGTTGGTGCCATCCAAGTAGCTGATGCGAGGGTTGCCCAGGGAGTCCAGCGCCAGCGAGGTGTAGTTGCCCACG
>JANLWK010000333.1:0-4200 GCA_031364505.1 Candidatus Eiseniibacteriota bacterium | reverse complement strand
CACGGGCGCCGTGACGGTGCTCGACACGCTCCCGGCAGGGCTCTCGTACGTGAGCGGGTCGGGCGGCGGGTGGAGCTTCAGCCAGAGCGGCCAGATCATCACCGCGACGCACGCGGCGGCGGTCGTGGCGGGCGACAGCTCGAGCTTCACGCTCACCGTGAGCGTGGCGGCGGGCGCCTACCCGAGTGTCACGAACGCGGCCACCGCGTCGACCACGGGCGAGACCGACACCAGCAACAATCGCGACACGGATCCGACCGCGATCACCGGCGTGGCGGACGCGACGATCGACAAGCGTCACACCTCGGCATTCACGGTCGGCCAGAACGGCATCTACACGCTGGTGGTTCAGAATAGCGGCACGGCCTCCACCGGCGCGGTGACCGTGCGCGACACGCTGCCGGCAGGGCTCTCGTACGTGAGCGGTTCCGGGAGTGGGTGGTCGTTCTTTCTCAGCGGCCAGGTCGTGATCGTCCTCCATCCGGCACCCATCGCGGCCGGGGACAGCGCGAGCTTCACGGTCACGGCGAGCGTGGCCGCGGGCGCGTATCCGAGCGTCACAAACGCGGCGGCGGTCTCGATCGCCGGCGATCTCGATCCCAACAATAATCGCGACACCGACCCGACCGCGATCACCGGTGCGGCGGACGCGACGATCGATAAGCGCCACACCTCGGCGTTCATCGTCGGGCAGAACGGCGTCTACACGCTCGTGGTGCGCAACATTGGCACCGCGTCCACGGGTGCCGTGACGGTGCGCGACACACTGCCGGCGGGGCTCTCGTATGTGAGCGGCTCGGGCGGCGGATGGTCGTTCTCGCAGAGCGGCCAGATCATCACCGCGACGCACGCGGCGGCGGTCGTGGCGGGCGACAGCTCGAGCTTCACGCTGACGGTGAGCGTGGCCGCGGGTGCCCACCCGAGTGTCACGAACGCGGCCACCGTCTCCATCGCCGGCGATCTCGACCCCAGCAACGATCGCGACACGGATCCGACTGCGATCACCGGCGTGCCCGACGCATCGATGGACAAGCGTCACACCTCGGCATTCACGGTCGGCCAGAACGCGACGTACACGCTGGTGGTGCGCAATCTCGGCACCGCCTCCACGGGCGGGGTGACGGTGCGCGACACGCTGCCGGCCGGCCTGTCCTATGTGAGCGGTTCCGGGAGTAGGTGGTCGTTCTTCCCCAGCGGCCAGGTCGTGATCGCCCTCCATCCCGCGCCCGTCGCGGCCGGGGACAGCTCGAGCTGCACGCTGACGGTGAGCGTCGCCGCGGGCGCGTATCCCTCGGTGACGAACGCCGCGACCGTCTCGATCACCGGCGATCTCGACCCGAACAACAACCGCGACACGGATGCGACGACGATCACGGGCGTGCCCGACGCGACGATCGACAAGCGCCATACGTCCGCGTTCACCGTGGGCCAGAACGGCGTGTACACACTCGTCGTCACGAACGCCGGTACGGCCTCGTCCGGTGCCGTGACGGTGCGCGACACGCTGCCGGCGGGGCTCTCGTACGTGAGCGGGTCCGGCGGTGGATGGTCGTTCTCGCAGAGCGGACAGATCATCACCGCGACGCACGCAGCGGCGATCGTGGCGGGCGACAGCTCGAGCTTCACGCTGACGGTGAGCGTCGGCGCGGGCGCGTTCCCGGGAGTCACGAACGCGGCGACCGCATCGACGGCGGGTGACCTGAACCCAAACAACGACCGCGACACGGATCCGACGTCCACGGGCGGGGCGCCGGACGTCACGCTCGACAAGCGTCACACGACCTCGTTCACGGCGGGCCAGAACGCCAGCTATGCACTCGTCGTCACGAACGTCGGCACGCTGGCGACCGGCGCCGTGACGGTGCGCGACACCCTGCCGGTGGGGCTCTCGTACGTGAGCGGGTCCGGCGGCGGATGGTCGTTCTCGCAGAGCGGACAGATCATCACCGCGACGCACGCGGCGGCGATCGTCGCCGGCGACAGCTCGAGCTACACGCTCACGGTCGCCGTGGGTGCGGCCGCGGTGCCGAGCGTCGTCAATTCCGCCACGGCGACGACGGCGGGCGATGTCGCCCCGAACAACGACCGTGACTCCGATGACACGGCGGTCCTCGGCGTGCCCGATCTCACGATCGACAAGCGCCACACGTCGGTGTTCAGCGTCGGCGTCAACGGCGTCTACACGATCGTGGTCACGAACGTCGGCTCGGCCGAGACCACCAACACCGTCACGGTGCGCGACACGCTGCCCGCGGGGCTCACGTACGTGAGCGGCGGCGGAGGTGGCTGGAGTTTCGGCCAGTCCGGCCAGATCGTCACCGCCACGTACGCGGGTTCCGTCTCGGTCGGTGACAGCACCAGCTTCACGCTGAACGTGGGCGTGGCCCCGGGCGCGTATCCGCTCGTCACGAACGCGGCGACCGTGTCGATGACGGGCGACCCGTCCGCCGCGATCGACCGCGACGTCGATCCGACGCCGATCGCCGGACTCCACGATCTGGTGATCGACAAGCGTCACACGAGCGCGTTCGTGGTCGGCCAGGCCGGCACGTACCGGCTCGTGATCACGAATACCGGCACGGCCGCGACGACGAACACGATCACGGTCACCGACACGCTGCCCGCCGGGCTCTCGTTCGTCGGCGGCGGCGGCGCGGGCTGGAGCTTCGGCCAGTCCGGCCAGCGGATCACCGCGACGCACGCAGGCCCGATCGCGCCTGACGACAGTCTCGTGCTCACGCTCACCGTGGCGGTCGGCGCCACGGCGTTCCCGAGCGTCACCAACTCGGCGACGGTCACGACGCCGGGCGACCTCGACACGTCGAACGATCGCGACAGCGACGTCACGGCGATCACCGGCGCCCCGGACGTCACGATCGACAAGCGGCACACGTCGGTGTTCGTCGTGGGCCAGAACCGCGACTACGCGCTGGTCGTCACGAACGCCGGCACCGCGGCGACGCTCAACACGATCACGGTGCGGGACACGCTGCCTTCAGGGCTCACTTTCGTGAGCGGTGCCGGTCCGGGCTGGAGCATCGGGCAGTCGGGCCAGGTGATCACCGCCACGTTCGCGGGCTCGCTCGCCGCGGGCGACAGCGCGTCGTTCACGCTCACCGTCGCCGTCGGCGCCGCGGCCTATCCGGCCGTGACGAACTCGGCCACGGTGTCGATGAGCGGTGACCTCGACTCCGGCAACAATGTCGACGCCGATCCGACGCCGATCGCGGGCCAGCACGACCTGACGCTCGACAAGCGCCACACGGCCGCGTTCACCGTCGGCCAGAACGCGACGTACCGGCTCATCGTCACGAACGCCGGCACGGCCGCGACCACGAACACGATCACCGTCACCGACACGCTGGCTTCAGGGCTCACGTTCGTGAGCGGAGCGGGTGCCGGCTGGAGCTTCGGCCAGAACGGCCAGCGGATCACGGCCACGCACGCGGGTCCGATCGCCGCGGGCGACAGCCTCGTGCTTACGCTCACCGTGGCGGTCGGCGTCGCGGCGTTCCCGTCGGTCACGAACTCGGCCACGGTGTCGACGCCGGGCGACCTCGACGCGGGGAACGACGCCGACTCGGACGCCGCCACCATCAACGGCGTGCCGGACGCGTCGATCGACAAGCGGCACACGTCCGGGTTCACGGCGGGGACGAATGGCGTCTACACGATCGTGGTGACGAACGCGGGCACGGCGCCCACGTCGGGTGCCACCACCGTGACCGATACGCTGCCCACGGGGCTCACGTTCGTGGGTGGCGCGGGGACGGGCTGGGCGTTCGTCCAGAACGGCCAGGAGATCACCGCCATCCACGCCGTGCCTATCCCCGTGGCCGACAGTACGAGCTTCGCGCTGACCGTTGCGGTGGGCGCGAGCGCCGTGCCGTCGGTGACGAACTCCGCGACCGTGTCGGCGGCGGGCGATCTCGATCCGGGTAACGACTCCGATGACGACGTGACGCCGGTCTCCGGCCAGGCGGACCTGACGCTCGACAAGCGTCACAACGCCGCGTTCGAGGTCGGCCAGTCCGCGACGTACACGATCGTGGTCACGAATGTCGGCAACGCCGCGACGACGAGCGCGATCACCGTAGCGGACACGCTGGCTTCAGGGCTCACGTTCGTGAGCGGCACGGGTGCAGGCTGGAGCTTCGGCCAGAACGGCCAGGAGATCACGGCGACGCACCCGGGCCCGAT
>JANLWK010000298.1:0-1897 GCA_031364505.1 Candidatus Eiseniibacteriota bacterium | reverse complement strand
CGTGCTCGACCCAGCCCGGGCGCGGGTAGTGCTGCGGCACGAGCGCGTAGCCGCGTGCGCGGACGTCGCCGCGCTCGTCGACGAGCAGCGCCGTCGTGCCCGTCGTGCCCTGGTCGATCGCCAGCACGAAACCGGTCATCGGACCTCCTGCGGGCCCACCCTCACGTGCTCGTGGGCGCCTTCCTGGCTTCGCTGCAGCAACGTCTCCTCCTCCCACAACCGCGCGTCGTAACTCTGGAACTCCTCGCGCGTGCGCTCGGGGCTCCAGCCGAGCCGGCGCGCCATGGCGGCGGCGATCCGTGGCGCGGCCACGCGGCCGCGGTCGGGCTCGAGCCACAGGGTCGTGCGCCGGCGGATGACGTCCTCGAGCCGCCGAGCGAATTCGTGCTCGACGGCGAAGTCGGCGACGCGCTCGATGTCGACGCCCGGCGCCAGCGGCGCGGGCAGGGGCGCGCACGAGTCGGCGAGCGGACGGCCCTCGCGGCCGAGCCGCTTCGCCACGAGGCGCATCACGTCGCGCGCCATGACGCGGAACGTCGTGTACTTGCCGCCGGCGATCGTGATGCCGATCGGCTCCTCGACGACCGCGTGCTCGCGCGAGGCGTCGCCCGCGGAGTCGGGCGAATCGAGCAGCGGCCGCACGCCGGAGAGCAGCGCGATCGGCGGCGTGCCCGCGAGTGACGGCAGCACGCGGCCCAGCTCGGCCCGCAGGTAGACGATCTCCTCGAGCGAGGGGCGCCAGGCGTCGGCGGGCGCCGGCGAGATCAGCTCGACTTCCGTGGTGCCGACGATCGAACGGTTGCCGAAGGGCACGACGAAGAACACGCGGCCGTTCGAACGCGCACGCAGCACGAGGCCGTGGCCCCGCGTGAGGCGTGGATAGACGAGATGGATCCCGCGCGACGGCCGGAGCAGCGGCGCCGGGTCGGGAGCGCCGGGCGACAGCGTGCGTGTCAGCCGCTGGCGGATCGCGTCGGTCCACGCGCCGGTGGCGTTGACGACGAGCGAGGCGTGGAACGAGCGCTCACCGCCCTCGAGCGCGTGCGCCGCGAGCAACTCGACCGAGCCGGCCTCGCCGGGCCTCGCGCCGAGCACCTCGTGGTACGTGTGGATCTCGGCGCCGTGCGCCGCCGCGTCGCGCGCCACCGCCACGGCGAGCCGCGCGTCGTCCATCACGACGTCGGTGTAGAGGCCGGCGCCCCTTAAGCCCTCGCGCGCGAGGTCGGGCTCGAGCGCCAGCGCCTCGCGCGGGCGAACCATCGCGCCGGGGGCGAGCCGCGCCTTGCCGGACAGCGCATCGTAGAGCAGCAGCCCGGCCCGCAGCCGGACCGGGCCCACGCGCTCGCCGTGGTAGAGCGGCGCCATGAACCGCTGGGGCCGGGTGACGCCGGGCGCCATCTGGTGCACGGCGCGCCGCTCGGACAATGCCTCGCGCACCAGCGTGAAGCGCGCCTGCTCGAGGTAGCGAAGTCCGCCATGGAGCATGTGGCTCGAGCCGCTGGATGCGCCGGACGCGAGGTCGCCGCGTTCGAGCACCGCGCAGCGATACCCGTTGCGCGCCGCCAGCCGCGCGACGCCGAGCCCGGTGATGCCGCCGCCGATGACGACGAGGTCGTATGCCGGCGTCATCGGCGGCCGGCGCGCGTCACCGACGGCCCGCCCGGAAGACGTCGGTCGCGTAGCGGAGCGTGATCAGGCCGTCCGCCGCGGCGTGGCGCCGGTGGACGTCGGTGAGGAGCCGCGTCAGCTCCGCGAGGGCCGCGGGCTCCTTCGAGACGTACGACGCGCTCGTCGCGCGGCCCAGCAGACCTTCGAGGTTCAGGACTTGCGCATGCGGGAACACGAAGATCTCGGGGGCCGAGAAGTGTCCGTCGCCGATCAGGTCGTCGAAGTCGAA
>JANLWK010000281.1:0-13398 GCA_031364505.1 Candidatus Eiseniibacteriota bacterium | reverse complement strand
CCGCCGACGAGGAGCCCGTGCCGGACGTCGGTGCACGGCCCGCCCCGGCCGCGGCTCCATCGGCCGTCGCCTCGCCCGCGAGGCGCGCGGCGCCCGCCGCGGCGCCGACGCCGGCCGACACGCGCCCGTTCGCCTCGACGCGCGCGGTGCAGTCCGCCCTCGACCTGTTCGAGTCGGCCGCCTCCGACGACGGCGAGGAGCGTCTCGCGCGGCTCCACGCGGTGCGGGCGCGCGCCCTCCACGGGCTCGCGGTGCTGCCGGTCATGACCGGCGACGATCCGCGCCGCGACACGCTCGTCGGCCTGGCACTCGCCGCGCGCGACGGCTCGACGGCCTACGTGCCGCTCGCGCACGCCGCGGGTCCGAACGTGGCGGCCACCGACGCGCGCGAATGGCTCGCGCCGATGCTCGCCGACTCGCTGGTCCCGAAGGTGGGCTGGGACTTGAAGCGTGACCGCCACGTGCTCGGGCGGGCGGGCCTGCCGATCGATGGCATCGCCTTCGACCTCCACGTGGCCTCGTTCGTGTGCGATCCCGAGCGGGATCACTCGCTCGAGGGGCTCGCGCGCGACGTGCTGGGGCTGGCGCTCCCCGCGCCGGGGGACGCCGCGGCGATGAAGCCGGCGCGCGGCCGCGTGCGTATCGAGACGCTGAGCCCCGCCGAGGCCGCCGTGTGGGCGGAGTCCGCGGTGGGGACGATGGAGCCGCTCGCCGAGGCGCTGCGGGCGCAGCTCGAGTCGCGCGAGCAGTGGCCGCTCTACGAGCGGCTCGAGCATCCGCTGATCGACGTACTCGGCGACATGGAGGAGGCCGGCATCCTGCTCGACCGCGGCGTGCTCGGTACGATGGCCGCGCGTGCCGCGACCGAGATCACCCGCCTCGAGGCCGAGCTGTACGCGCTCGCCGGCGGCCCGCTCAACCTGAACAGCGGTCCGCAGCTCGCGAAGCTGCTGTTCGAGACGCTGAAGCTCAAGACCGGCCGCCGCACGAAGACCGGCTTCTCGACCGACCAGGCCGTGCTCGAGGAGCTGGCGTCCGAGCACGCGTTTCCGGCGCGGCTGCTCGAGTACCGCACGCTCGCCAAGCTCAAGTCGACCTACTTCGACGCGCTGCCGCTCGAGGTGGACCCGCGCGACGGGCGCGTGCACACGACGTACGAGCAGACGGGTGCCGCCACCGGGCGGCTGTCGTCGAGCCGGCCGAACCTCCAGAACATCCCGATGCGCTCGCCGCAGGGCCGCGAGATCCGCCGCGCGTTCGTGGCGCCGCCCGACGCGATGCTGGTTGGCGGCGACTATTCGCAGATCGAGCTGCGCGTCATGGCGCACCTGTCGGGCGACCCGGGCCTGATCGAGGCGTTCGAGCGTGGCGAGGACGTGCACGTGAGCACGGCGCGCCGCGTGTTCGGCGTCGAGGGCGACCTCGACCCGGGGCTGCGCGCGCGCGCCAAGATCGTCAACTTCGGCGTGATGTACGGCATGGGCCCGCGCAGCCTGTCGCAGCAGATGGGTATCGGGCTCGCGGAAGCGCAGGAATTCATCCGCCACTACTTCCAGGCGTTCGCGAAGGTGCGCGAATTCCTCGATCGGTCGATCGAGGAGGCGCGCGAACGCGGCTACGCCGTCACGCTGTTCGGCCGCCGCCGCTACCTGCCGGCGCTCGCGAGCGGCTCGGGCGGCGAGCGCGCGATGGCCGAGCGGATCGCCGTGAACACGCCGATCCAGGGCTCGGCCGCCGACCTGATGAAACTCGCGATGGTGCGCGTCCACGCGGCCTTGAAGGCCCAGGTGCCCTCGGCTAGATTGCTGCTGCAAGTGCACGACGAGTTGCTGCTCGAGGCGCCTCGATCCGACGCCGAGCTGGCCGCGCAGGTCATGCGTCAAGAGATGGAGCGCTGCTTCCCGCTGCGCGTTCCGCTGGAGGTCTCGGTGGGGCTTGGGCGGACCTGGCTCGATGTCCACTGAGCCGCGCCGGCCGCCGGCAGGGGACGGTCTGTTCGTCGTGGGACTGGTGGGTCTGCCGGGCAGCGGCAAGAGCACCGTCGCGCGGGCGCTCGCGCGCGGGGGCGCCCGGGTGCTGGACGCGGACGCCATCGGCCACGCCGTCACCGACGGGGATCCCGACGTGCGCGCGGGGCTGGCGGCCGACTATGGCGACGACGTGTACGGGCCCGCCGGACTCGACCGCGCGCGCGTGGCGGCGCGCGTGTTCGCGGACGCCGGCGCGCGGGCGCGACTCAACCGGCTCGTGCATCCGCGGATCCAGGCGGCACTGCGCGACGGCATCGAAGCCGCGCGCCGCGCCGGGTTCGAAGGCGTGGTCGTCGTGGACGCCGCGTTGCTGCTGGACTGGGGCTTCGAACGGGAGTGCGACGCCGTCGTGGCGGTCGCGGCCCCGCTCGAGGCCCGGCTGGAACGACTGGAGCGCCAGCGCGGCTGGACGCGCGAGCAGGCGCTGAGCCGCATGGCGGCACAGCGGACCGAGGCGGAGCTCGCCGCGGCCGCCGACGTGACACTCGACAACACCGGACGACCCGAGGCGCTGGAGACGCTGGCGCTCGAGCAGATTCGCCGCGTGCGCGCGGCGCAGGAACCGAAAGGAAACGACCCCCTCTCATGCTGACCGCCGCCGACCTCCGCAAGCGCGCCGAATCCACGCGCACGCAGCTCGACGACCTGCGGAGGTACCTTTGACGTCGACGAGCGAATCCGTGAGGTGGCCGTACTCGAAGGGAAGATGAGCGAGCCGGGGTTCTGGGACCGCCCCGACGAAGCGAAGGTGCACGTCTCGGCGCTCAAGCGCGCGCGGCGAACGATCGAGGACTGGAACGGCCGGAACGGCGCCCTCGCCGGCATCGAGGAGATGCTCGTGCTCGGCGAGTCCGAGGGCGACGAGAGCATGCTCGTCGAGCTGTCGCGCGAGTTGGACCGGGTCGAGCGCGAGGTCCACGAGCTCGAGCAGCGGAGCCTGCTCTCGGGCGAGTACGACCGGCTGGGTGCCGTGATCTCGATTCATCCAGGCGCCGGCGGCACGGAGTCGCAGGACTGGGCGGAGATGCTGTACCGCATGTACATGCGCTGGGCCGAGCGCCACGGCCGCGCGACGAGCCTGCTCGACCTCCAGCCGGGGGACGAGGCCGGCATCAAGGACGCGACGATCGAGCTGGCCGGCGAGTTCGCCTACGGCTATCTCAAGTCCGAGAGCGGGGTGCACCGGCTCGTCCGCATCTCGCCCTACGACGCGAACCAGCGGCGCCACACGTCGTTCGCCTCGGTGTTTGTCTGGCCGATGGTCGACGACACGATCAACGTCGACATCGGACCGGGCGACCTGCGCGTGGACACGTTCCGGGCGAGCGGCGCCGGCGGCCAGCACGTCAACAAGACCGAGTCGGCGGTGCGGATCACGCACGTACCGACGGGCCTCGTCGTCCAGTCGCAGGCCGAGCGCAGCCAGCACCGCAACCGCGAGCTGGCGATGCGCATCCTCAAGTCGCGGCTGTTCGTGTACCTCCAGGAACAGGAGAAGAAGAAGACCGAAGCCCTGACGGCGGGGAAGAAGGACATCGACTTCGGCAGCCAGATCCGCTCGTACGTGCTGCACCCCTATACGATGGTGAACGACCATCGCACCGAGACGAAGGTCGGGGACGTCTACGCCGTGCTCGACGGCGACCTCGACGCCTTCACCGACGCCTACCTCAAGCTCAAGGACCCCTCATGATCCCCGCCCACATCTTTCGCGAGTACGACATTCGCGGCCTGCACGAGACCGAGCTCACGGACGCGACGGCCGAGGGCGTGGGCAGTGCCTTCGGCACGCTGATCCGCCGCGAGGGCGGACGGCGCGTCGCCCTGGGCCGCGACGTGCGGCCGAGCAGCGAGCGGCTCGTGGCCGGCGTGGAGCGCGGCCTGCGCGCCGCCGGCGTCGACGTCGAGCGCGTCGGGCTCGTGCCGACGCCGGCGCTCTACTACGCCGTGGTGAAGTCGAACGCCGACGGCGGTCTCCAGGTGACGGGCAGCCACAATCCGCCCGAGTTCAACGGCTTCAAGATGGCGCGTCGCGACCGGCCGGTGTTCGGCGCCGACATCCAGCAGATGCGCGGCATGATCGAGCGCGGCGACCTGGAGACCGGCGCCGGTAGTGCCACCGACCGGCCGATCCTCGACGAGTACCGCGCGATGCTGATCGAGCGCGTGTCGAGCCCGAAGGGGCTCAAGGTCGTGATGGACTGCGGCAACGGCTGCGCCGGGACGGTGGTGCCGGAGGTGTTCGAGCGCATGGGGCACACGGTGACGCCGCTGTTCGCCGAGCTGGACGGGCGCTTCCCGAACCACCTGCCCGATCCGACGGTGCCCTCGCTGCTCACGAGCCTGATCGCCGAGGTGAAGCGCAGCGGGGCGGATCTCGGCATCGGCTTCGACGGCGACGCCGACCGGATCGGAGCCGTCGATTCGCGCGGCAACGTCGTCTACGGAGATCAGCTGCTCGCGCTGTTCGCCCGCGACGTGCTGGCGCGTGTGCCGGGCGCCGAGGTCATCTTCGACGTCAAGTGCTCGCAGGGCCTGGTCGAGGACATCCGCGCCCACGGCGGCAGGCCGTCGATGTGGAAGACCGGCCACTCCCTGATCAAGAGCCGGCTCAAGGAGACCGGCGCCCCGCTGGCGGGGGAGATGTCGGGGCACATGTTCTTCAGCGAGGGCTACTTCGGATTCGACGACGCGCTGTTCGCGGCCGGCCGGCTGCTGCGCTACGTCGCCGCCTCGGGCCAGTCGTTCGACGCGCTGGTCGACTCGATCCCGCACTATTTCGCCACGCCCGAGACGCGGCTCGAGTGCCCCGAGGAGCGCAAGTTCCAGATCGTCGAGGAGATCAAGCGCGAGTTCACCGGGCGCTACGACGTGATCGACATCGACGGCGCCCGCGTCGAGTTCGGCGACGGCTGGGGCCTCGCGCGCGCGTCGAACACGCAGCCGGTCATCGTCGTGCGCTTCGAGGCCCGCACGCCGGAGCGCCTCGAGGAGATCCGCGCGATGTTCATGGAGCCGCTGCGCCGGCTCGGCGTCGGCGAAGCGGCCGTCGGCCACTGAGCGGAGCGAGCACGATCCAGATGAGCGTCGCGAACACCGTCCGACGCAGCGCGTCGACCGGCCATCGGAGCGCCGCCGCCGCGAGCGGGCGATCCGCCGCGCCGGCGGACCTGCGCCCGCTGCCGCGCGCGTTCTTCGAGCGCGGCTCGCTCGCGGTCGCGCGCGATCTCGTCGGGCGGCTGATCGTGCGCGGTGACGGCCGGCGCCGGATCGTCGGGCGCATCGTCGAGGTCGAGGCGTACGGCGGCGCCCACGACCCCGCGAGCCACGCCTTCCGCGGGCCCACCGCCCGCAACGCGGTGATGTTCGGGCCGCCGGGCATGCTCTACGTCTACTTCACCTACGGCATGCACCACTGCGCGAACGTCGTCTGCCTGCCGAACGGCCGGCCGTCGGCGGTGTTGATCCGCGCCATCGCGCCGGTCGAGGGGCACGCGGTCATGCGCCGGCGCCGGGGTGTGGGCGACGACGACCGGCTGGGTCGCGGCCCGGGCTGTGTCGCGCGGTCGTTCGGGCTCGACCTGCGCCACAACGGCGTCGACCTCACGCGCGGGCCTGTATGGATCGCGCGCGAGCCCGCGCGCCGCGATGGCCTGAGGCTCGTGCGCTCCCGGCGCATCGGCATCCGGCTCGCCGCCGAGCGCCCCTGGCGCTTCTGGCTCGCGGGGCACCCGTGCGTCTCGGGTCCGCGCGCCGTCGGCGGTTGACACCGGCCGGTCGCATTCCTAGTATCCGCGCCTCGCACGTCGCGCAACTCGTTGACCGCGCGTCGACTCGCCGTTTCGGCAGAGTCGTACACCTCCGTTCGGCGGTCGTTCCATTCGACACATGCCGGAAAGGAGCATGGATGGGCCCGAGGCTCAGGGTTCTCATCGGCGCGTGGGTGCTGGCCGCGCTGACGCTGGTCGCGGCCGGCCCGGTTCGCGCGCAGTTCTATGAAGATGCCCGCCGCTCGCTGGATCTCTCGCCCGATCCGGCGGAGCGCAGCCCGCGCATGCTGGGCATGGGCAGGTTGTCCTACGTCATCGACGACGTCCACCACCGCAGCGACGTTTGGGAGTTCTCTGGCAATCCCGCGGGCCTGCTCGACTCCGACTCGCTGTCGACGCTCGAGTTGTATCCGGCCACGTCGGCCGCGAACCGCGTCCACGACGACATCGCGACGGGCGGCGCTCGGGAGCAGCAGGAGTTCGCGCTGCGCGAGGTGCGGCTCGGCTACGAGGGCTGGCACCGGGCTCCCGGCGAGACCGCGTTCGGGCTGATCGGCGACTTCGGCCGCCTGCGCACCGACCTGCCCGCGAGCGCTGCGACCGAGCGCCGGCAGCAGTTCAGCGTGCCGAACACCGCTGTGGTGCTCGCCGGCCGACTCAGCAGCCTGGCGCCCGATCGCCTGCGGTACGGCGTCCAAGTGCATCACCACTACCAGACGAGCGAGCAGAAATACCGGGCGATCGTGTCGATGCCGACCGGCGACTACATCGACAAGGACGGTGTCACGCTGACGCCGCCGGACCTGCTGACGCCGCTCGACTTCTCGATCCGGAGCCTCGGGTTCACGACCGGGGCGCTGTACACGTTCGCGCCGTCGGCCAAGCTCGGCGCGGACTTCGACTACACGTCGAACGCGATCGAGGGACTGAATGAGGGCGCGCGGAACTCGTCGGAGGTCCAGTCCGATCGCACGTATCGCACGGGTGCGGGCACGCTGTCGGGCCGTGTGACGCTGCCCGGGGAGGCCTCGGCCGACTACATCGCCGAGTACGCGCGCTGGGGCACGGGACGCACGGACGAGCGCTGGTTCATCACACTGTCGCGCGGCACGGGCCAGACGCCGTTCAGCGGGCGCGGTCAGCTCCAGAGTCGTTCGGAGAAGGGCAACACGCTGCGCACGCGCATCCAGGTGACGCGCGGGCCCATCACGCTCGGGTTCGCGGCGTCGCGCCTCGAGCGCACGATCCACTTCCGTCCGCCGCCGGACGACCCGAATGCGTTCAACGTGTTCCTGCGCATGCTGGCGGGCAGGCCCGAGGTCGACTCGCTCGTGTTGCCCGACAGCGTCGTGGCGAACGACTCCAAGGAAACGCGCGACGAATTCGGCGGCGGCATCGCCGTGCGCCTGCCGTGGCGCTCCTCGACGGTCGGCGTCGAGTACCGCCAGGACGAGGGGGAGTTGAAGCAGACGCGCTCCGGCGACGGCCCGCAACCGCGCGTGCGCGAGATCCGCATCGGCGCCGAGGCCGCGGCGACGCGCGTGCTCGTGGTGCGCGCCGGGTACAACGACCGATCGGAGGACCAGGACCGGCTGACCCGCGGCAGCGAGTTCGTCGTGCGCACGGTGTCCACCGGCTTCGCGCTGCACCCGCCTCAGTCGGCGTGGACGATCGAGACCGGGTACGGAGTCGGGTGGGGGCGAGCGGACTTCGGGGATCCCACGCGCATCCGCAGCTCGCGCCAGCAGGGCATTTTCAGGCTGCGCTGGGGGTTCTGATTTCCCGCGATCGTCGGGGGTCGCGGGACGCTGAGTGAAAATATGCTTGACCTTTCATGAGTTGCGTGCGAAAACTACGTGCGTAGGTCGAGGCGGATCTCGGGCGTTCCGGACCTCCCTGCGTGACGAATTCCCCCCTGCGGTAGTTCCCGTCCATTCCCTTGGACCGCTGGTTCCGATCGAGCAGACGCCCCGTCGCCATGAAGTACCTAAGCTCCGGTCGTGGAACAAGTTGTCGGTCGATTCCGTTTGACACCGCCAACCGTCGTTGGCATGTTACGGCGATTCTACAAGGCCGTGGCGTCGCTGCGGAGTCACAGGACGAGGGACTGATCAGCATGGGCATCCATCGCAAGTCGATGCTGGGGGCCGCGACCGCGCTGGTCGCGGTATTGCTTTGGGCCCCGATGGCGCTGTCGCAGGCGCGGCCGGGCGCCGCACCGGCGGTTCCTTCCGGCAAGATCACCGGCCGCGTGCTCGACGAGCACAAGGAAGGCATCGCGTTCGTGAACGTCATCGTGATTGGCACGAAGCAGGGCACGATGACGGACGACAACGGCAACTTCGTCATCCCGGGAGTACCGGTGGGGACCCAGCAGCTGAGGGCCCAGGCCATCGGCTACGACCCGATCGTCCAGACCGTCAGCGTGTCGCTGGGCGCGACCTCCACGGTCTCGTTCGCGTTCGCGGCGGGAAAAGTGACGAAGACCCTCGAGGAGATCGAGGTCCGCGCCGAGAAGCGGATCGACACCAAGTCCTCGACGACGAAGCAGAACATCAGCGCCGAGAAGCTCCATGAGCTGCCGGTCGACAACCTGCAGGCCGCGGTGGCGACCAAGGCCGGCGTCGTGGCGCGCGGCGGCGAGTTGCACTTCCGCGGCGGACGCGGCGGCGAGGTGAAGACCCAGTTCGACGGCGTCGAGGCGAGCGACCCGCTGTTCGGCGGCGGCGCCAACATCGCCTCGCTCGCGGTCGCGGGCGCGGACGTGCTGTCCGGCGGATTCGATGCGGAATACGGCAACGCGCTGTCCGGCGTCATCAGCGTCACGACGAAGGAAGGCACCGACCGGCTGTCCGGCGAGGTGCGCTGGGACACCGACCGCTACGGCGATGCGACGAAGACGTTCGACAACTTCGACCGCTTCACGATCGGGTTCGGCGGCCCGATGCCGATCAAGAACCTGACTTATTTCGCCACGTATGAAGGCACGTTCACCGACACCTACCTGCGCTCCTCGCTGAGCCAGCCGCATCGGACGCTGTTCGACTTCATCCAGCTCGGCAACCGGCAGTCGAACCAGATCAACACGAACCTGAAGCTCGCCTACCGGCCGAACCCGAAGCACAAGGTCACGCTGGAGTCGATCAACAACCGCAACATCGACACGCCCTACAACTTCATGTGGAGCCGGAAGGGCTTCGTCAAGGTGACCTACGACACGGTGAAAGTGTTCGGGCAGCCCGACGCCTACCGGCCGCGTTACGGCACGTGGTCGTTCGACAAGGACGACTCGACGTTCCAGCCGATGAACATGCCCGACCACATGCCGACGACCGACACCCGGTATCGCGGCGTCACGAGCGTGTGGACCGACCAGATCTCGGACAAGACGGTGTGGACGACGCGCGCCTCGGTCCAGAACTTCAACACGCTGACGTCGGTGGGGAAGAAGGAGCCCTGGGAGTACGACACCCAGAGCCCGTTCTACTGGAACGGCAACATCGACTTCGGCAGCGAGAACAACCCGTACTTCGCGACGCACGGCGACTTCCCGCAGTACGCCAAGCGCAACTCGTCGACGTACACGATGAAGAGTGATTTCTCGAGCCGCCACGTCCGCCAGCACACGATGAAGACGGGCCTCGAGGTGAAGTACAACCGGGTCGAGAACTTGGCCCTGGCGCTGCCGAACGTCGAGTCGAACGGCGTGCCGGGCGGCACGCGGTCCGACTTCGTGAACTTCAATCCCGAGGGCGCCGCGTACGTCCAGGATCGCTGGGAATACGAGGGGCTCGTGCTCAACGCCGGCGTGCGCTTCGACGTATTCAGCCCCGGCGACCAGATCGCGCTGTCGGATCTGAAGAGCGGCAAGCGTTTCAAGCAACAGTTCAGCCCGCGCCTCGGCATCGCCTACCCGATCTCGGACAAGGACGTGCTGAGCTTCCACTACGGCTGGACGTACCAGACGCCGGCTCGCAACTTCATCTTCGAGAACCGCGGCATCGGCTCGACGGTGAACGTGCGCGGCAACCCGGACCTCGAGCCCGAAACGAACATCGCCTACCAGGCCGGCATGCAGCACCTGTTCTCGAAGGACGTGTCCGGGCAGTTCTCGGTGTTCTTCAAGGACATCTACGGCCTGATCACGACGCGCCAGGAGCAGGACCCATTCGGCAACCTCGTCGCCGTCTACTACAACGGCGACTACGCCAGCTCGCGCGGCTTCGAGGCCAGCATGACCAAGAGCTTCAGCCACAAGTTCTCGGCCGACGTGAACTACACCTTCTCGCTCGCGACGGGCGTGGCGTCGGACCCGAACCAGGCGCTCACGTTCTTCAACGGCGGCCGCCTGTACCTGCCGATCGCCGAGCAGGCCCTCAACTGGGACCAGCGGCACACGCTGTCCGTCTCGTCGACGGTGCGCGACCCGGGCAAGTGGGGCTTCCGGCTCCTGTGGAGCTACGGCTCGGGCTTCCCGTTCACGCCGTCATTCCTCGACGATCGCAAGCCGGATCCCAAGCTCGACAACTCACGCCGCCTGCCGTCCAACGCGACGCTCACGATCGACGGCGACAAGTACTACAAGGTGTGGGGCCAGAATGTGACGCTGTTCTTCGACGCCCGGAACGTGCTCAACCAGCCGAACATCCAGCAGCTCACGGTCGGCGCGTTCCCGAACCCCTACGTGTTCACGTCGGGCGATGACTACACGATCTACTACACGCAGACCGGGCGTGCGGGTGGAGCGTATCGGCAGGACACCAATGGCGACGGTCTTCCGGACTGGGTTCCCTTGAACGACCCGCGGGTCTTCGAGGAAGGCCGGAACGTTCGCCTCGGTGTCAGCGTGACGTTCTAGCCGCGGGGACGAGGAGATCATGACCTTGACGCAACAGGAGAGGCTCGGGTCGGCACCCGGTACCGGTCGTGGCGCCGTGCGGGCGCTGCGTGTCGTCGTGCTGCTCGTGTTCGCGGGAGTCCTGGCGGCCGCCGTGCTGGCGCCGCGACCCGCGAGCGCTCACGTGGATTGGAACAAGGAGTTCGGCATCGTCGAGCTCGACTCGGCGACGGCCGTGGCCGCGGGCGAGTCGCCCCTGTCGTGGCGTCGCGCCAGCCCGCTCGCCGTGCCCGACCAGTTCGGTCCGGGCTCCGTGCTCGGCGTCGGCAATCTCAGGATGAAAGTCATCAACGCGGGCGTGCTCGGCAATCCGTTCACGAACACGTCGACCGATCCCTCGGCGCAGTGGCCGGGCAGCTCGGGCGTCGAATACCTGAACGCGATCGCGCTGGCTGTTGCCGCCGTGAATCCCACGGCCACCGATCCCAACGCGCTCCGGCGCGTGAGCTACACACGCGAGTGGCGTCCGCCCACGCTCAACCCGGAAGACAAGATCTACCGCGCGTACGACGGCATCATCAACGGGGCGCGGTTCGTGAACGACGATAGCGACAACGACATCGACCCGGCGATCGGACAGATTCCGCGCATCGACGAGGACTTCCTCGACGGGCGCGACAACGATGGCGACGGCAAGATCGACGAGGACCACGGCGCGCTCGGGCAGCAGGAGTTCTCGTTCCTGATGCGCGACGATACGCGCGAGGCGATCAACACGGTCGCCGCCGAGAAGCACGTGCCGCTGGGACTCGAGTGCAGATCGCGCGTGTGGGCGTACTCGATCCAGGGCTTCCAGGACTTCAACGTGTGCGAGTACTCGTTCACGAACGTGTCCGGCCACCAGCTCGACAGCCTCACGATCGGCTGGCTGGTCGACATGGACGCCGGTCCGACGCAGCTCGGCGCCTACTGGACCGACGATATCGACTTCCCGAAGTACCCGTCCGGTGAGTTCATCTTCCGCGTCGGCGGCTCGCCCGGCGACCTGCCGGACCCCGAGCGCACCCAGGGCGGCCCGGGGCTCGTGACGAAGCACGACCGGAGCCTCGACAACCGCGTGCCGCGCGACTCGGCGCTGTGCCCGCGCGTGCCCATCCGCATCAACGCGTTCTCGGTGGGCGACCAGGACGGGGATGCCGGCCGCACGCCCGGCATGGGCACCTTCATGCTGATCGACCACACCACCGACGCGACGGGACTGAACGCGCCGATGCGCGTCGGCTTCCGCGCGTTCCGCTCGTTCACGGGCGGCACGACGTACCAGCAGGGCGGCATTCCCCGGGTCGACCAGGAACGCTTCGAGTCGATGGAATCCACCGAGAACGTGAACCAGGAAACGGGGTTCATCGAGATGGAGCAGGGCCAGCTCAAGGGTGACTACACCCAGTGGGTGTCGATCGGGCCGTGGCTCCACGTGGCGCCGGGCCAGGTCATCACCGCCACGGTGGCGTTCGGCGTCCGGCCCGGTACGCTCCAGCTCGTGAACGAGTATCCGACGGACTACCAGAAGTACAGGAACGGCGTGTTGACGGGCGCCGACTTGATCGCCCGCTACCCGAGCCTCCAGAACGCGATCACGGCGCAGATCGCCTTCGAGGGCATCCACGAGTTCCGCGACCCGTACACGACTGGCAGGGACCTGCCCGACTTCCACGGCCGCGAGTCGAGAGTGCGCATGCCGCGGGGGACGCCCGCCACGACGGTCGTCGAGGACTGCACCGCGTTCGGCCGTGAGCGGCGCGAAGTGCTGGTCAACGACCGCGACTACAGCTGGTTCGACTTCGACTGCAACTACTGCACGGGCGTCTGGAACGCCGATCGCCGCTCCGGCCTGTTTCACAAGACCTGGAACGCGGCGGCACCGCCGCCGAACCCGAACACGAACGTGGCGTCGGGCTACGACTTCAGCGACAACCCGCTGCGCGACGTCGTGCCGTCGGGCGATCGCATCGTGCGGCTCGCGTGGGACAACCTGTCCGAGGTGACGCCGGATCCCAAGTCGCGCTGGCGCGACCTGCGCGGTTACAGCCTGTGGAAGGTGTCCGACTGGCTGCGTCCGGTCGGTTCCTCGGGCCCGCGCGAGAACGACTGGCGCCTGATCGGCGACTATCGCGTGTTCGACTACTACGAGACCGACCTGCCGGGCGGGAAGCAGATCGAGCGCAACTACACGCGTCTCCCCGACGGCACGAAGCAATGCCCGGAGGTGTTCATCCCGAACTACGCCTGGATCGACTCGTCGACGCATCCGCCGACGCCCACGGTGGGCAAGACGGTGCCGATCTGCCTCGACCGGTACGACATGTGGAACCGGCAGGGCGGCGACATCATCCACCCCGTGTGGACGACGCCGTGCTCCAGCGATTCGCTCCACGACCCCGTGACGCCGTACCTCAACACGGGTGACCTGGTGTTCCAGGGCGGCTGGGCCGAGCGTGTGTTCGCGACCGTGGGCAACTACCCGTATCTGTGCCTGCGCCATCCGGGCGAGAAGGACAGCGTCATCGTCCAGGCCGGCGGCGCCGACACGGCGGCGGTCGTCATCGGGCCGTTCGGCCTTTCGGGCACCGTGTTCGTGCGGCCCGGCGGCCGCGTGCGCTTCTACAACCAGAGCGACGCGAACCACGCGCTGCAGAGTGACCGCCATTGCCAGCTCGAGGACGCGGTGATCGTCCAGCGTGAGGATCGCAGCAATCCCCTG
>JANLWK010000230.1:0-5771 GCA_031364505.1 Candidatus Eiseniibacteriota bacterium | reverse complement strand
AGAACCTGTTCCCGTCGAACATCGCGGGCCTGCCGACGTGGTTCACGATCCGTGTGAGCAAGCACGGCTACGTCGCGCGGCGCGCCGACAACGCGATCACCGTGGTCATGAACCCCGAGACGGCGGCGCAGGACGTCGCGGGTGCGGGGCCGGGGGGCGTGATCGTCGTCAACGACCAGATCGCGATTCCCGCCGTCGCCGACGATCGCGTCGTCTACGCGGTGCCGATGAAGAAGCTGGTCGAGACGATCACCACCGACGTCAAGCTGCGCCGCCTCGTGATCAACATGATCTACGTCGGAGTGCTCGCGCAGCTGCTCGGCATCGACGAAATCGAAGTCGATCGCGCACTCGACGCGCAGCTCGGCCGCAAGCCCAAGGCGCTCGCCCTGAACCAGCAGGCGGTGCGCGCCGGGATGGAGTGGACGGCGGCGAATCTCGAGAAGCGCGATCCGTTCCGGCTCGAGCGCATGAACGAGACGGCGGGGAAGATCCTGATCGAGGGCAACACCGCGGGCGCCCTCGGCGCTTTGTTCGGCGGCGTCACGGCCGTGACGTGGTATCCGATCACGCCGTCGACGAGCCTCGTCGAGTCGCTCGTCGGCTTCCTCGAGCGCTACCGCCGCGACCCGAAGACGAACCGAACGACATACGCGGTCGTCCAGGCCGAAGACGAGATCGCCGCGATCGGCATGGTACTCGGCGCTTCGTGGGCCGGGGCGCGCGCGATGACGTCGACGTCGGGCCCGGGCATCTCGCTGATGGCCGAGTTCGCCGGCTACGGCTACTTCGCCGAGATCCCCGCCGTGGTGTGGGACATCCAGCGCGTGGGGCCGAGCACCGGCCTGCCCACGCGCACGGCGCAGGGCGACATCGGTCTCGTCTATTCGCTGTCGCACGGTGACACGCGCCACCCGATCCTGCTGCCGGCCTCGCCGCGCGAGTGCTTCGAGTTCGGCGTCCAGTCGTTCGATCTCGCCGAGCGGCTGCAGACGCCGGTGTTCGTGCTCTCCGACTTGGACCTCGGCATGAACAATTGGATGAGCGATCCCTTCGACTACCCGGAGCAGCCGTGGGACCGCGGCAAGGTGCTCACCGAGGAGCAGCTCAAGGCGATGCCGCGCTTCGAGCGCTACCGCGACGTCGACGGCGACGGCATTCCGTACCGCACGCTGCCGGGCAACAAGGATTGGAAGGGCGCCTACTTCACGCGCGGTTCGGGCCACGACGAGGCGGCGCGCTATACCGAGGACCCGGACGCGTACGTGCGCCTGCTCGACCGGCTGGCGAAGAAGTTCGACACGGCGCGCTCGCTCGTGCCGCCGCCCGAGGTCGTCGAGGAACCCGGCGCCGAGGCCGGCATCATCGCGTTCGGTTCGTCCCACTGGGCGGTCGTGGAGTCGCGCGACCAGCTCCGGGCGCAGGGCGTGCCCACGAGCTATCTGCGCATGCGCGCGCTGCCCTGCGCGACGGCGGTCGGCGCGTTCCTCGAGCGTCACCCGCGCGTGTACGTGGTGGAACAGAATCGCGACGGCCAGATGGCGTCGCTGCTCAAGGCCGAGTACCCGATCCACGCCGCGAACCTCCGCTCCGTGCTCCACTACGACGGGCTCCCGCTCGACGCGGCGAGCGTCACGTCGGGCGTCATGGCGCACGAGCGGCAGTCCGCGCAGGAACCCGCCCCCAGCGGGACGAGGTGAGACGATGAGCACTCCCATCTTCACGATCGACGCGTTCACGGACCGCACGTTCCGAGGCAACCCCGCCGGCGTCTGCCTGCTCGACGCCCCGCGTGACGCGGACTGGATGCAGGACGTCGCGCGCGAGATGAACCTGTCCGAGACGGCGTTCCTGAGCCCGCACGACGGCGACGGCTTCGACCTGCGCTGGTTCACGCCCGCGGTGGAAGTGGCGCTGTGCGGCCACGCCACGCTCGCGAGCGCCCATGCGCTGTGGGAGAGCGAGACTCTGGCGCCCAAGGCCGAGGCGCGCTTCCACACCCAGAGCGGGCTGCTCACGGCGAAGCGCCGCGACAGACGGATCGAGATGGACTTTCCGTCCAAGCCCGAGTCGCCGGCCGATCCGCCGCGCGGCATGGTCGACGCGCTCGGCGTGAAGGCCGACTACGTCGGCCGGAACGCGTTCGACTACCTGGTCGAAGTGGCGGGCGAGGACCAGGTGGTCGCCGCCGAACCCGATTTCGGCAAGCTCAAGGCGATCGAGGCGCGCGGCGTCATCCTGACGAGCCGCGCCCGCCGCAACGCCGACTACGACTTCGTCTCGCGCTTCTTCGCGCCGCGTGCCGGCGTTTCCGAGGATCCGGTCACCGGATCGGCGCACTGCGCGCTCGCGCCCTACTGGGCGCCGAAGCTCAAGCGCGACGAGATGGTCGGCCGCCAGCTCTCGCAGCGCGGCGGCGAAGTCAGCGTGCGCCTCGAGGGCGACCGCGTGATCCTGGGCGGCAACGCCGTCACCGTGATGCGGGGCGTGCTGCTCTAGACACAGCCTGTCGCGCCGAATTCGGACATCACGCACGGACATCGATCTCTGTGGGTCATGCTATCATCCAACGATCCAGGAGGCTCCTCCGACATGACCGAAGCACCCGTCGCCCCGGCCGGCCAGAACCGGATCGGGCTCGTCAAGGCCGACTACGAAGGTGGCAAGACCACGCTCTGCCCGGGCTGCGGGCACAACGCGATCACCGCGGGCATCATCCAGGCCGCGTTCGAGTCGAATCTCGAACCGCACCGCGTCGCCAAGCTGTCGGGCATCGGCTGCTCCAGCAAGACGCCGGCGTACTTCCTGAGCCACTCGCACGGGTTCAACGCCGTGCACGGCCGCATGCCGAGCGTCGCCACCGGGGCGCACGTCGCGAACCGCGAGCTGATGCTGATCGGCGTCTCGGGCGACGGCGACACGGCGAGCATCGGGCTCGGCCAGTTCTGCCACATGATCCGCCGCGACGTGCCGGTCGTGTACATCATCGAGAACAACGGCGTGTACGGGCTCACCAAGGGCCAGTTCTCGGCCACGGCCGATCTCGGCAGCTCGCAGAAGAGCGGTCGCGTCAACGAGTTGATGCCGATCGATTGCTGCGAGCTCGCGATCCAGCTCGGCTGCGGCTTCGTGGCGCGCTCGTTCTCGGGCGACCAGAAGCAGCTGCGCGCGCTGCTCAAGGCCGCGTTCTCGCATCGCGGCACGGCCGTGCTCGACGTCGTGAGCCCGTGCGTCACGTTCGCCGATCACGAGGGCTCGACCAAGTCCTACGCCTACGTGAAGGAACACGACGCGCCGATTCACTCGATCGACTTCGTGCCGTATTACGAAGACATCACCGTGGACTACGAGCCCGGCACCGTTCACGACGTGAAGATGCCGGACGGCTCGCACGTCATGCTGCAGAAGCTCGATCACGACTACGACCCGCAGAGCCGGGCCAACGCGTTCGAGGCGATCGAACGGAGCCGCGTCGAGCAGCGCCTGATCACCGGGCTCATCTACATCGATCCCGCGGCGAAGCCGCTGGCCGAGGAGCTGGAGATGACCGACACGCCGCTCGCTCGCCTGCCGCTCGAGGTGGTGCGGCCGTCGCGCGAGGTGCTGACCTCGATCATGGAGCAGCTGCGCACCGGACACGGCGCCCCCGCCGCCGCCGGCGGCGGATAGTCGTACTCGAGTCCGCCGCCGGAGGCGGCGGGGGGCTCACTCACATCGGCGCGTCGATGGCGCGCCGCGATTCGAGGCCGGCCGCCATGCGAATCGCCTTCCGCCCATCGGTGATCGCGCTTGCCCTCGCGATGGCCGGCTGCACGCGGGGAAGCCCATCGGGCGAGCTGTTCGTCGGCCCGATCGCCGGCTACCCCGGCAACGCGCGCCGCGCGCCGGCGAAGACGTCGCGCCGCTAGCCCAACTTCGCCAGCTGGTCGACCGATTCGGCCACTTTGGGGTGGGTCGTCGCGCGAAGTGATTGCGACTGCTCGTGGCGGTCTCGGAAGTGGCGTGTAGTGCCAACCTACCCCCTTGAACTGGGCCTCCTCGCTGCGGGATAACCGCAGTACAAGGAGGCCCTCGTGTATCTGCGTCATTCCCGGATTCGCAAGGACGGCAAGACCCACACGTACTGGCGGCTGGTGCGCTCGGTGCGGCGGCACGGCAAGGTGATGCAGGAGACTGTGGCGCAACTGGGCGAACTGGACGCCGAGGGGCGCGCGAAGGCGCGTGCACTCGCGCGCAAGATCACGGGTCACGACGAGCAGCGTGAGTTGTTCGAGGACGCGGCGCACGAAGCGCCCCCGGTTCCGGTGCGGCTGCATCAGGTGCGGCTGGAACGCGGGCGCAGCTTCGGGGACGTGTGGCTGGGGTGGACGCTGTGGCGGGCGCTGAAGCTGGACGTGATGTGCGCCGAGCTGCTGCCGGAAGGACGCGAGGCGGTGCCGTGGTCGGTGATGGCGGCGGTGCTGGTGATCGCACGGCTGTGCGAGCCCTCGAGCGAGCTGCACATCGCCGAGGACTGGTATCGGCGGACGGCACTCGAAGACCTGCTGTCACTACCCGCCGAATCGGTGAACGAACAGCGTTTGTATCGCGCGCTGGATCAGCTGCTGCCTCACAAGCAAGCGATCGAGCAACACCTGAAGGCACGGCTGGGAGAGCTGTTCGCGCTGGAGTACGACCTGTTGTTGTACGACGTGACGAGCACGTACTTCGAGGGACTGGCCGAGGACAACGCGCTGGCGCAGCGCGGCTACAGCCGGGATCACCGGCCGGACTGCAAGCAGGTGTGCATCGCACTGGTGGTGACGCGCGAGGGCGTGCCGCTGGGCTACGAAGTGTTCGCCGGCAACCGGGTGGACGTGACGACGGTCGAGGAGATTGTCGAGGCGATGGAGGCGCGCTTCGGGCTGTCGCAGCGGGTGTGGGTGATGGACCGCGGGATGGTGAGCGCGGACAACCTGACGTGGCTGCAGGAAAGCGGACGACGCTACCTGATCGGAGCCGCACGCAACGAGGTGCGCAAGTGGAGCCGGCAGCTGGCCGAAGAGCGCGACTGGCAGGCGGTGCGCGACGGCGTGGAGGCGAAGCTCTGCCGGGGTCCGGACGGCGCGGAGACGTTCCTGTTGTGCCGCTCGCGTGAGCGGCGCGACAAGGAGCGCGGCATGCATGAACGCTTCGCCGCGCACATCGAGACGGCGCTGGAGCGGATGGGGCGACGCATCGCGCGTGCGAAGCGGCCGTTGGACCGCAGTCTCCTCGAGCGCCAGATCGGACGTCTGTTGGAGCGCAACAGTCGCGCGGCGGCGCGCTATCAGATCCGGATCGAGGACACGTCCGAGACGCCGGCGGGGTTGCGACTGGTGTGGTCGGCACAGCCCGAGTGGGACGAGTGGGCGCGTCACAGCGAAGGCAGCTACGTGCTGCGCACTAACGTCACCGACTGGACGCCCGAATCGCTGTGGCAGACCTACGTGCAGCTGACCGAGGCCGAGGCTGCGTTCCGCATCCACAAGAGTGAGCTCGGGCTGCGACCGATCTGGCACCAGAAGGCCGAGCGCGTGCAGGCGCACATCCTCGTGTGCTTCCTGGGCTACGTGCTGTGGAAGACGCTCGAGCAGTGGCAGAAGCGAGCCGATCTCGGCCAGAGCCCGCGCACGATCCTGGACGAACTGGCGCGCATCCAGAGCTCTGACGTGGTGCTGCCGCTGGCGGACGGCTCGGGGCGCGAGCTGCGCATCCGCTGCGTCGTGCGCCCCGACAAAGCCCAGGCGCTG
>JANLWK010000209.1:0-2161 GCA_031364505.1 Candidatus Eiseniibacteriota bacterium | reverse complement strand
CCTGCTGCGATACCTGAAGGAGGATCGGGGCGCGGTGATCGATCCGCACTCGCACGAGAACGGCGGTTACAACTACACCGACGTCGCCCACCTGCTCGATTCGCTCGGCGTGGGAGGGAGCACGGTGATCGGCGGCCACGTATGGGACCCGTCACTGCCGCAGTTCGCCGAGTGGGACCGCTTCCGCGTGCCCGTGCGGGGCACGCACTACCCGAACGCATGGTGGCGCGGGGACATCCTGATCGGCAGTGGCACGCCGAATCACGTGAACGACCCGGTGCTCAGCGGCCTGTGGCGTCCGAAGGATCGCGATCACTACTTCGATGACGACCCCGCCGGCAACATCGTTGCGATCGGCCAGTGGCGCAACTACACTGCGAGCGTGCAGGAGTTGATCACGCTCTACCGCGACGGCACCGTGCCGCCGAACGCGATGCTCACGTTCAACATCAACGTGAACCCGGCCACGCTGACCGCACCCGGCGGCCTCGAGGCCGTCGACGACACGGTGTTCGCGCCGATCATGGCATGGCGCGACAGCGGCCTGCTCGAGCCGACGGATTTCACGACGCTCGTTCACACGTGGCAGACCGACTTCGGCGCCCAGAGCTACGTTTACGACGCGAACGCTCAGACGGTGTCGGTATCCGCGGCGCCGGGTGCTGCCGAACCGATCGAGCTGGCCGCCGCCCCCAATCCGTCGCGCGGCGCCACGACGCTCACGTACGCGCTCACGCGCGACGCCCATGTCCGTCTCCTCGTGTTCGACGTCGCCGGCCGCGCCCTGGCGGTGCTCGCCGACGGCGTTCGGCCGGCCGGCCACTACGCGGTGCGATGGGATGGGGGCCAGTTGCCCGCGGGCGTCTACCTGTGCCGGCTGGAGCAGCGCTTCACGGGAACGGCCGCGATTCGAGCGACTCGGACCCTGGTCGTGATCCCCTAGGGTGGCGCAGGCTGCATGCGATGCGGGCAGGATTTACACAGCGACTAGCGCCGAACGTTCCACTACGCGTTGAAATAAGCGGTTCTGGCGGCCCCGAAGGTGCTGGCCCGAGTCGTGCTCCTGCCCCGGCATGCACGAGCTCGAACGTTCCGCGGACACCGATGCCGTCAACGATGCCCGAAGTGCCGGGCTCCAATACGTGTCGGACGCCACCACGGGCATCCGGCGGGTCCGGCGCGGCCATGCCGCGGGTTCCGCGGCGGGCTTCGGCTATGTCGCGCCCGATGGCACCGTGGTGCGCGATCGGGCCGTGCTCGAGCGCATCCGCGGGCTGGCGATCCCGCCGGCGTGGGCCGACGTATGGATCTGCGCGTCGCCGCGCGGGCACATCCAGGCGATCGGACGCGACGCCCGCCACCGAAAGCAGTATCGCTATCATCCGAAGTGGCGCGAAGTGCGGGACGAGACCAAGTACGGCCAGCTGCTCGCGTTCGGTCGCGCGCTGCCTTCGATCCGCCGGCGCATCCAGCGCGATCTCGCGCGTGCCGGGATGCCTCGCGAGAAGGTGCTGGCGACGGTCGTGCGCCTGCTCGAGACGACGATGATGCGCATCGGCAACGAAGAGTACGCGCGCGCCAATCAATCGTTCGGACTGACGACGCTGCGCAACCGTCACGTCAGCGTGTCGGGGCAGACGATCCAGTTCAAGTTCCGCGGCAAGAGCGGCAAGCAGCACGACGTGCGCGTCAGCGATCCGCGCGTCGCGCGGATCCTCAAGTCTTGCCAGGACATTCCCGGCCAGGAGCTGTTCCAGTACGTGGACGAGCAGGGCGCGCCGCAGAGCATCGACTCGACCGACGTGAACGCCTACCTCCGTGAGATCGCGGGGGCGGAGTTCTCGGCCAAGCTCTTCCGCACCTGGGCGGGCACCGTCCACGCACTGACGGCGCTGAGATCGCGTGAGCCGGCGGAATCGGTCACGGACGCGCGCCGCACGCTCGTCGAGGTCGTGAAACAGGTCGCTGGGCGGCTCGGGAACACGCCGGCCGTGTGCCGGAAGTGCTACATCCATCCGGCGGTCCTCGGCGACTACGAGGACATGAAGCTGCATGCCACGCTCGGCACGCTGGCCGCGCGCGCGCGCGCGAGCGCGCGTCTCGACGGCGACGAGCGACTGACGCTCGCCTTTCTCGCGAAGATCGCGCGGCGCGGCGTTAA
>JANLWK010000158.1:0-4590 GCA_031364505.1 Candidatus Eiseniibacteriota bacterium | reverse complement strand
TGGACGACGCCCTTCTTCGCCAGCTGGTCGAGCGCCATCTCGACCATGCCGACGGCGCCCTCGACGATGCGCGATCGCGCGGCCACCACGGCGCTCGCCTGCTGGCGCTGCAGCATCGCGCTGGCGATCTCGGGCGCGTAGGCCAGGTGGCTGATGCGCGCCTCCATCACTTCGACGCCGGCCTTGGCGAGGCGCTCCTGGATCTCGTGCTTGAGCTGGTCGGCGATCTCGACGGTGTGGCTCCTCAGTGACGTCTCGCCCTCGACGTGCGCGTCGTACGGGTACGACGTCGCGAGATTGCGCAGCGCGGACTCGCCCTGCACGGTAACGAAGTTCTTGAAGTCTTCGACCTCGAACAGCGCCTCGGCCGTGTCGACGACGCGCCACACGATGACGGCGGCGATCTCGATCGGGTTGCCGTCGTGGTCGTTCACCTTGAGCTTCGAGCTCTCGAAGTTGCGCACGCGCAGCGAAACGCGCGGCCGCATGGTGAACGGATTCACCCAGTGAAATCCCGGCGTCTTCACCGTGCCGAGGTAGCTGCCGAACAGCAGCACGGCGCGCGCCTCGTTCGGGTTGACGACGAACAGGCCGCGCACGCCCAGACCCGCGGCGAGCAGCATCAGCATCGGCAACCAGGGCGGGCTGCCGTTCTCGCCGCTCGTCATGACGACGAGCCACGCGACTCCGGCGGCGAACAGCACGAAGATGAGGAACACGGCCAGCAGGCCCGGGAGCGTCGACAGCGGCTTCTCGCGCAACATGGTGCGTCTGCCTCCTTCCAGAGTTCTCCCGCGAACCGCGGGCGACATCACGAAGATACTATTATGATATCACTTTCGCAAGGGAGATTCCGCGCGGTGGGCCGATTCGGTTAGGCTGCGCCGATCGGGGCGGCCGAAGGGGCCGCAAGCGATCGGGCAATTCTTTCCCGCGCAAGGAGTTCGCCTTCATGTCGCCACACGCCAGGACGGGCTTCGCGGCGCTGTTGCTCGCGACGTTCCTGTCCTCCGCGAACGCGGCTCCTGGCGTCGGCGTCGCCCCACGCAAGGCCACCGCGCACGCGGCACGGGGAGTCGGAGTCGCGGCCCGAAAGACGGCCACTCCGCGCGGCGCCCCGCCGGGCCCCAAGCCCTTCGGCGCCGAGGCCGCGATCTCGATCGTGAGCTACTCCGATCTGCAGTGGTCGCCCGACGGACGGCGTCTCGTGTTCGTCGTCGCCGCACCCGACACGGTCGAGAGCACGACTAACTACGATGTCTACCTCGCCGATCCCGCGCGCCAATCCGTGCGCCGGCTCACGCGCAATCCGAAGGGCGACTCGAGCCCGAGCTTCTCTTCCGGCGGCGACACGTTGGCGTTCGTCGCCACGCGCGGCGGCGACACGCAGCAGACGATCTACATGCTGTCGCTCGAGGGCGGCGATCCGTGGGTGTTCGGCAGCTTCGATGAGGCCGTCGGCGAAGTGCACTGGTCGCCGGACGGCCGCTATCTCGCGTACACGAAGAACGACACGTTGCCCCGGCGCGTGATCGAGCAGCGCCGGCGCAAGTGGGACCCGACCGTCGAGGGCGAGCAGCTCCAGTTCCCGCACCTGTGGGTCGCCGACCTCGTGACCGGCGAGCGCCGCCGGCTGACGTCGGGCGCCTTCCACGTGTGGAACGCGCGCTGGTCGCCGGACTCGCGCTCGCTCGCGTTCCTCGTCAATCCGACGCATCTCGCCGACGACGCGAACCTGACCGACATCGCCGTCGTGCCGGCCGCCGGCGGGCCGATGCGCCGATTGGGTTCCCTCGGCGGCGACTTCTCGTGGTCGCCCGATTCACGATCGATCGCGTGGGCGGCGGGGGCACATCGCGACGTGTGGATCGAGAAGGACGACGTGTGGGTGTGCCGCGTCGCGTCGGGCTCGCCGGTCAAGCTCACCGGCGCCTTCGATGAGAACCCGGGCACGCCCGCGTGGAACGTCACGTCGGACACGCTGTACTTCCACGTCGGCGTCGGCGTCTCGACGCTGCTCGCGACGGTGCCGGCCCAGGGCGGCACGGTGCGACTCGTCGCCGACCGCAACGGCGGCGCCGGCACGCTCGCGATCTCGCCCGCGGGCCGCGCGGCGTGGGTCGAGTCGCGTGCGCGCGTGCCGGACGAGATCGTGGTCGCCGATCACCCCGAGCTGAAGGGCGTGCCGGTGACGAACCTCAACGCACCCGTAGCGGCACTCGCGATGGGCGAGGCGCGCGTCGTGCGCTCGAACACCGCGGATGGCAACGTGATGGAGGGGCTCGTGTACCGGCCGCCGGGCGAGAAGAGCGGCACGCCGCTCAAGACGATCGTGCTGCTGCACGGCGGCCCGTACGGGTTCCGCGCGGACCTCGCATTCAACTGGTGGCCTCAGTTCCTCGTGGGCGCCGGCTACCAGGTGTACATGCCCAACTTCCGCGGCAGCGGCGGCTACGGCGCCGCGTTCATGAAACGCGAGCGCGGCGACTGGGGCGGGCAGGACTGGAGCGACGTCATGCTCGGCGTCGACAACCTGGTCCGGCTCGGCCTGGCCGATCCCGACCGACTGGGCATCGCGGGCGCGTCGTACGGCGGTTACCTGAGCGCGTGGGGCATCACGAACACGAACCGCTTCAAGGCCGCCTACATCGACCGCGGCATCTCGGACCTGCCCGCGCTGTGGGGCCAGAGCGACACGCATCAGTACCGCACGTACGACTTCGGCGGCCGCCCGTGGGAGGAACCCGCCCGCTGGCGCGACCGCTCGCCGCTGACCGGCGTCGGGAACGCCAGGACGCCGATGCTCATCACCGTGGGCGACAACGACGCACGCACGCCGATCGCCCAGTCTCGCGCGCTGTACGAGTCGCTCAAGTCGCTCGGCGTGCCCGTGCAGTTCGTCCACTATCCGCGCGAGGGCCACGGCCTGCGCGAGCCGCGCCACCGCGCGGACGCGATGCTGCGGTCCAAGGCGTGGTTCGACCGGTGGCTCCAATGAACGCGAACGACGTCTCACGCGGCGGCTGGCTCCACGAATTCGGCGCGTTCACACGCGCCACGCTGCGCCTGCTCGCGGTGCTCGTGCTGGCGCTGCTGCTGTGGGGCGCGCGATACCGCTACGACCACATCATCGTGGACGGCGAGACCTACATGGTGCGCGTTCACCGCGTCACCGGCCACGCCGACATCCTCATCCCGGGCGAAGGCTGGGTGCCCTCGGAGGAGGCGTGGAATGACTCGTCGGACGAGGCCCCGCAGTCGCCGAGTTGAGGCGCCGCGCGTGCGTGATCGCGTGAAGTCGCGCGTCGCGCCCGCAACGCCCGCGTCCGCAGTCGCGTCTCTCGCCGCCCTCGAGCGCATCCTGCGCGAGTTCGGGCCCGGCATTGCGGCGCGCAAGCTCGCGTTGATCCGCCGGCTCGATCGCGCGGCGCTGCCGAGCGCCGACGCCGTGTCGCGGTTGCACGAGGCGCTGGCGTTCCTGCATGCGTATCCGGACTCGGTGCGCGTGCGCGCGGCCGCCGTCGCGGCATTGAAGCGCTTCGAGCGCCGGCGAGATCTCAAGCGGTTCGCGGCGGAGCTCACGAGCTCCGGCATCGCGGGCACGTCGATCGAGTACCGGTTCTTTTCGAAGATGGCGTTGTGGCTCGCGACGCGCTGGCCCGAGCGGCTGCGCATCGACTGGGGCGAGTTCGACTCGGAGGCACTGCTCGATGCCCTGCTGCCCCATCTCGCGCTGTATGCCGAGAGCCCCGGCATCGACGAGTATCCGTTGGGCCTCGAAGCCTGGATCCGCCGGCTCAAGGGTCCCCGCGAATCGGACGCCTCATTCCTCGTGAAGCGCCTCGCGCAACTCCCGGCGGCGAGCGCGCTCCGTAGCATGCTGGCCGACACGCTCGATGCGCCGATGGTGCTCGCGCCGGGCCCGGGTGGCCCATCGCGCACCGGTCGCCAGGCGCCGCCGTTGCGTGGGGCGAACGGACGCGTCGTGTGGCCGGGGCGGCTCGTGCCGCAGGCGCTGCCCATGTCGCGCGAGCGCCCGGATCTCGCGGCCGAATCGCGGCGTGCGCCCGAGCGCGTCCGCGCGGTGTCGCCCGCCGATGGCGAGCGGTACGTCGAGCTCGCGCGCGAGGCGATGGTGACGCGGAAGCGCGACCTCGACGCGTTCGCGAACGCGGATCCGCGCGACGTGCGCATCGCGGAGTTCGACGACGGGCTGTCGTTCGTGATCTACGGCGTCCGCCCTGAGGATCGGCTGCCGTTCGACGGCGTCTACGGCTACCTGACGATCAAGAACGGCGTGCCGATCGGCTACGTGCTGACGAGCGCGCTCTACGGATCGTGCGAGGTGGCGTACAACGTGTTCGAGACGTACCGCGGCGCCGAGGCGGCGCCCGTCTACGCGCGCGTGGTGGCGCTCTGCCGCCACTTGTTCCAGGCCGACGCGTTCACGATCTACCCCTACCAGCTCGGCGACCACAATGAAGAGGCGGTCGAGTCGGGTGCGTGGTGGTTCTACCAGAAGCTCGGCTTCCGGCCGCGTACGCGCGCCACGTGTGCGCTGCATGCGGGCGAGTTCGCGCTGCATGAGCG
>JANLWK010000145.1:0-5819 GCA_031364505.1 Candidatus Eiseniibacteriota bacterium | reverse complement strand
GCCGGCATCCTCCGGAACGTGAACCGCCCGGGGGATTGAGCGCGACGACGACGTCGCGGTGCGCCATGGACGCAGTTTAGCTCGCGCCGCGCGCACGCTCGTCCGCTCGCGCCGCGCGACTTCAAGTGTTACTTGAACTGGAACTGCTTCCAGTTGCCCGTGCCCCGCGCCAGGCTCACCCTCGTCCCGTTCCATCCGCGCGCCCCAAACACCACAGCGCTCCGTCGCGCTCTTCGATGGCCAGCACCGTGAGCCGCCCGCCCTCGCACGGGCCGTCGATGCAGGCCCCGGTGTCGGGCGCGTACCGCGCGCCGTGCTGGCAGCAGACGATGGCGTCGTAGGCCTCGTCGAAGAACCGCGCGTCGCCGAAGTCGAGCGGCAGCGCCTGGTGGCGGCAGGTGTTGAGGTAGGCGTGCACGCGGCCACGCCATCGCACGGCGAACGCGTCGCGCTCGAGGCCGTGATCGCGCACGCGGAACCGCACGCCGCCGCCCTCGCGCAGCGCGCGGGCGTCGCGGATCACGAGCGTGGGGGTGTCGCGTTCGTCGTTCATTCGGGTGCAGCGCAGTATAGGGAGCGCGCGGTGGCCGCGGCGACTCGCTTCGTGGGAGAATGCCCCCGCACCGCCGGGTCGCTCCGCACCCGCGAGCCGGGCCGCGGCCCGATCCCGTTCTCACCGGAGGCCCCGCATGAACTCGTCCCGCCCGTGCATCGCCGTGTTCGGCAGCAGCACGGTGCGTCCCGGCGAGCCGGCCTGGGAGTTGGGACTCGCGCTCGGGCGCGAGTTGGCGCGCGCCGGCGCCGACGTGATGACCGGCGGCTACGGCGGATTGATGGAGGCGTGCTCGCAGGGCGCCCACGAGGCCGGTGGCCACGTCGTCGGCGTCACGGTGGAGTTGTTCGAGCAGCGCGGCCCCGTGAACCGCTGGGTCCACGAGCGCGTGCATACCCATCGGCTCACCGAGCGCCTCGAGCACCTGGTGGGGCGTGCGACCGGCTACGTCGTGCTGCCGGGGAGCATCGGCACGCTGACCGAGCTGTTTCTCGTCTGGACGCTCGTGAGCGTCCGCGGCCGCGCGCACGCGCCCATCGTGCTCCTCGGCGAGCACTGGCCGGCGTTCCTCGACTCGCTGCGCCAGCCGGACCTCGTCGTGCCGCACCTGTTCGAGCACGTCGAGCACGCGTCGGATGCCGCCGACGCGGCGCGCCGGGCGTGCGCGACGAGCGCCGTCCGATGACGCATGCGCCAGTGGGCGAAGACCGCCTCCTCGGCCTGCGCGACGAGTTCCCGGGCCTCGACGACCTGTTGCACTTCATCTCGCACTCGCTCGGCGCCATGCCGCGCGGGGCGGGCGACGCGCTCGAGCGCTACGCGCGCACCTGGCGCGAGCGCGGCATCCGGGCGTGGGAGGAGGACTGGTTCGAGCTGCCGACGCGAGCCGGCAGCCTGATCGCGGGGCTCATCGGCGCGCCGGCCGGCAGCGTGAGCATGCACGAGAACGTGACGACCGCGCAGGCGATCGCGCTGTCGTGCCTGCCGTTCACGCCGCCGCGCAACCGCCTCGTGTGCACCGATGAGGACTTCCCCTCGGTGCTCTACCTGTACGAGGGACTGGCGCGCCGGGGGATCGAGATCGTGCGGGTCGCCGCCGGCGACGGCCGCGCGATCGACGCCGCCGACGTCGTCGCCGCGATCGACGAGCGCACGGCCGTCGTCGCGGTCTCGCACGTGATGTTCCGCACCGCCCAGGTGCTCGACCTGGCACCCATCGCGCGGCGCGCGCGCGAGGCCGGGGCGCGGACGCTGATCGACGCGTATCAGTCGGTCGGGACGCTGCCGATCGACGTCACGGCGCTGGGGCTCGACTTCCTCACCGGGGGCTCGGTCAAGTGGCTGTGCGGCGGGCCCGGCGCCTCGTACCTGTACGCGAGTGCGGCGGCGCGCGCGGAGTTGTGCCCCGCCTTCACCGGCTGGATGGCGCACGAGCTGCCGTTCGACTTCGACTCGGGACCGATGCGCTGGCACGCCGGGCCGCGCCACTTCTGGACCGGCACGCCCGGCGTGCCGTGCTACGCCGCCGCGATGGCGGGTTACGCGCTCGTCTCGCGCGCGGGCGTCGCCGCGATCCGCGACAAGTCGCTGCGCCAGACCGGGCGCATGCTCGCGCTCGCCGACGAGTACGGCTTCCCGGTCGTCTCGCCGCGCGACCCCGAGCGCCGCGGCGGCACGGTGGTGATCTCGGTGCCGCGCGCGGCGGATGTGACGCGCGCGATGCTCGACCGCGACGCGCTGCTCGACTTCCGGCCCGGCGTCGGCATGCGTCTCGCGCCACATTTCTACACGCGCGACGACGAACTCGACCGCGTGATGGCCATGGCCCGTGACGAGGCACGGCGGCTCGGCTGAGCGTCGCACGGCGGCCCTCGCACCGTCGCGCGTGTGCTAGATTGACGCCGAACGCACCGCGCCCGTGGCGCCCGTGGAGCCTGTGGAGCTTGTGAGCCTGCGGCGCCTGGGGGGCCACGCCACACCGAACCGTGAGGAGACGTCCCCGATGAGCGCGACCACGACGCTGGAGACCCGCCCCCTCAAGATCGTCCGCGAGCCGCGCGTGCACCTCGTCGGGCGCCAGACCGTCGACACCGGCGCGATCGACCGCTTCCTCGCCGAGCAGGGCGTGTCGTGGACCACGGACACCGATGTGGGCGCCGAGCAGCTCGCCGAGATGGCGGGACGCGTCTGCTACATGTCCTACGGCAAGGGTCGCCGCACGAACCGCGAGTTCCTCGAGCACATCGTCGATGTCGGCCATGGCTCGGTGCTCGAGCACGCGGTGTGGAGCTTCCTCATCACGGGCGTGTCGCGATCGTTCACGCACGAGCTGATCCGCCACCGGCACTTCTCGTACTCCCAGCTGTCGCAGCGGTACGTGGACGAGTCGGACTCGGAGTTCATCGAGCCCGACGTGATCGCCGCCGATGCCGAATTGCACGAGGCGTGGTGCGGCGCCGTCAACGCCGCACGCGCGGCCTACGACAGGCTCGTCGCCGGGCTTCAGGAGCGCTTCACGGACGTGCCCGACAAGACGCTGCGCCGCAAGCTCGCGCGGCAGGCGGCGCGGTCGGTGCTGCCGAACGCGACCGAGACCAAGATCTTCGTCACCGGCAACGCGCGCGCGCTCCGGCACTTCGTCGAGCTGCGCGGCAGCGAGCACGCCGACGTCGAGATCCGCAAGGTCGCCGTCGCCATGCTGCGAATTCTACAAGCCGAGGCGCCGGCGATGTTCGCGGACTACACACTCGAGCCGCTCGCCGACGGCTCGGTCGCGACGCGCACGACGCACCCCAAGGTCTAGCGAGGCGCACCGGGCGATGCCCGATCCCCCCGATCCCCAAACCACGACGCGCGGCATCACGCGCATCACGGCGGGGGGAGCGGAACGGATCGACGACACGCTGGTCGTCGAGAAGGCGCTCGAGATCCGCATCGACGGCCGCCCGCTCGCCGTCACGCTGCGCACGCCGGGCCATGACCGTGAACTGGCGCTCGGTTTCCTCGCCTCCGAAGCCGTGATCGCCGGCGCCGCGGACGTCCAGGCGCTCGAGCTGAGCGAGGCGGCGTGCGCCGACGAGCCCGACCGGGCGGACGTGCGGCTCGCCCAAGGCGTGCGCGTCGACTGGTCGCGGCTCGAACGGGCGTTCGTCTCGACGTCGGCTTGCGGTCTGTGTGGCCGCGCGCATCTGGACTCGCTCCGCGCCCGGCTCACCGCGGTGGCGGCCGGGCCGCCGGTCTCGGCCACGGCGCTGATGGCGTGGGCTCAGACGCTCGACCAGGGCCAGGCGGCGTTCAAGCTCACCGGCGGGCTCCATGCGGCCGCACTCGCCGACGACCGGCTCGAGCTGCAGGCGCTGCGCGAGGACGTCGGGCGCCACAACGCCGTCGACAAGATCGCCGGCTGGCTGGTCGAGCGCGAGGAACATCCGCTCGGCGGACGTCACCCGCTCGGCGGCGGCGTGCTGTGGGTGAGCGGGCGCGCCGGCGCGGAGATCGTGCTCAAGGCCGCGCGGGCCGGTATCGGCGTCGTCGCGGCGGTGGGGGCGCCCTCGTCGCTGGCGGTCGAGTTGGCGCAGGCCGCCCGGCTGTGTCTCGTGGGTTTCCTCAGGTCGGAGCGGCTGAACGTATACGCCGGGGAGGAGCGGCTGGTATCCTCGTAGATTCTAGGAGGGCTCCACCGTGTCGAAGGGTTCGGGCAGCAGTTCCAGCCTCATCCAGCTCTGCGTCGGCTACTTCACTTCGTACGTTCTGACCGGTGTGCTGGTGAAGTACTTCACCGTGCTGCGCGAGCCGAAGATGTCCGACTTCGCGTTCCTGTTCAACAACACGTTCGCGAGCAGCGTGCTGTGCGTAGCGGCCGTTCTGGCAATGGGTTGGGCCGCGCGGCTCGCGCATACGTCGAACCGCATAGTGAGCTGGGGCGGGCTCAAGCTGCCGGCCGAAGTGGCGTACATCATCCCCTCCGGCATCTGCACCGCCGTGGTCATTCCGACGACCACGCTGATGTACTCGCTGCCGATCTCCGTCCTCGTCGCCATGGTGATCATGCGAGGCAGCGTCATCGTGATCAGCCGCGTCGTCGACGAGATCCAGATCCGCCAGGGCATCCTGAACCGGCGCGTCTACCACGAGGAGAACATCGCGGTGGTCTTCGCGCTGCTGGCGGTCGCCACGAATGTCCTGCTGCTGCCATTCGAAGACAGCCTGCACGCCCGCGGCGTGATGATCCCCGCCTGGATGGGCTACAAGCCGGGCGCCTCCAAGGGCACCTTCGACTTCCTGCACAACTCGGCCGCCATGACGATCCTCGGCAGCTACATCGTCGCGTACATGCTGCGCATCTACATCATGAACTACTACAAGAACACGCGGGGTCGCGGCGTCACGCTCGACAACCGCGGGTTCTTCGCCGTCGAGCAGCTGACGGCGTCGGGGACGATGTTCGTCGTCGGCCTGCTCGTCGTCATGGGACCGGTCTGGTTCGGCTGGCAGGACCACCGCGTCGTCGACTTCCGCGAGGCCGCGTTCCACCCGAACGTCGCGGCACTCATCTCGGGGATCCCTTACGCGTTCGTGGCGTTCTTCTCGGTGTTCATCTTCATGTTCCAGGGGCGCACCGCGACGTTCGCGGGACTCGTCAACCGGCTGACGTCGCTGCTCGCCGGCACCGCGGCGACACTCGTGCTCGCGTGGCTGTTCCGGCAGAAGTTCCCGACCGCGCAGGACTGGATCTCGGCGGGCTTCATCCTCGTCGCCGTGTACTTCCTGACCCGCGCCGAGCGCCGGCGCACGGCCGAGCTGGCAGAGGCGAAGCCGGTCGGAGGCGCGGCGGCGGCGCCGGCGTAGCGAGGCGTGGCGCGGTGCGCATGTCATCAAGTCGCCATGCCAACTCGTCCCAGGACGAGTTTCGGTCAGCGTCGCGGAATTCAACTGTCCCCGGGGACAGTTTCGTTCGATCGCGCTCAACTCGCCTGCCGGGCGGCACGTTGAGTGCGCCCGAGCGCAGCGAGCCAAAAGCGAGCGAACGCGAGCACCCACCGTCGAACATGCCCGCGCACACGGGGCGCCCGGCGGCAGGCGGACAGGGGGTGTGAATGGCGCGCGTTGCCTGGTACTGGCGGAGCGCAGCCAGAGGCAGCGAGCGGTAGCAGGAGCGAAGGCGAGCGTGCCCTGTCCGCGTGTCTCCGGATGCCCCTCCGGCGCTCGAGCTTCCCGGCGCTCGAACATCGGACTTAGTGCGCCGCGCCGCCGGTCGCCGGCCGCG
>JANLWK010000125.1:0-11305 GCA_031364505.1 Candidatus Eiseniibacteriota bacterium | reverse complement strand
GACACGAGCGGTCGCATCGAGTCCCCGGGTGCCACGGTGTTGATGTCCCAGCGCCGCGACGCGTCCGCGCCGCGGGAGTGGATCAACAGGGTCCGGCCGTCCGGCGTCCAGCAATCGGCGACCTTCTGATCGGCCGAATGGGATATGAGGGAGTCCTGTCCAGAGCCGCCCAGGCGTCTGGCGAATAGGTCGGCGCCCGCGTCGGTATCGACGCTGAACACGATCCCGCGCCCGTCGGGCAACCACGCCGGCGTGTAGGTGTCGCGCTGCTCGAACGTCACACGCGACCCGAGATTCCGGGACAGGTCCCATACCCAGATGTCGCCAAACCCCCGCACGGGATCCGTGACGGAGACGGCGAGCTGCGTCTCGTCGGGCGACAGCCTCGGGTTGCCATATTCCCCCGGCGGGCCGACGCTCCCGACCGTCTTGCCCGTGCGATCCATCCACGTCAGGCCGTTCGTGCCGATGCTGCCGCCCGAGCGGTAGACCAGCGTGCCCTCATCGGAGGCCGAGAAACGCGCGCTGCCCAGGGCATCGAATTCGACGTTCTCGGCCACCGGGAACGGGTCGCCGCGCAGCGCGCGACGTCCCGCGTCGAACGGCTGCGCAAGCAGCACTCCCTGCCGGACGCTGAGGACGTGCCCGGCGCTGTACTCCGCGCGTGACGCGGCGGGGCCGAGCGACTGGGTCGCGAAAGAGCCCAGCACGCCGACCTTGAGCGTCCGCTTCTCGCCCGGGCCATAGGCCACGAACAGGAAGTGCTTCCCGTCGGGGAGGAAGTCCGGCCAGGCCGAGAACGTCTCCCCGGCCTTGCGGTCGTTCATCGCCGCCCCGGTGGCGACCCCGCCCGAGGCGGACACGCGCTGGACGGTGTCGGCCGCCGATCCGTCGAACAGGATGACGTTGTCGGCGCCCCACGAACCGTCGGCGCCGCGCGGCGCGTCGCAGATCGCGAGTGGTGGCCCGCCGCCGATGTTGATCTTGTAGAGCTTGCCGCCCGCGAAGAAGGCGAGGAAGCGGCTGTCGGGGGACCAGAAGGGCCGCGTGGCGCCGTCGGTGCCCTGCAGGCGCTGCGCCTGCAGCGAGTTCATCTGGCGCACCCAGATGCCCGTGACCCCGGTGGAGTCACCCGCGTTGAAGGCGAGTCGTTGCCCGTCGGGGGAGATGCGCGGCAGGTCCACGAACCCGACCTGGGCGGGTGCGGTCAGCTCGAAGATGACGGTCTTCGACACGGGTTTGGGACGCATGAGCTGGAGCGCGAGCAGGCCCGTCGCCACCACGGTGGCCGCGCCGAACAGCACCCACGCCATTCGCTCGCGGCTGCGACGACGCGTGGCGACTGCCGCCGGCACGCCGGCCTGCGACCCGCCCTCGGCGATCCACTGCAGCTGCAGCCGCACGTCGTGCGCCGTCTGGAGGCGCTCGTCGGGGTCCTTCGCCAGGCATCCGTGCACGACGCGGTCGAGCCCCGGCGGGCTCATCGGCGACACCTGCGAGATCGGCGGCGGGGACGAGGCCATGATCGACGAGATCAGCGAGGCCTGGCTCTTGCCGCCGAACGCGCGCCGGCCGGTCGCCATCTCGTAGAGCACGCACCCGAGGCCCCAGATGTCGCTGCGCGCATCGGCTTCCTTACCCTCGAGCTGCTCCGGCGACATGTACTGGAACGTCCCGACGATCGTCCCTTCCGTGGTGAGCGGTTGCGCCACCGTGGGCGAATGCGAGAGCGCCGCCATGGACACGCCCGAGCGGCCCGCGGCGCCCTGGCCCGGGTCGACGATCGCGCGGGACAGGCCGAAGTCCATGAGTTTCGCGCCGGCGCGCGTGACCATCACGTTCGCGGGCTTCAGGTCGCGGTGGACGACGCCCGCGCGGTGCGCGCGATCGAGCGCGTCGGCGATCTGCACGCCGAAACGGAGTACGTCGGCGGGTGGCAGCGGGCCGGCCTCGAGCCGCGCGGCGAGCGTGTCGCCCTCGACCAGTTCCATCACCAGGTAGTCGATGCCGCCCTCTCGGCCGACGTCGAACAGCGTGCAGATGTGCGGGTGGTTGAGCGACGAGACGGTCTTCGCCTCGCGCTCGAACCGTGCTGCGACTTCGGGATTGGCGCTCAAGTGCTCGGGCAGAACCTTGATCGCGACGTCGCGGCCGAGCCGGGTATCACGGGCGCGGTACACCTCGCCCATGCCGCCCGCGCCGAGCGGGGAGAGGATCTCGTAGGGGCCGAGCTTGAGACCGGGGGAGAGTGGCATCCGCGCAATCTAGCGCAACTCGCTCGATTTCCCCGCGTCGCCGGCCGCGCGGCGGCGCAGCCCCGTGAATGGCGTCTCGCGCCGCCCGGTTGGTGGAGGGGGTGGGCGCACCGGTGATACGATCGTCGGCCCGCGACGCATCGCCCCCTCAGGGAGCCTGACGCATGTCGATGAACCTCAAGCTGTCGAGCCGCGCCGATCGCATGCCGGCGTCTCCGATTCGCCGGCTGGCGCCGCTCGCCGCCCAGGCCCGCGCGGCGGGGAAGACGGTCTATCCGCTGAACATCGGCCAGCCCGACATCGCCACGCCGAAGCCGATCCTCGACCGGTTGCGCGCCTACCCCGAGGCCTACGTCGCCTATGGCCCGTCGCAGGGGATGCCGGAGTTCATCGAGGCGCTGCGCGGCTACTACGCGAGCCTGGGGCTCGCGCTCGACGCCGCCGACCTGTTCGTCACGAACGCCGGCAGCGAAGCGCTGGTGTTCGCCTTCGGCGTGCTGTGCGACGCCGGCGACCAGGTCGTCGTGTTCGAGCCCTTCTACACGAACTACAGCGGCTTCGCCTCGATGATGGGCGTGGAGCTCGTTCCGGTGACGACGCGCGCCGAGGACGGCTACCACTTGCCGCCGCGCGCGACGATCGAGGCGGCGATCTCGCCGCGCACGCGCGCGATCCTCGTGTGCTCGCCGAACAATCCCACGGGCACCGTCTACACGGACGCCGAGCTGGAGCTGCTCGGCGCGATCGCGCGCGAGCGCGGGCTGTGGCTCGTCGCCGACGAGGTCTACCGCGAGTTCGTGTACGACGGCCACCGGCACCGCTCGGTCCTCACGCTCGCCGGGCTCGAGCAGCAGACGGTCGTCGTCGACAGCGTGTCCAAGCGTTATTCGCTGTGCGGTGCCCGGCTCGGCAACCTCGTCTGCCGCAACCGCGCGTTCATGGAGGCCGTGCTGCGGTTCGGCCAGGCGCGGCTGTGCGCCTCGTCGCTCGCGCAGTGGGGCTGCACGGCGCTCACCGACGTGCCCGCGAGCTACTTCGCCGACGTCACCGCCGAGTACCAGCGGCGCCGCGACACGGTGCTCGAGGCGCTCGCCACCGAGCCGGGCATCGTCGTGCGCAAGCCGGAGGGCGCCTTCTACCTGTGCGCGCGCCTGCCCGTCGATGACGCGAACCGGTTCGCCGAGTTCCTGTTGCGCGACTGGGCACTCGATGGCGAGACCGTGCTCGTCGCACCCGCCGACGGCTTCTACGCCACCCCCGGACTTGGGCAGAACGAGATCCGCATCGCCTACGTGCTCGAGGAGCCGAAGCTCCGCCGCGCGATGCGCGCCCTGATGGCGGCGCTCGCGGCGTATCCCGGGCGCACGCCGGCCGTGCGGCCGATCGCGGTGTGAGCGCGCCGGGCCAGCCCGACGGGGACGCGCCCCGCACGTCCCCGTTCGCGGCACTCGAGCACCGCAACTTCCGGCTGCTGTGGGGGAGCCAGCTGCTGTCGATGGCCGGCTCGATGATGCAGAGCGCGGCGGTGCTGTGGCACGTCTCGCTGCTGGTGCCGCCGTCGCAACGCGGCCTCGCCCTCGGGCTCGTCGGTCTCGTGCGCGTCGTTCCGATCATCGTGTTCTCGCTGATCGCGGGCGTGGTCGCCGACGCGGTCGACCGGCGGCGCCTGCTGCTCGTGACCCAGACGGGCATGGCGATCAGCGCGGCGCTGCTCGCCATGATGACGTTCGGCGGCATCCGGACGCTGTGGCCCATCTACCTGTTCTCGGCGCTGTCGTCCGCGATCGGCGCGTTCGACGGGCCGGCGCGCCAGTCGCTGATCCCGAACCTCGTGCCGCGCGAACAACTCTCGAACGCGATCAGCCTCAACACGATCATGTTCCAGACCGCATCGGTGGCCGGGCCCGCGCTCGGCGGGCTCGTCATCGCGGGGTTCGGCGTGGGCTGGGCCTACGCGGTGAACGCGGCCTCGTTCCTGTTCGTGATCGTGGCCCTGCTGATGATGCGCAACGTGCCGGTGCACGCCGCGGGGGAGGCCGGCGCGATCACGACGGGCGCCGCGCGCGAGGGGCTGCGGTTCGTGTTCCGCACGCCGCTCATCGCCTCGACGATGCTGCTCGACTTCTTCGCCACGTTCTTCGCCTCGGCGACGGCGCTGCTGCCGATCTTCGCCCAGGACATCCTGCACGTCGGCGCCCAAGGCTACGGCCTGCTGTCGGCCGCGCCGGCGGTGGGCGCCATCGCGACGAGCCTCGTGCTCGTCCGGATCATCGACCGCATCGATCGCCGTGGCCCGGTGCTGCTGTGGTCGGTGCTCGGCTTCGGGCTCGCGACGATCGTGTTCGGAATCTCGCGCAACTTCACGCTGACACTCGTGTGCCTGGCGCTCACGGGCGCCACCGACACGGTGAGCATGGTGATCCGCAACGTCATCCGCCAGCTCAACACGCCGGACGCGCTGCGCGGCCGCATGACGAGCGTCAACATGATCTTCTTCATGGGCGGGCCGCAGCTCGGCGAGCTCGAGGCGGGACTCGTCGCCAGTGCGTTCGGCGCGCCGTTCTCGGTGGTGACCGGCGGCCTCGGGTGCATCGTCGCCGTGCTCGCCGTGGCGTGGAAGACCCCGGCGCTCAGGCGGTACCGGCGCGAGACGCCGGTCATCGTCGGCGAGACGGCGCCGGCGGGGATCGTGGCGTGAGCGGGCTCGTCCATGGTCTCGTCCATGTGCTCGTCATCGCGGCGCTCGCGGCCGGGCCGTCGCCATTCGGCTCGCTCATCCGCGGCGGGTCCACTTGAAGCGGCAACGGCTGCTTGCCGACGGAGCCCGTGCCGGCTGCCGACTTCCTGCTCGAGCACATGAGCCGCACGCTGTGGGACCCGGTCGACACGACGCGGGTGGCCTCGCTCGACGTGACGCTCAGGACCCGGGTGAACGGTGAGATCTACCGGTTCGCGACGGCCGCGAACCGCGACCGATTCCGGCGAACCCCGCTCAAATGGTGCGGGATCCTGCGCGACCCCGTGACGGGCATACAATTCATCCCGGCGCGTGGCGCCCCGCGCTTCGACACCGCCGAGAGCCCGTACTTCTTCCGCTCGGACTCGACGCGCTCGGCGTTCATGGCCGACACCGCGCGATACGCCATTCACCGCCGGTATTGAGCGGGGCGAACGCGTGGTAGGACCGGCCGCTCGGAACGATCCGGCGCGCATATCGCCCGCGTTCCGCGCGGTTCAGCCCCGGGCGATGCCGCGTTCGTGGGACATGACCCGGGCCTGACAATCCCGGCCAAAATCGGGTCGAAACTTCGAGCATGAAGCGCCCCTCGCCAGTCCGTCGCTTCGCGCGCAAGGCCATGCTGGTCGCGTCGTTCGCGGCCGCCATCCCGGCCGTGCGCTGGTGTCCCATGAACTGGGACGATCTCGCGCCCGGCATGTTCATCCGCTGCGCCGCCGCTGCGACCATCGGTGCTCCGCAGTGCCGCATGAGCGAGGGCGGCGGCGGGACCGTCGCGGCCTCGGCCGTCGGCGCCGACGGCGCGATCGCGTGCGACCAGACCGCGAACGCTTCGACGTGCAGCCGTGCCACCGTGTCCGCCGCCCGCGCGCAATGCCCGCAATCGAAGAAGGCGGCAAGCGCCGTGACCGCGACCGCCGTTCGCGCGCCATGCCCGATGGCCGCACCCGCCCGCCCGGCACGCGTGGCGGCCGCGGCGAAGCCGGCGCGCACCGACCTTCCCGCCACGCCGCATCGTGACGTCCCGCGCGGCCGCGCGTATCTGCTCGGGGACGTCGCCTACGAGCGCGCCGTGCGGTTCGTCCGGCCGTTCGTGGCGCCGCCCTCACCGGCCCCGCGGCCAGCGGCCCTCACGCTCGACCCGCCGAAGTTCGAGCGGGCAGCGCCGCCGCCCGCCGACGAGCGGCCGCTCACACGCACTCACCGCCAGCCCGCGCTCGCCCGGGCGCCTCCGTTCGACCTGGATCGACTGTCGATCACGCCGGAATGAACGTTCCGGCCACGACTCTCCATTTCGAACAGGAGTGTTCCTCATGAAGCGCAATCTGATGATCTGTGCCGCGCTGGCCATGCTGGCGCTGATGTCGAGCAGTGCCCTCGCGTCCCCGCGCGTCGCGCGCAAGGCATCGCACGTGAAGCGGCCGTTTGTGGCCGCGCGCGTCGCCACGCAAGCCGGCGGATGCGATCCGAGCACGTGTGACTGGGGTTCGTGCTCGATGCTGAAGAGCACGTCGGCCCGGTCCACGGGACGAGGGGCGGCAACGGCGAAGCTCAAGCCCGCGAACGCCGGCGGCGCGTGCCCCGTGTCCGATCCGTCCGCGTGCCCGTCGAGTTGTTCACGAAGCGGTGCGGCGGCCGCGGTGGCATCGGCGGTCCGCTAGCCGGTGCGGTACATGGCGCGGGGGCTTCGGTCCCCGCGCCTTTTTTCCTGTGCGTTCGAGCGCTGGGCGCGGCGGAACGACATGAAGACGCCCGGGTGAGCCGTATCTCTCACCCGGGCGTCACGTGTGTGCGGCGGTGCGCTCGACGCGCGTCGCGCGTTACCGGCGGCGAGTGCGGAGCACGTATAGTGACCGCGGGTTGACGGCGCGAACGGTCTGACGCGTGCGATTGCCGCTGAGCACGATGATCATCACGGCGGCGAGTGCGACCACGTGAATGAGACCACCCAGCGTGATGCCGAGGACGAAGCTGAACATCCACACCGCCATGAGCGACGAGCTGATCAGGATCATCACCAGTCCCTCCCCGCTCCGCGACGGTGGCGATGCGCCGGCCGGTCACGGAACGACCGCGGGGGGTTATTGGCAGTCTCCGTGCCACGGGCTCGGTGCGGGTCAAGTCGCTGGGAATGCAGGCCCCGTCCTGGCCGGCAGCTTCCGGGGGTGGCTACCGGCTGGCCGGACCGGGGGCTCGGGAGCGGCCGGCGGCGTCCCGCGCGCGGTGGCGTCCGCGTGACGATGACCGCGGGGCTCACCGCGCTCGGCGGCATCTGGCTGGCGGCCGCGATCCTGGGCGATGCGTTCGAAACGGTCCTCGTCCCACGCCGCATCGGGCGGCGGGTGCGGCTCACTCGCTACTTCTACCTGTTCACGTGGCCCGTGTGGCGCAGCGTGGCACTCGCGATCCGGAAGCATTCGCGACGCGAAGCGCTGCTCGGGTTCTACGGTCCGTCCTCGCTGATCCTGTTGCTCGTCTGCTGGGCGCTCGGGCTGATCGTCGCCTTCGCGTTGCTCCAGGTGGCGGCGCTCGGGGTGCAGAGCCTCACGTGGCGCCAGTTCGGTACGGTCATCTACTTGAGCGGCGAGACGTTCTTCACACTGGGCTTCGGCGACATCACGCCGGTGAACATCATGGGCCGGGTACTGTCCGTGCTCGAGGCGGGCATGGGTTTCGGCTTCCTCGGCACCGTCGTCGGGTACCTGCCGACGATGTACGCCGGGTTCGCGCAGCGCGAGGTGGAGATCGCGCTGCTGGACGCCCGCGCGGGCTCACCACCCACTGCCGCCGAGTTCCTGCGGCGTATGCCGGCCGAGAACCCGATCCCCGTGCTGAACGATGCGATGCGCGACTGGGAGCGCTGGTCGGCCCAGCTGCTCGAGACGCACATCTCCTATCCGCAGCTCGCGTATTACCGTTCGCAGCACGCCAACCAGTCATGGCTCGGCTCCCTCACCGCCGTGCTCGATGCCTCGGCCATCGTGATCGCCCTCGATGACCCGCGCAATCGTCGCCAGGCGAAGATGACCTTCGCCATGGCGCGCCACGCGCTCGTCGACATCACGCAGATCTTCGTCACGCGTTACGTCCCGGCCCGCGTCACTCGCCTCACGCCCGAGCAATACGCCGCGCTCGGCGCGGTCCTCGCGCCGACGCCGATGCGGCTTCCGGAGGGCGATGCGTTCGGCGAACACCTCGCGGAATTGCGACTCCTGTACGAGCCCTACGCCGAGTCGCTCGCGTCTTACCTGCTCATCGATCTGCCGCCGTGGGCGCATCTCGAATCGCGGCGCGACAACTGGCGCGGCGGCCCGTGGGACCGTACGCTCGCGATACGCCACGCCGCCGAACACTCGGCCGACGATCATTTCTGAGCGAACACCGCGCGCGGCGGACTCCCGCAACGAGGAAACCGGAATGAAGCTCGTGCATGCCACGCTCGTCGTTCGGGAGTACGACGAGGCGATCGAGTTCTTCACCGAGGCGCTGGGGTTTCGACTGGTGGAGGACACGCCCGTGGACGCCGCGAAGCGCTGGGTCGTGGTCGCGCCCGCGGGCGGGGAGGGCGCCTCGCTGCTGCTCGCGCGGGCCGCGAATCCCGACCAGGAAGCGCGCATCGGAAGCCAGACCGGTGGCCGGGTCGCCTTCTTCCTGCGCACGGACGACTTCCAGGGCGACGTCGAGCGCATGGAAGACTCGGGTGTCGTGTTCGTCGAGCCGCCCCGGAGCGAGCGTTACGGTATGGTCGCCGTGTTCCTCGACCTGTATGGAAATCGCTGGGACCTGGTGGGACGTTCCGCCACTGCCTGACCCGACTCCGTGCCTCATCGCGCCCTAATGGCTCCCACGCCTCCGCCGGAGCCCCCCGACGCCCAGCGGCCTCCGCAGGCTTTGCGGCCTCCGCAGCCTCCGCACCCGCCGGGTGTGTGGGGGAGCGTCACCGCGATCCTGCTGTCGGTCGCCTGCCTCGCGCTCGCGATCGTGGCCGGCGTGTTCGCGGCGTTCCGGCTGTCGCCGTGGCCGTCGGCGATGCTGATCCGCCGCGCCTTCGACACTCAGGCCGAGGACGTCTCGCGCGCGCTCGAGCGCCACGTGCCGAGGAACGTCTCGGCGCGGATCGACGAGCACTACGACCCCGAGGATCACGACGCGCGCCTCGATGTGTTCTATCCGTCCGCCGTGGCGAACACGAACCGCCTGCTGCCGGCGGTCGTCTGGATCCACGGCGGCGGCTGGCTGTCGGGGAGCAAGCGTCAGATCGCCAACTACTCACGCATTCTCGCTTCGCGCGGCTACACCGTCGTGGGCGTCGACTATTCCGAGGCGCCCCAGTCGACGTACCCGACGCCGGTGCGCCAGGTGAACCGCGCGCTCGGCTACCTCGCTGCGAACGCCGTGCGGCTGCACATCGACCCGCGCCGCATCGTGCTCGCCGGTGACTCCGGCGGCGCCCACATCGCCGCCCAACTCGCGAACGCGATCACCGTGCCGGCTTACGCCGGCGCGCTCGGCGTCGTCCCCGCGATCGACCGCTCGTCGCTGTTCGGCATGCTGCTCTACTGCGGCGTCTACGACGTCAGCGCCGCGACGCTCGATTCGCCGTCGGGTGAGTTCCAGCGCACGATGCTCTGGTCGTACAGCGGCAACAGCGATTTCATGCACGACCCGGACTTCGCGACCGCGTCGGTGCTCCACTACGTGACGCCCGACTTCCCGCCGACGTTCATCTCGACGGGGAACGCCGACTGGCTGAACACGCAATCGCACGCGTTCGCCGCCGCGCTGGCCGCCCAGTCGGTGCCGGTCGACAGCCTGTTCTTCCCGCCCGAGTACTCGCCGCCGCTCTCGCACGAGTACCAGTTCAACCTCGACAACGCCGCCGGTCACCTGGCACTCGAACGATCCGTGCGCTTCCTCGCCTCGCTCGATTCGCGCCGCGCGGTAAGGCCCTGACGTCCTCGTTCGGTAGCGCGTACGTCCGCGCTCGGCGGCTTCTCCATTGTCGCGAGGCTGTGGGTAAGGGTAGGCTCCCCCGGTTGCCGTTCGACGCAGATAGTTATCTTGCGTCAGTGTTCATGACTTGCCATGCCAACTGGCCCCGGGGCCAGTTCAAGTACTACTTGAAGTGACGGTCGAAACGCGTGCGTGGTGTGGTCAGTGCGCGCCGCGGCCCGAGTCTCACGCAATTGAAGGAGTCCGCCATGAAAGCTCGCCGTCTCGTCTTCGTCGCATTGCTCTGCCTGAGCATCGCGCCGTCGGCGTTCGCCGACACGTATACCGGCCTCGGGGCCGCGAGTGTGACGCCCGAGATCATCGCGCACTTCCCGCCGCGGCCCATTCCGGACGATCTGTCGCGGCGCATCCAGAGCATGCTCGACGTGCGGGCGCCGGGCCTCGGCCTGCCGTCGCCCGACGGGGCAAGGCTCTACTTCGGCTGGAAGGTGACCGGGGTCTCGCAAGTGTGGCGGCTCGACGGGCCGCGGCGCTTTCCGGTCCAGCTGACGGGCGGCGAGGACGCGACCTTCGTCGATGACGTCACGCCCGATGGGCGCACGCTCGTCGTGTCGCGCGACCGGAAGGGGGAGGAGAACCCCGGGCTCTACACCATGCCGGCCGACGGCGGCGCGCTGCAGCCGATCCAGCACATTCCGGGCGTGCAGACGCAGTTCGACTTCATCAGCGATGACGGGACGTGGGTGTATTTCCATTCGAACGACCGCTCGAAGGATGCCTATGCCGTCTACCGCTGGAATCTGAAATCGCGGCAGCGCGAGCTGATCGTCGGCGAGCCGGGGCTGTGGGGCATCGCCGACTATCGCCGGAACGGCGCGCTGCTGCTGCGCAAGCTCACGGGGTCGGCCAGCTCCGAGTACTTCATATGGACGCCGAAGGCCAGGGCCCTGAAGCCGATCCTGGGTCAGAAGGAGAAGACGGAGTACAACGCGGCCTTCGGGCCCGAGGACGGACAGCTCGTCGTGCTCACGAACAAGTTCGACGACTTCCGCCGCCTCTACTCGTACCGATACGGGACGAAGAAGTGGAGTCCGATCACGCCGTCCCAGGCATGGGACGTGTCGGGGTTCCAGATCGACCCGGCGCGCTCGCACCTCCTCTACACGGTGAACGCCGGCGGGTACACGCATCTCGCGGCGCTCGACGGCAAGAAGCTCAAGCCGGAGGCGCTGCCCGTGTTTCCGAAGGAAGCGGACCAGGTCTACAGCGGCGTGACCTCGCGTGACGGGCGCTACACCACGATCGGTGTCGAGACGGCCACGGCGCCGCGCACGAGCTACGTCTACGACTGGAAGACGAA
>JANLWK010000084.1:0-12563 GCA_031364505.1 Candidatus Eiseniibacteriota bacterium | reverse complement strand
CTGGCGGCCGAGGACTACGGTGTCCAGAACGACGGCGTGTACTCCGCGACGCTGGATGCGACGCACATCGGCAACCTGCTGCCGGCGAACTACAAGAACCCGTTCGACGGAACCACGGGTTCGGGCGGCGCGTGGGAAGATCGCGCGACGTTCGTGGCGGCCGCGACGGCCACCTCGGGTATCTCGAGCTACGCGGACTCCTCGACGACCCAGTACAACGTCAAGGGCCACGGCAAGTCGGCTGCCGTCAGCGTCACGCTGACGTCCGGCCAGTAGTCCACTCCTCCAGAGCGGACGTTCGAGACCCCGGGATGAATCCCGGGGTCTCTTCGTTTCCGGGCGCGTGCTTGACCGGGCCCGCGTGGGCCGATACGCTCATGTACGTCATGGCACGCCTCGCCCGGCATCATGCGCATCACGTCCACCACGGCCCGACGGGCCGGGGCGCGCGGCGCATGACGATCCGGACGACCTGACCGGAACACGCCGCACCGCACCCCGACCCGTCCCCACCGGACGGGTTTTTTGTTGCCCGGCCGGGGACGTCCACCCCCGAGGACCCGATGCTCAAGATCGCCCTGCCGAACAAGGGCCGGCTGAACGAGGACACGCGGCAGCTGTTCGACGATGCCGGGCTCGACATCCGCTCGACCGGTGACCGTGCCCTCACGGCGTCGCTCGGCGGCGAGTTCACCGCGTTGTTCGTGCGGGCCCAGGACATCCCCGAGTACGTCGCCGACGGTGCGGCCGACGCAGGCGTGACCGGGTGGGACCTCGTGAGCGAATCCGAGCGCCCGCTCGAGACGCTGCTCGACCTCGGATTCGGACGCTGCCGCATCGTGGTCGCGGCGCGCGAGGACGCCGGGATCCGGAGCCTCGGCGACCTGACGGGCACGCCGCGGGTGGCCACCGTGTTCCCGCGCATCACGCGGCGGTTCTTCGGCGACCGCGGCCTGCCGGTCGAGATCGCGCCGATGTCGGGTGCGGCCGAGATCGCGCCGCATCTCGGGATCGCCGACATCATCGTCGACATCACCTCGACGGGCTCGACGCTCAAGATCAACGGCCTCCGCGAGATCGAGACCATCCTCGAGTCGAGTGCCCGTCTCGTCACGGCGAAGGTCGAGCGCGACGCACCGCGCACGCGCGCACTGGGCGAGCTCGTCACCGCACTCGACTCCGTGCTCCGCGCCCGCGGCAAGCGCTACGTGATGGCCAACGTGCCCCGCGCCCACCTCGATCGCGCGCGCGGCGTGCTCCCGGGCCTGAACGGACCGACGGTCGTCGACATCCTGGATGGCGGCGCGATGGTGGCGGTGCACGCCGTCGTCGAAACCGCGACGCTGTCGCGCACGATCACCGACCTCAAACAGCTCGGCGCCCAGGGCATCCTCGTCACCCGCATCGAGCGGCTGGTGCCATGACGGCGGAGCCGCGCACCCAGAATCCGGCGGAGCCGCGTATCCAGAATCCGGCGGAGCCGATGAGGTTCGCATGACGGCGATCCGTTACACGGGCGCTCTCGCGTCGCTCTCCGCGGACGAACGGCGCGAACTGCTGGCGCGCGGCGCCGTGGCCGGGACGGAACTGCGCGGGCGAGTCGCCGCGATCATCGAGCGCGTGCGCCGGGACGGGGACGCGGCGCTTCACTCGCTCGCGCGCGAGCTCGACGGAGTCGAACTGGATTCGCTCGAGGTGCCCGCGACACTCCGGCGCGAGGCGCTCGAGCGCCTCGATCCCGGCCTGCGTGTGTCCCTCGAGCGCGCGGCCCGCAACATCGAGGCGTTCCATCGCGGCGGGCTGCCGGCCGCCTACGAGCTCGAAACCGAGCCCGGCGTCCGCCTCGGCCGCCGTCCCGACCCGCTCGGCCGCGTCGGCCTCTACGCGCCCGGCGGGCGCGCCGCCTACCCGAGCACGGTGCTCATGTGCGCGATTCCCGCCCGCGTCGCCGGCGTTCCGGAGCGTGTGCTGTGCTCGCCGCCGGGGCCGAAAGGCCGGCCGGCCGACGCGGTGCTCGCCGCGGCCGAGCTGGCGGGCGTCGGCCGCGTGTTCGCGCTCGGCGGCGCGGGCGCCGTGGCGGCGATGGCGCTGGGCACGGCGAGTGTTCCCCGCGTGGACCGCATCGTCGGCCCGGGGAACGCCTACGTCGCCGAGGCCAAGCTGCAGCTCACGGGGGCGTGCTCGATCGATTCGCCCGCGGGTCCGAGCGAGCTGCTCGTGATCGCGGACTCGAGCGCCGTTCCGGACGTGATCGCGCGCGAAGTCGTGGCCCAGGCCGAGCACGATCCCGACGCCTGCTCGATCGCGCTGGTCGAGGACGCGGCGCTCGCGACGCGCGTGACGGAGGCGGTCGCCGCGTCGCGTGACGCGGCACCCCGGCGGGCCGTCATCGCCGAATCGCTCGCGCGGCGCGGCGGCGTGCTGACGGCGACCCTCGACGAGGCGCTCGGATTCGCCAGCGAGTTCGCCCCCGAGCACCTGCTGCTCGCCGGCGCGCGTGCCGAGGCGCTGCTGCCGCGCGTGCGCAACGCGGGCACCGTGTGCGTCGGCGAGAGCGCCTCGGTCGCCTTCGGCGACTACATGACGGGCGCCAACCACACGCTCCCGACCGGCGGGCTCGCCCGCAGCTATTCCGGGCTCTCGACGCTCGACTTCTTGCGCTGGACGACGTGGCAGCGCGTCAGCGCCGGTGCGGCCGCGGGACTCGCCCGCGACGTCGCGCGGTTCGCGGAGTCCGAGGGCCTGCCGGCCCACGCCGCCGCGGCGGCCGCATGGAGCCGGTCGTGAGCCCGCTGCCCGATCGCGGCGCGCTGGCGTTCGCGCGCGAGGCCTACCGCGGGCTCGCGCTCTACGATCCCATGCGCGAGCCCTGCGAGCTGGACTTGAGCGACAACACGAACCGCTTCGGCGTGCCGCCGGCGGCGCGCCGCGTGCTCGCGGCCGCCGACACCGAGGCGATCACGCGCTACCCGGCGGTGTACGCGCGCGATCTCAAGCAGGCGATCGCGGACTACGCCGGCGTGGCGCCGGAGTGCGTCGTCACGGGCTGCGGGTCCGACGACGTGCTCGACTCGTCGATCCGCGCGTTCACCGAGCCCGGCGACCGGCTCGCCTATCCGGACCCGACGTTCCCGATGCTGCCGGTGTTCGCGCGCATGAACGGGCTCGAGGGCGTGGCGGTACCGCTGGCCGAGGACGGCGACGCGGATGCCGCGGGCCTGCTGGAACCACGCGCGCGCGTGACGTACCTGTGCTCGCCGAACAACCCCACGGGCCGCGCCACAGCGCCCCAGCGCATCGAGCGCGTCCTCGACGCGGCCGCCGGAGTCGTCATCCTCGACGAGGCCTACATCGAGTTCGCGTCGCCGCAACGCTCGTTCGCCCCCGTGGCCGCCGCGCGGGGCAACCTGCTCGTGACGCGCACGCTCTCCAAGGCATTCGGGCTCGCGGGGCTGCGCATCGGATACGGCATCGGCTCGCCCGAAATCGTGGCGGAGGTCGAGAAGTCGCGCGGACCCTACAAGGTCGGCGGGCTCACCGAGCGGGCCGCCATGGCGGCGCTGACCGAGGACCGGGAGTGGGTCGCCTCGCGCGTGGCCGAGACGCTGGCGCATCGCGTCCGGTTCGCGGAGGCACTCCGCGGGCTCGGGCTCCGGCCGCTGGACTCGTCGGCGAACTTCGTCCTCGTGCCGGTCCCGGCCGCCGCGGCGACCGCCGCGGCGATGCGTCGCGCGGGGGTGGCCGTGCGGGCGTTCCCCGGGCTCCACCGCCACGGCGACGCGCTGCGCATCAGCATCGGGACGTGGCCGCAGATGGAGCGCGCGCTGGCGGCTCTCGGCGGAGCGCTGTCGTGAAGGCGGCGCTGTTCGACACCGGGGCGGGGAACCTGCACTCGCTCGGCAAGGCGCTGGCGCGCGCCGGCGTCGAGGCGAAGATCGAGCCCGATCCTGCCCGCGCAACGCGCGCCGAGCTGCTCGTGATCCCCGGAGTCGGATCGTTCGCAGCGGCCGCGGAGCGCCTGGCGCCGGGACGCGACGCGATGCGCGCGGCGATCGCGAACGGTCTGCCGTGCATCGGCATCTGTCTCGGACTCCAGCTGTTGTTCGAGCGGAGCGAAGAGGGTCCGGGCGAGGGCCTCGGCGTCTTCCGCGGCGACGTCACGCGGCTCGCCGCGCGCCGCGTGCCACAGATCGGCTGGAACACGCTCGAGCCGTCGGACGATTCCCTGTTCGGTCGCGCCCCGCTGGCGACCGCGTACTTTGCGCACGGCTACGCCTGCCGTCCCGCGGATTCCGGCATCGTGACCGGCTGGTGCACGCACGAGGACGACCGGTTTCCCGCGGTGGTGCGGCGCGACCGCGTGATCGGCGTCCAGTTCCATCCCGAGAAGAGCTCGGAGGCCGGCGTGCGGTTCCTCGCGGCGTGCGTCGCGGAGGTGACATGCGCGTGATCCCCGCGCTCGACCTTCGCGAAGGCGCGTGTGTCCAGCTCGTCGGTGGGCGCTACGAGGACGAGCGCGTGCGGCTCGGCGATCCGCTCGCCGTCGCGCGCGGCTGGCGCGAGGCCGGCTTCCGCGAGCTGCACGTCGTCGACCTGGACGCCGCGACGGGTCGCGGCGACAACGCCGCGGTGATCGAGGTGCTGTTGCGCGAACCGGGGCTCGAAGTCCAGGCCGGCGGCGGCGTGCGTGACGAGGCCGCCGTCGAGCGCCTGCTCGGCGCGGGCGCCGCGCGCGTCGTCGTGGGCACGCGCGCGCTCGAGGATCATGCATGGCTCGAGCGCACGAGCGCGGCCCACCCCGGCCGGCTGATCGTCGCCGCGGACGTGCGCGGGCGGGCAGTCGTCACGCATGGATGGAGCCGCGACGGCGGGACGCCGATCGAGGCACTGCTCGCCCGGCTCGGCGCCCTGTCGCGCGATGGGGGTGGCTCGCTGCCGCACCGTGGGGGGGGCTCGCTGCCGCTCGCCGGCGTGCTCGTCACGGCGGTCCATCGCGAAGGCGCGATGGCGGGAACGGATCTGGAGTTGATGCGCGACCTCGCGGGCCTGACGGAGCTGCCGGTCTTCGCATCGGGAGGCATCACCACGTTCGACGAGCTGGCGGCACTCGCGGATCTCGGGATCGCGGCCGCGATCCTCGGCATGGCGCTCTACACCGGCGTCCTGGATCCAGAGCGGCTCGTCCGGGAGTACACCGCATGAGCGTCATCGTTCGCGAAACCCGTGAGACCCGCGTGCGCGTCGAGCTAACGCGCGGCGTCGGCACGGCCTCGGTCGACACCGGCCGGCCGTTCCTCGATCACATGCTGACCGCACTCGCGCGCTACTCGGGGCTCGACCTCGCCGTCGAGGCGCGCGGCGACCTGCCGCACCACCTGATCGAGGACGTCGCGATCGCCGTGGGCGGAGCACTCGCGGGGCTGGACACGAGTCGCTGCGCGCGCTACGGCGACCGCATCATCCCGATGGACGACGCGCTCGTGCACGTCACGCTCGATCTCGGCGGCCGGCCGTACTACCGCGGGCCGCTGCCCAGCTCGTACTACGACCACTGGATGCGCTCGTTCGCCGACCACGCACGCATGACGCTGCACGTCCGCGTGCTCCGCGGCCGCGACCGCCATCACGTGGTCGAGGCCGCGTTCAAGGCGCTGGGGCTGTCACTCCGCCAGGCCCTCGCGGCGCCTCCGGCGGGCGGGGACGTGTTCAGCACCAAGGGTCCCGTGTCGGTCGAGGAGGGGTGATGCTGATGCGACGGCTGATCGCCTGCCTCGACGTGCGCGGGGGCAGGGCGGTCAAGGGCGTCCAGTTCGTCGGGCTGCGCGACGTCGGCGATCCGGCCGAGCTGGCGGCGTGCTACGAAGCGCAGGGGGCGGACGAGATCGTGTTCCTCGACATTTCCGCATCGGTCGAGGAACGCAGCACCCTGCTCGACGTGGCGCGGCGCACGGCGGAACGGCTGTTCATCCCGCTCACGATCGGCGGAGGGATTCGCACCGCCGCGGACGCCGGGGCGGCACTTCGGGCGGGCGCCGACAAGATCAGCGTCAACACCGCCGCGGTGGAACGCCCGGAGGTGATGACCGAGTGCGCCGCGCGCTTCGGCAGCCAGTGCGTGGTCGCGAGCATCGATGCCCGGCGCGAGAACGGCCCCGCGGGCCCCCCGGGGCACCAGCACCCAAAGGGCGTCCGCTGGCGCGTCGTGACCCACGGCGGCCGCACGCCGACATCGCTCGATGCCGTGGCCTGGGCGGCCGAGTGCGTGCGCCGCGGCGCGGGCGAGATCCTGCTGACGAGCGTCGACCACGACGGCGGCCGCTCGGGCTACGACCTCGAGCTGACGCGCGCGGTGAGCGGCGCCGTCGACGTGCCGGTGATCGCCTCGGGCGGCGCCGGCGAGGCGTCGCACCTCTGCGACGCCGTCGACGCGGGCGCCGACGCGGTGCTCGTCGCGGGCATCCTCCACGACGGTGTCGCGACCGTGACCGAGCTCAAGGCGGCGCTCGCCGCCGGCGGGCATGCCGTGCGGAGTACCGCGTGACGCGTGGCGAAGACGCCATGCGCGATTCACCCGCGCCGGGAGCACCCGCGCCTCCGGCGGACGCGGCGTCCCTGCTCGAGGCCGTGGCGGAAGTGGCGCGGCTCGCGGGTGACGCGGCGCGAGCGCGATTCCGGCCCGGCATCACGGTCGATTTCAAGGCCGACGGCAGTCCCGTGACCGAGGCCGACCGCGAGGCCGAGCGGCTCGCGCGGCAGTGGATCGAGGCGCACTTCCCTTCCGACGGCATCCTGGGCGAGGAGTTCGGCGAGACGCGCCCCGGCGCAACGCGGCGCTGGATCGTCGATCCGATCGACGGCACGAAGAGCTTCGTCCACGGCGTGCCGCTGTGGGGCACGCTGGTCGGCGTGATGGAGGGCGATCGCGTGCTGGCGGGAGCCGCGCACTTCGCGGCCCTCGGCGAATCGATCGCAGCCGCGCGGGGCCAGGGCTGCTTCTGGAACGGCGCCCGGTGCAGCGTCTCGGACGTCGACACGATGGCGCGGGCGACGGTCGTGACGACCGACGAACGCTTCCGCGGTTCGCCCGACCGCCGGCCCGGCTGGCAACGCCTCGCCGGTCATGCGGCCATCGCCCGCAGCTGGGGCGACTGCTACGGCTACCTGCTCGTCGCGACCGCGCGCGCCGAGGTGATGGTCGACGGGGTGCTGTCGGCCTGGGACGCCGCGGCCGTGATGCCCATCGTCGAGGAAGCGGGCGGAGTGTTCACCGACTGGAGCGGAGCGGCGACCCCGCTCGGCGGCAGCGCGATCGCGACGAACAGGGCGCTGGCGGCCGAGGCGCGCACGCTGCTCGGCGCGGCCGCGGCGCGCTGAGCACCCTCGGAGGAGACGTCATGCTGGACCTGGATGCGCTCGATTTCGACAAGGGCGGCGGCCTCGTGACCGTCGTCACGCAGGACGCGCGCTCGGGCGTGGTGCTGATGATCGCGCACGCCGACCGCGACGCGCTCGCGCGCACGATCAAGACCGGCGAGATGCACTACCGCTCTCGGACGCGCGGCCTGTGGCACAAGGGTGGCACCAGCGGAAACACCCAGGCGGTCGTGTCGCTCGACGCCGACTGCGATGGCGACGCCGTGCTCGCGCGCGTGATCCCGCGCGGACCCGCATGCCACACGAACGCCGTCTCGTGCTTCGGTGAGCCGGCGCTCGCCGCCGACGCGCTCGCCGTGCTCGACCGCACGGTGCGCGAACGCGCCGCGGAGGGCATGGCCGGCACCGGCGCTGGCACCGCCGCCGGCGACCCTCCGAGCTATACGCGCCGGCTGCTCGCGGACCGCAACCTGCGGCTCAAGAAGCTCGGCGAGGAGGCGGCCGAGCTGGTGGCCGCCGCAGCGGACGGCGACGCAGGGCGGGCCACCGAGGAGGCGGCCGATCTCGTGTACCATGCGCTCGTCGCGCTGCGCGGCGTGGGCGCCGGATGGGACGACGTCCGCGCGGCCCTGTGGACGCGCATGCGCCGCTGAGCCCCACCTGGAGGGAGCACGAGATGGTGAAGAAGATCCTGCTGACGATCGTGGTGTTCATCGCCGTGGCGTTCGCCGTGGTGATGGGGCTCGCCATGCAGAAGCCGGACGAGATGCGGATCGAGCGCAAGGGCACGACCGCGGCGTCGCCCGCGACGGTCTACGCGATCGTCAACGACTTCCACCGCTTCCCCGAATGGTCGCCGTGGGAGAAGCTCGACCCGAACATGAAGTCCGACTATTCGGGCCCCGCGACGGGCGTCGGCTCGTCCTATCACTGGGCCGGCAACGACAAGGCCGGCGAGGGACGGATGACGATCGTCGAGGCCGTTCCCGATTCGCGCGTCGACATGCGGCTCGAGTTCATCAAGCCATTCGCGGACACGTGCACGACGGTGTTCGCGCTCGCGCCGAACGGCACCGGAACCGAGGTCACCTGGACGATGCTCGGCCGCTACAACATGGTGTCCAAGGTGATGTGCGTGTTCATGGACATGGACAAGATGGTGGGCGGCCAGTTCGAGGAAGGCCTCGCGAGCCTGGCGCGCGTCGCCGAGGCGACGCCTCCGGCCGCACCCGCGGACTCCGCGGCGGTGACACCGACGCCCATGTAGGGCGGCAGCGAGAAGCCCCCGCGGCGTCATGCGTCGCGGGGGCTCTCGAGTGTTGGCTCCTCGGGTAGGATTCGAACCTACAACCCTCCGGTTAACAGCCGGATGCTCTACCATTGAGCTACCGAGGAACAGGCCGCCGCGCGTGCCGCAGGCGGCTGGGCCATCGAAGAAATGAGCGAGGGACTCTACCAAGCCCGCTCGCCCTTGCCAAGCGACGGCCGGGCCGGAACTTCGGTGATCGGCTCAGGCCCCCGCGGACTTGAGGCTGCGCGCCAGCGCGAGCTCTCGCGCGCGATGCGCGTAGCCCATGTCGCTCTCGCCCGGGGGGCGCTCGAGGTGGGCGCGGACGATCCCCGGGATACAGTCCTCGATCGGCGTGCCGCGGAAGCCCCACTCGCGCGCGGCGCGCGACGGATCGAGCACCGAGACCCAGTGCCCGGAGTACGTGCAGCACTGGCGGTCGAGGCCGGCCGAAGTGAGCTGGGCGTCGGTGACGTCGACCCACTCGGGAGTGGCGTGAGCCGCGACGGCGAGCGCTTCGAGCACGGCGCGCAGCGGCACGATCGCGGGTGACGCGAGGTGGTAGATCGGGCTCGGCGGCGGCCACCGCTCGAGCAGGCTTAGGCACGCCGTCGCCACGTCGTCGACCCAGAGGAACCGCGTCGGGCGCACGGCCCCGTCCGGAAGCAGGACCGGCCCGCCGTCGCGGAAGCGCTCAAGGTGGGCCCACGTGCGGAGGCTCGTGTCACCGGCCCCGACGACGATCGGGAGCCGCAGGATGACGGCTTCGCCGCCGTCGCGTGCGCGGTGTTCGAGCGTGGCACGTTCGGCCTCGCGCTTGCCGACGCCGTACCGCCAGCCCGCGTGATCGCGGTGATCGCGCGGCGGCTCCGGCCGGAGCGGGTGCTCACTGTCCTCTTCGCGGTAAGGCGGATGCGGCGCGGTCGTGACGATCACCGCCTGGCCCGTCGAGATCACGATCGTGCGGCCCGGCCGGAATCCCGGGACGGCCACGAGTGCCTCGACTCCGGCGCGGTCGTAGGCGGCGAAGTCGAGCGTGGCGTCGAACGCGCGGCCGCCGAGTGCGGCGGCGAGTACTGCGGCATCCGTGCGGTCGGCGGCCACGGCCTCGAAGCCGGCATCGCCGCGCGCGTGTCGCGACAGGATGGTCACGTGGTCGCCGGCATCGCGGAACGCGCGCGCGACGCGGCCGCCGATGAAGCCCGTGCCGCCGAGGACGAGGACGCGCCGGCTCACCCGCGGCTCACCGGTGGCTCACCGGCGGCTCCACGTCAGCCCGCGCGGCACGCGGCGCTCAGCTCTTCAGGTAGCGCTGGAGCCACGCGAGCGTGCGCGCCCACGCCTGGCGCGCGGCGTCGACGTGGAAGGACGGGCGCGCCTCGTTCATGAACGCGTGTCCGGCGCCCGGGTAGACGTACACCTCGCCCACCTTGCCCGCCGCCTTGAGGCCACGCTTCAGCTCGTCGACGCGCGCGAGCGGTATTCCCTTGTCCGTGGCGCCGAAGTGCGCCAGCAGCGGCGCGTGGAGCGAGCGCAGTGCCTGCGGGTCGGTTTCGGGGCCGCCGTAGAACATGACCGCGGCCGCGAGATCGGGGCGCGCGAGCGCCAGCCGCTGAGCGAGCCCGCCGCCGAGGCAGAACCCGACCACGCCGTTCTTCGCCTTCGCGGCGTCCGGCCGGGCGCGCAGCCATGCGGCCGCGGCACCCAGCGTGGCGAGCGTGGCCTGGTCGTCGAGCCCGCGCGACAGCTCGTGCGCGACTTCCGGATCGGTCGCGACCTGGCCGTGATAGAGGTCCGGCACGATGGCGACGTAGCCTTCGCGCGACAGCCGCCGCGCGATGTCGCGGATCTGGGCGTCGAGTCCCCACCACTCGTGCACGACCACGATCCCCGGCGCGCCCGCCCGCTTGCGCGGCCACGCGACGAACGCCTGTGCGGCGCTCTCGCCGGAGCCGAGTGTGACCATCGAGGTGTCGGGCAGCGGCGGCGCGGTGGCTGCGTGCACGCGCGCCGGCCCGCCGGCGGCGAGGCCCAGAGTCAGTGCGGCGCCCAGCAGCGCACGATCGATCGAACGCACAGCGTCACCTCCCCCTTACGTCAATCCCCGCAGCTCTCGAGGCGGCCGGGACTTGGAGCGTCCAGAGCGGATGAGCTTATCGCGATGCGGGAACGGCCGCGAACGGCCGGGGTTCACGCGGCGCGGCGGCGCGGGGCGTCGTCGGCGCGGGCGGCGGCGCAATCGGGGCAGCTCCCCGCCTCGAAGCCCATGAGCCCCATGTCCTCGATCAGGTGCGCCAGGTCCTCCCAGACGCCCTCGGCGATCCGCACCTTGCCGCACGGCCGGCACAGCGTCAGCGGATCCGTCACGCGCGGCACCGCGATGGGCCCGGAAGCGCCCCCCGCGCGCAGGGCGTCGAGCTCCGCGCGCACGCGCTTGAGCTCCGCGCGCAGCGCCATCCGGCGGAGGCCCGCGCGAACACGCGCGAGCAGCTCGCCCGGGTGGCAGGACTTGAGCAGGTAGTCGTCGGCGCCGCTCTCGAGCGCGAGCGCGCGGGCATCACGGTCGTCGCGGGCGGTGTACAGGATGAAGCAGGGCGACTCGTCACCGAGACCTGTCTTGACCGACTGGCACAGTTCGAGGCCGTCGACATGCGGCATGATCCAGTCGGAGACGACGAGCTGGGGCTCGAGCGTCACGATCGAGCGCATCCCCTCGCGCCCGTCGGCGGCGTGCAGCACCTCGAAGCCCTCGGCCGACAGCCGCCGCGCGGTCGCTCGCGCGAACGCGCGGTCGTCCTCGACGAGCAGGATGCGTTCGGCCGTGGCGCTCACGCCGCCTCGCGGAGGAGGGACTGGATCTGGGTCACGAACGCCGTGTGATCGAGGATCGGCTTGGACACGTAGCCGTCGGCGCCGCTCTGCTGCACGAACGACTCGGCGTCGCCGCGCATCGCGTGCGCGGTGGCGAGCACGATCGGAACGTCGGCGGTCGCCGGATCGCCCTTGAGCATCTGGCAGAGGTCAATGCCGTTCACGGGCCGGCCCTCCCACGTCGTGTTCGCGAGCGAGACGTCCATGATCACGAGGTCCACCGTGTGCGAGCGGACGTGCTCCACGACTTCGGGTGCGGATTCCGTGACGGTCACGTGGAACCCGCCGCGACGCTCCAGTAACTTACGGAACAACAATGCGTTATGCGAATCGTCCTCGACGACGAGCACGCGCTTCATGCAGCCCTCCGATCGCCTTCGTCCGAGTCTCCAGCGGGGTCCGTGGCCGCCTGCCCCTCGCCGTCCATTCGCGATGTCGCGCCGCCGTCGGACGGCCAGCCACGCAGCGAGATGCCACCGCCCGCCGGGGCGTCCGACGCCATGAATCGTTCGATGCCGAGCTGGCGGCGCGCCGTGGCCGCATCGCCTTCGGGCAGCTCGGCGCGGAAGCGGTCGACTTCGAGCCGCGGTCCGTTGAAGGTGTCGAACGCTTCCTCGGCGTCCTTCAGATGATGATCGATCGCCGCGGGCAGCACATCGGGCCGCTCGTGAACGCTCGACTTCGGCAGGATGTCGATCACCTGGCCCTGTTCGAGCAGCCGTCGTTCGCTCTCGTTCTGCGGGTCGGGCTCGTTCGTGAGCACGATGACGGGCAGGCCCTTGGCGGTGCCGGTGAGAGCCATCTCGCGCAGCACGTCGTAGCCGCTGACGTCGGGCATCATGAGGTCGAGCAGCAGCAGGTCGAAGCCCTTGGGCTGCGTGCGCAGGTAGTGCAGGCACTCCTCGCCATTGTTCACGACTTCCACCTGGAAGCGATCCGCGGGCAGCACGCGCCCGACGTAGGCGGCCACCGTCGGATCGTCGTCGGCGAGCAGCACGCGGACCATGCGGTTCGCGGTCGACCCGATCGC
>JANLWK010000081.1:0-4824 GCA_031364505.1 Candidatus Eiseniibacteriota bacterium | reverse complement strand
CTGCCTGAACGTGTTCGCCAACGCACCCGTCGACGTGCCGATCCCGGACGCGCCGGCGATCGCGCGTGACGTGCGCATCCGCTTCTTCGCGTCACTCGCGCGGCCCGGCTCGGCCGCCGGCGACACGGTGGTGCTGCTGCGCGAGGCCGAGGTCAACCGCAGCGGCGCGATCCACGAGGATCACATCCCGGGCGATCTGCCGATGTTCGAGCAGCTCGTGGACGCGCATGGCCACGTGCTGCAGAGCGTCGGCGGTCCGGCGCACGTGCCCGGGTTCAACGCCGGCCGGCCCGGCACGGGCACGCAATGCGTCGGCTGCCACACCGGCCACACGGCGATCCCCGTCGCCGAATCCTACGCGCTCGGCAAGCGGTTCAACGCCGCACCGTCCGCCACGGTCACCGCGACGAGCGAGTCGCCGGGCACGGCGGCGCGCGCGCTCGTCGACCGCCGCACGCGCGGCGACGCCGGCGACGTGGCGTGGATCGCGCGCACCGCGTCGGGCGAGGCCGCGACCCTCGCGTGGGCGTTCCCGCTCGCGGTCGACTCGGTCGTCGTCTACGGCATCCGGCCCGACGCGGCGAAACGCACGGACCTCGAGGTCGAAGGATGCGAGTTGCTCATGCGCCGCGCGGGACGCACGATCGCCCGGCTCAGGATCGATGGGCCATTGTCGCCCGACGGCCGCGGGATCGGCTGCGGCGGCCGCCTCGCCGACTCGATCGAGCTCCGGCCGCTCGTGGCGCGGGGCCGCGTGTCCGGCGAGGCGCGCACCGGTCTCGCGGAGGTCGAGGCGCGCGCGCGGATCCCCGAGGATTGACGCCGGGCGGGCCGCCGGCCCGATGTGCGGCCGACACGCGCCGATCGTCCTCATTGAAGCCACCACCGGACAAGGCTAGACTCGGGTGTCGCCGCCCCCGCAGGAGGCGACCCTGCCCGTTCGCCCGTTCTCCCCGTTCCGACATCCTGGCCGATCCGGCCTTCGAATCCGGGTCCTTCATCGCGCTGGAGAGCCGAATGCCCCGTTTGCCCCGCGTCCTGATTCCGCTCGCCTGCGCCCTCCTGATGCTCGCCGCCAGCGGGGCCGCGGCACAGGGATTCCGCGGCATCTGCGCGCGCGACCAGCAGGACGCGATCGCGGTCGGCGACGGCGGCGAGGTCTACCGCACGCTCGATGGCGGCAATACGTGGACCGAGCGCGTACTGGGGTCGCCGTTGCTCGAGCTGCGCGAGGTCGCCTCGCGCGGGTTCACGTTCGTGATCGTGGGTGAGGCGGGCGCGATCTGGAAGAGCACCGACAGCGGTGGCAACTGGACCCAGACGACGATCGCCGGGAATCCGTTCCTGCGCGGCCTGTCGATGCCGTCGGACTCCACCTGGTTCGCGTCGGGCAGCTCGGGCGTCGTCGTGCGCACGCGCAACGCGGGCGCCACGTGGACGACGCTCGCGACCGGCACCGGTGCGGCCCTCTACACCGCGACCTTCACCGACGCGATGCACGGCTGGGTGGCCGGCGACGGCGGCGTGCTGCTCGGCACGTCGGACGGCGGCGACTCGTGGGATCCCGTGTCGCTCGGCACGTCGAACCGGCTCATCTCGGTGGCCCAGCGCGCCGCCACGGTGTGGGTCGTCGGGCTCGAGGGCACCGCGTTCCGGAGCACGAACGGCGGCGCCGGCTTCTCGCCGGTCAATCTCAAGCTCGACGCGCGCGCCGACGTGCGGGTCGTCCACATGCGCTCGCCCGATACGCTGTGGATCGCCGGCGGCGGAGGCTTCATCCGCTATTCGACGAACGGCGGCACGACGTGGACGTTCCAGCAGCATTCGATGCACGGGCAGATCTCCGACCTGTCGTCGTTCGGGCCGGGCGTGTTCGCGTGCAGCAACGCGAACCGTGCCCTGATCGCCAGCTCCGACCGCGGCACGACGTGGCACCTGGCGACCGGGGCGACGCTGTCCCGCAGCTGGGGGGCGGGCCCGCGCACGTCGTGGGGCGGCAACACGCGCGGCAACACGTTCGCGCTGAATCCCATCAACAAGAACACGATCTATTGCGCCCAGGGCAACAAGGTCCTGGCGAGCCACGACGACGGCGACAGCTGGAACATCATCGCGTCGTTCCCGTTGAATTACACCAAGTGCAACGCGTTCGTCGTATCGCCCAAGGACAGCAACGTGTGGCTGGCGGCGATCGGCGGCGGCTCGGTCAGCGACCGCGTCTACCGCACCGAGAACCGCGGCGCGGACTGGACGCAGGAACTACAGATGGACTTCGGCGAATACGGCATCCCGCTCGAGGTCGATCCGGATCACCCGGACACGGTGTGGTTCGGCGGCGAGCTCGGGGCGGCGGGAACGACGCAGACGCCGCTCAAGCGCTCGACGGACTTCGGCCAGAACTGGTCCTCGGTCGGGAACGCCATCTTCCGCAGCCCGTGCGACATCGTCGTCGTGCCCGATTCCACCGAGGTCATGATCGTCGGGGACGGCGTGACCAGCACCGGCAGGGGCCGACACCTCAAGTCGACGGACGGCGGGCAGAGCTTCACCGTGATCGACAGTGTGAGCAACGCGTCCGAGGTGCCCGGGCTCGCGTGCGCCCGCCTGCGAAACTCCCAGGTCCTGGCCACGGCGTGGACGGCGGGGGGCGTTCAGCGCTCCACCAATTTCGGCTCCGCCTGGTCCACGGTGGACGCGACGAACCAGCCGTGGGGCGTCGACATCAGCCGCGACGATCCCAACATGGTGGTGTTCGGCCAGTATTCGGCGAATGGCGATCCCGCGGTGCTCGTCTCGCTCAACGGTGGCGTCACATGGACGACGATTTCGACGGCCACGGGATTCGGCAACAATTACGGTCTCTACGCGCGCGACCGCGCGACCGTCCTGGCGATGCAGTCGTCGGGCATCTGGAAGCTGCAGCACATTTACAGCTACACGCCCGCCGCGGGCACGCAGTCGGTGAGCGTCGCTGCGCCGAACGGCGGCGAGTCGTGGGCGCCCACGACGGTGCACACGATCACCTGGAACTCGGCCTACGTGGCGCTGGCGCGCATCGAGTACCGCCGCGCCCCGGGCGAGCCGTGGCAGAAGATCGCCGACGTCGCCGGCTACCTGGGCAAGTACGACTGGACGGTGCCGTGGGACGGCACGACGCAGGCGAAGGTGCGCGTCACCGACGCGTGGGATTCCTCGCCGCAGGACAGCTCGAATGCCGTGTTCACGATTCCGGCCCCGCGGCTCATCGAGACGCCCGTCGCCCTCGATCACGGCACCCAGAACGCCGGCACGTCGACGGTGCTGCCGCTCACGCTCAAGAACGGTGGCTCGACGATCCTTCACGTGACCGCGATCGGCACCGGGACCGGCGTGTACGCCGTCGGTCGGACGGGCATGACGCTGGCCGCGGGCCAGCAGGACACCGTGGGCGTCTGGTTCATGCCGGTCTACGGCGGCACGTACGCCGATACGGTCACGATCGTCTGCGACGACCCGGGCCACTCGCCGACCCGCGTGCCGCTCACCGGCATCGGGAACGGCCCCGGGTTCGCCGCCGCTCCCGACACCGTGCGGCCGCCGTCGGTCGCCGTCGGTTCCACGAGTGGCGCCGCGCTCACCGTCACGAACACGGGCAACCAGCCGCTGTCGGTCACGGCGATCGCGCTGAGTGACCAGGAATTCTGGGTCGGGCGCACGAGCTTCTCGATCCCGGGCGGGGCGAGCGACACGGTCGGCGTGTTCTATTCGCCGAACGCGGCGGGCGACGACACGGCGTCGGTCGTCCTCACGACCAGCGACGCCCAGTCGCCGCACGCCGTGATCGCGATCGGCCACGGCACCGTCGGCCTCGCCGTCGAGGCCGGCGCCGGATACGCCTTCGCGCTGGCGCAGAACCGTCCGAACCCGTTCTCGCGCGCGACGCTCGTCGAATACACGCTGGCCCGCGACGCGGACGTGTCGCTGGACGTGTTCGACCTGCGCGGCCGCCACGTCGCCACACTCGCGAGCGGACACATGCCCGCCGGCCGCCACGACGCCGTCCTCGGCGCGCGCGTCGCGAGCGAGATGCCCGCCGGCGTGTACTTCGTGCGCATGCGCGCCGGCACGTACACCGCCACCCGCCGGATCCTCCGCATCCCGTAGTCGACGCGCCGAGCGGCAGGTTCTAGACTGCGCGCGTGATGACGCCCGGTGGGCGTCCCCCCTGTCGACCCCTGTCCGTCCGTCCCGGATTCCCCCGGACTCAGGAGAACGCGTCATGAATCCCGCCTCCACGACCGGCCTTGCGCCGGTGAGCCTCGCCCAGCTGCCGCCCTACGCCCCGACGACCTACATCGACTTCTCGAAGCCCGAGCATCGCGCCGCATTCGAGGCCGCACTCGCCACGGTGCGCGCCCAGCTCGACCGCGAATACCCGGCCGTGATCGGCGGCGAGCGCGTGAAGGCCCCGGCGACGTTCGAATCGCGCAACCCGTCGCGCCCCGCCGAGGTGCTGGGGCGGTTCCCGTCGTGCACGACCGAGCAGGCGTCGCAGGCCGTCGAGGTCGCAGCGAAGGCGTTCGTGAGCTGGAGCAAGGTCGCGCCGGCCGAGCGCGCCGCCTACCTGGTCGAGGCCGCGAAGCGGATGCGCGAGCGGCGCCACGTGTTCTCGGCCTGGATGGTGCTCGAGGTGGGGAAGAGCTGGGCCGAGGCCGACGGCGACACGGCCGAGGCCATCGATTTCATGGAGTTCTACGCGCGCGAGATGCTGCGCTACGCGAAGCCCGACCCGCTCGTGCAGCTCGCCGGTGAGAAGGACGAGCTGGTCTACATGCCGCTCGGCGT
>JANLWK010000078.1:0-16879 GCA_031364505.1 Candidatus Eiseniibacteriota bacterium | reverse complement strand
TCCCGGCGACGATGCGCGCGCCACGCATGCTGCCGCGCCTGGCTTCGTCGGGCCGGGCGCCCGATCCGGCCGACCGCCGCGGCGCCGCCGTCGAGTCGCGCGACTCGTGGTCGCTCGCCGACGTCGAGCGCGAGCACATCGTCCGCGTGCTGCGACGCCACCAGGGCAACTCGACGGCCGCGGCGCGCCAGCTCGGCATCTCGCGCACGACGCTGTGGCGCAAGTTGCGCGAATACGGCATCCCGCGCACGCCGTCCGAATAGGACTCGCGACGACCCCGCACTCCAAGGACCCCCAAGCCCCATGCCCTCGACCCGCCTCGACTACGACGACGCCTACACCACGACGTTCGCGGCACGCATCGTCGCCCGCGACACCCACGCCGGGCGCCCGGCCGTCGAGCTCGACACGACCTACTTCTATCCCGAGAGCGGCGGGCAGGAGGCCGACCACGGCCGCATCGGCGCCGTCCCCGTCGTGGACGTGCAGAACGGCGAGGACGGCCGCATCTGGCACGTCGTCGACGCCCCGTCGGCCGGCGAGGTGACCGACGCCGGCGCCGAGATCGACTGGACGCGGCGCTTCGACCACATGCAGCAGCACACCGGCCAGCACATCCTGTCGGCCGCCTTCGAGCGCGTGCGGAACGCCGCGACCCTTTCGTCCCGCCTGGGCGAAGAGCGCGCCACGATCGAGGTAGATCTGAGGTCCGCCGACTGGGCGCTCGTCGACGAGGTCGAGCGGGCCGCGAACGCGATCGTGTGGGAGGACCGCGAGGTGCTGCGGCACTGGGTCGACGACGAGGGGGTCCAGCGCTTCGAGCTGCGGAAGCCGCCGAAGTTCAGCGGCCGGATCCGCATCGTCGAGATCCCCGGCTGGGACGCCTCGGCCTGCGGCGGCACGCACGTGCGGCGCACCGGCGAGGTCGGGCTCGTCAAGATCGTGCGCTGGGAGCGCGTGCGCGACAACCTGCGCTTCGAGTTCGTCTGCGGCGCGCGGGGACTGCGGGACTACGCGTGGCGCACCGAGGCCCTGCTCGAGGGCGCGCGGCGCCGCACGCTCCACGACACGCAACTCATCGGGCATCTCGAGAAGGCGGCCGCCGAGCGCGACGAGCTGGCGAAGCGCGTGCGCGAACTGTCCGCGCGGCTCGCCGGCATCGAGGCGGCCGCACGCGTCGCGGGCTCGCCCGGCGGCGTCGCCGAGGCCCGCGATCGCTGGACGCGTGACGAGGCGCGCGCCTTCGCCTTCCGCTGCGTCGAGCTGGGGGCGCCGTGGGTCGCGGTCGCGGCCGGCACGCCCGAGGCGTTCGTGATGCTCGCGCGGCCCAAGCCGGGCGCGGGCGACCTGCGAACGCTGCTGCCGGGGCTCACCGAGCGCTCGCGCGGCAAGGGGGGCGGCTCGCCCGACGCGATCACCGTGACCGCCTCGGACGGCGGCATGGCGCGCGCGGCGCTCGAGTGGGCCGCGTCGGAACTGCCGGGAGTGGTGGGAGGCTGACGCCGCGCGTCAGCGCGAGCGCCGCGTCAGCGCGAGCGCTTGGTGCGGCTCGGAGCGGGACGCGCGGGACGCGTGCGCGGGGCCGGGCGTGACGTGGCGGCCGGACGGGTCTCGCCCGCGCGGTGCTTGCGTTCGGCTGGCTTCGGCACGGTGGCGCGCGCCGCGGGCGCGACGTGGCGTCCCGGGGCCGAGCCGCCCGTGCCCGAGTTGCGGGCCGCGATCGTGAGACGCGGAGGCGCGGCGGCCGCCGGCCGGCGGGCCTCGTCCTCGAAGGTCACGACCTGCTTCAACTCGCGCGGCGCCATGCCGTAGTCGAAGTCCGGCAGGATCACGCGCGGCACGGCGCGGCCGAGGAACCGCTCGATCGCCGCCACTTCGCGCTGCTCGTCCGGGCTCATCAGCGTGAACGCGTCGCCCACGGGATCGGCGCGGCCGCCACGGCCGAGCCGGTGCACGTAGTCCTCAGGCGTCAGCGGCACGTGGAAGTTGACGACGTGCGCCGTGCCCGCCACGTCGAGGCTGCGCGCGGACGCCTCGCTCGCGACCAGGATCTGGATGCGGCCGCGGCGCAGGTCGTCCAGGGCGTGCTCGCGCTCGCCCTGGCTCGGATGCTCGTCCAGCACCGCGACCGCGTGCCCGTGGCGCTTGAGCTGCTTGGCGAGCCGCTCGGCCGACGTCTTGGCGCGCGTGAAGATGATCGTGCTCCGCACCTCGGCGCGCGACAGCAGGTCGTCGAGCAGGTCGAACTTGAGCTCGCGCGGCACCGGGTAGATCGCCTGGGTGATCCCCGCAGCGGGTTTGGCCGTCGCCGGGGCCACGTCCACGCGAACCGGCTCCACCAGGGCTTCCTTCGCGAGCCGGTTCAGCTCGGGCGGGAGCGTCAGCGTGAACAGCAGCGTCTGCCGGGTCTCGGGCAGGAGCTTCAGGAGCTTCCTGAGGTCCGGGGCGAGGCCCAGTCCGACCATCCGGTCCCCCTCCTCGATGACGAGGATCTCGACGTCGGCGAAGTTGATGGCGCCCCGGGCGTGCAGCTCGAGCAGGCGGCCCGGTGTGGCGACGAGCAGGTGGACCGGCTGCTCGTTCAACATCCGTTCCTGGGCGGCGAGCGGGGCGCCCGTGTAGACGACCCCGATCTTCAAGTCGGTATAGCGCGTGTAGTCACGGGCCCGGGTCTCGACATACGACGCCAGCTCGCGGGTCGGAACGAGCACGACCCCTCGCAGGCGCACGGACCGCTCGAGGAAACGGGACAGAACCGGGATCAGGTAGGAGCCGGTCTTCCCCGAGCCGCTCTCCGCCACGCCGATGATGTCGTTGCCCTGGAGGATGATGGGGATGGCTTTGCTCTGGATCGCCGTAGGCTCGGTGAAGCCCGCCCCGCGGATGCCCTTGAGAATGGGCAGGGGCAGGCCGAACGAGGCGAAGGTCACGAAACCTCCCTCAACGGTAACTAGCGCATTGATCATGTGATGGCTTTCTGGTCTGGCAGGGGCTCGACACTCCCCTGTGGCGGGGGCCAGCACACAAAACTAGGGGGGGCTCGGTCCAAGAGCAACGACTAAGATCAGTGGGATGACAAAGACGGGAAAAATCTTTGACATGTGCGCGTCAGCGATGGCGCGTAAGTCGCTGCGAAAATGTCGCTTCGTCTAGAAGCGACGAACTCGCCCTCGCGACGCCCGGCGCTGGCAGTGGGGACAGTAGAACGTCGAACGCTGTCCCAACACGACGCGGCGAATGGATGTGCCGCAGCGCCGGCATGGTTTGCCCGCCCGATCGTAGACGAGCAATTGCGCCCCGTACTGACCCGGCTCGTTCCAGAGCGTGCGGTACATGCTGAATGTCGTGCCCATCTGGCGAATCGACTCCTCGAGCACGGCGGGAATCTCCGGGGCCACGGCGTCCCACTCCCGCGGCTTGAGCGTGCCGGCCCGGCGCCGCGGATCCACCTTCGCCCGGAACAGGATCTCGCTCGCATAGATGTTGCCAATCCCGGCGATGCGCCCCTGGTCGAGCAGGAACACCTTGATCGACGCCCGCGATCCGCGCGCGAGATCGGCCAGTTCGAGGGCCGTGAGCGGAGGATCCAGCGGGTCGCGGCCCAGGCGCGCGAGTGACGCGTCGCGTTCCACGCGAGCGTTGGGAATCGCCCGGAGCTGGCCGAAACGGCGCGGGTCCTGGAACCACAGGATACCGCCGTCCTCGAACTCGAGCCGCGCGTGGACATGCGGCAGGGGATCGACCGGACCCTTTTCGTAGAACAGCCAGCGCCCGCTCATGCCGAGGTGGGAGAGCATCGTGACCCCGCGATCGAAGCGGAACAGTAGATATTTGCCGCGCCGCTCGACCCGATCGAGTCGGTGGCCCTGAAGCAACGTCAGCCCGCTCGAGCGCGAGCTGACGTGGAGACGCGAGCGCGACCGCACCGCGCGGGCGACGACGCGGCCGAGCACCCGCGACTCGATCATTCGGCGCAGCGTTTCGACTTCCGGAAGCTCGGGCACGCCTAGCGCCAGTCGCCGGCGGCGACGAAGGCGCCCCAATAGAAGGGATGCGTGCTCAGACCGTGTGAACGGCGATCCCGCAACACTTCCGTGCTCGCGTCCCGGACGGCATCCGCGGTGCTGCGGTTTCGCTCGAGACGGGCCCGGTACAGCGCCTCCATCCACGTCCGGGCGGACTCGTCCTCGACCGACCACAGGCTCATGACGAGCGTACGCGCGCCCGCGATCTGGAACGCCCGCCGCAGCCCGAAGACCCCCTCGCCCGAGCGCACCTCGCCGACCCCGGTCTCGCACGCCGAGAGCACCGCCCAGTCGACGCCGGCCAGATCCATCGCCGAGATCTCCTCGGCCGTGAGCACGCCGTCGTCCTCGGCGGGCGACACATGCGCGCGAAGATTGGCGCCGGCGAGCGCGAAGCCCGACAGCAGCAGAGGGTTCTCCGCCGCCTGGGCCCGGCGAATGCCGGTCGATGCCGCCGGCCCGCTCCCCGTCGGAATCGCATCGCACGTGCCATTGAGGAAGAATCCGTGCGTGGCCAGGTGGAGCACGCGCCGGCCGGCGGCGAGTCGCTTGAAGCTTGCCTCGTTCGCGCGGCCGCCCACGAGCAGCAGGGCGTCGCCCGAACCGCTCGATCGATCCTTGCTTCCTTCGGTCTCGGTCCACACCGTGCAGATGTTCCGGGCCTCGGCGGCGGCGCCGGGCAGCGGAGCCCAGTGTTCGGCGGTGAACTCGCTGCAGTGCGACAACCCGCCACGGAACGCGGCCGCGATGGGCTCGGTAGCGCGGGCGCTCGATGCCGCGTCCCGGGTCGGAGCGTGGTCGAATTCGGGGCCACCGAGTGCCAGCAGTCCGCGGCCGGCGTTCCGCGAGGGACCGAGCAGCAGGTCGCGCTCGGCATTGAGCGTGTGCAGCACCGGGCCCGACTCGACGAGGTAATGGGTGCTGTCCGTCGGCAGCGTGGCCAGGTTCACGAGCTGGAGCGCGCCGTCGGGCACGACGTGCACGCGTTCCGCGCCGCCGAGCCGGGCCGCCACCGGATCCCACACGATGCGACGCAGCGCCTCGCCGGCGATCCGGTACCTGCCTTCTTGAACCCATCGGGCGGGCATGCGTGCGCCGCGCGACGCCTCCTCGCTCCAGCGCGCCACGAGCGAGTCGACGAGGGATCGATCTCCCAGGTCGACGACGTCGGGCGCGAGCTCGCCGGCGCGCTGGACGATCGCGGCGTAGGCGTCGCGACGCGGAAACAATTCGTCGGGGAGCATGCCGCGGGGTGGCTCCCGGCCGGGCTCCGAGTGACGCGGCTCGATGCGATGAAACACCACGTAGGCCACGAGCGCCGATTGATCGGGCAGCGCCGCGGCGACATCCGCGAATCCCTGCCGCCGGCCCGCCTCCGTCGCGCGGAACGTCGCACTCGACTCGCTCAGCTCGCGCTCCGCGGTCTCCTTGTCCGTGCGGGCCCGTTCGAGCGCTTCGGGGTAACCCGCGGGGTCGTCGCCGCCGCCCCGAACGGTGAGCATCGCGAGTCGCTCGCTCGCCTCCGAGAATCGGCGCGCCCGCGTGCCGATGTCGGCCACCCGGCGATGGCGGCTCGCCACCTCGTCGAGCACCAGCGCGCGCGCGCGCATCACCGCGTCCGAGACGGCGGCGCGATCCTTCGCGTCGAGGTCACCGCACGCCAGCGTCAGGAGCGCGTCGAGGCCCGAGGCGCGCCTGGCGGCGTAGCCCAGGGCCTGGCGCTCGGACAGGGTCGACATGGTGAGCACGACGTGCTCGCGTCCGATGCGTTCGGCGCCGAGGGCGCGTTCGAGCGCCTCGTGGGGGCGATGGGCGCGGGTCAGGAATTCCGCATGGCTCGCGAGCGCGTACCCGAAAGAAGGATGATCGGGTCCGTCGCCCTTCCGGATCAGGCCCTCGGCGCGCTCGTACAGGCGAGCGGCCTCCGCCGTGTCGCCGCGCGCCTCGGCGACGGCGGCGAGCTGCGCCAGGGATTCTCCGAGCCCGCCGGCGTCCATCGTATCCGTCAGCGCGACTGCCCTCCGCCCCAGCGTGTCGGCGGCGCCATAGTCGCCTCGCTGATAGCGGATGAGGCCCCAATTGGCCAGTGCGGGAGCGCGATTCGAGAACATCGAGTCGCCGGCCGTGGCCGGGGTGCCGAGCGCATGCGCGTACATCGAATCCGCGCGATCCCATTCCCCCATCTCGCCGAGCAGGCTCGCGAGCATGAAGCGCCCGCTTCGCAGCCGCGTGCGCTCGCCGGGACCGCCGGCCTCGCTCAGACGCACCGAGCGCTCGAGGAGCGGACGCGCGCCCGCGTCGTCGCCCTCGTACTCGAGCAGCTGGGCGAGCGACGCGAGCAGCGGGGCCACCTCCGCGTGATCCCGGCCGCGGACCTTCTCGGTTCCCTCGATCGCCTGCTCGAACAGCGGCCGGGCGGCCGCGTAGTCACCCATGTGGAAGTACAGGCGCGCGAGATTGCCGCGCGTCCGGTTCGGCTGGTCGGCGCCGACGCCCATGTACTCGTCGAAGATCGCGAGCGCGCGCGTCAGGCAGTCACGCGCCTCGCGTGACTGTCCCTGGACCGTGTAGAAGAAGCCGATGTCGTTGAGCACATGGCCGGTGTCCACGTGGCGTGGAGGGAGCGCCGCCTCGCGAATCGCGAGGGCACGACGGTCCAGCTCGATCGCCTTCGGGGTGTCGCCCATCAGATTCGTCAGCCAGCCGTACTGCTGGAGGGTGGACGCCAGGTCCGGATGAAGGGGCTGGAGGATCCGCTCCCGGATCGCCAGCGCTCGCTCGAGGCTGGCCTGGGACCGGTGGTAGTCGCCTCGCATGCGCTGGATCCACCCGAGCGAGTGGAGGCTGTTGGCGACGTCCCGGTGATCCGCGGGGAGCAGGCGTTCGCGGATCGCCAGCGCCTGTTCGAACATCGGCTGCGCCGCCGCCAGGTTGCTGTCGGCGACGGTGCGCGCGAGCCAGGACAGCGTCGCGACCGTCAGCGTGTCCTCGTCGCCCAGCGACGCCGTGCGCAGGGCGAGGGCGCGGCGGAAACACACACGCGCGATGGCCGAGCTCGCGGGGCTCAACCCGTAGAACCGGACCTCGCCCAGATTGTGCAGGCTCACGGCGAGGTCGACGTCGTTCGGCGGCTGCGCGCGTTCCTTGTCCGCGAGTCGCGTCCGCTCCTTGATCCGCACCGCCGTCTCCGCCAGCCCGTGCGTCTCGGCGCGCTTCGCCTTGCCGTTGCGCGCGAGCACGGGCACCAGCACGTCGATCGCGCGCGCATAGGCGATCGAGTCATCACCGGGCGCCGGGCGCGACGAGGCCAGCACGAGCCGCGCAGTGCTCTCCGCGGCCGCGTAGTAGCCGTCGCGCAGCAGCTGAACCGCGCGGGCCCGGTCCGATGCCGGATCCGGCGCGGCCGGAGCCTCGCGTGAAACGAGCGCGAGGACGATCAGAAAGCCCGCGGTGCGGCCGCGGTGACGCCTGGGCACCATCATGAGCATCTCCGCGTTGAGCGCGCAGGGAGCCATGTCGCGAGGGGTGGAACCATCGTCAGCATAGCACCATCCGGATTGCGCCCCGCGCGAGCGGCGTGGCATCCTGCGACTTCACGGACGACCCACCGGAGCCCGCGATGGACGACCTCTCGCGTTTCCAGGAATTCGCGCGACTCTCGACCGAGCAGCGCAACCCGCGCACGCTCGACCTCGACACGCTCGACGTCACCGGCGTGCTCGAGCGGCTGTCGGCCGAGGACCGCACCGTGCCCGCCGCCGTGGCGCGCGAGATCCCGTACATCGCCCGCGCGGTCGAGCTGGTGGTCGAGACGTTCCGCGAGGGCGGCCGCCTGATCTACGTCGGCGCCGGCACGAGCGGGCGCCTCGGCGTGCTCGACGCCTCCGAGTGCCCGCCCACGTTCGGCGCGCCGCCCGAGCGCGTGCAGGGCGTGATCGCCGGCGGCCTCGACGCGCTCGTGCGCCCGATCGAGGGCGCCGAGGACCGGGAGCCCGAAGGCGTGCAGGCGATGGCCGACCGCCAGGTCGGTTCCCAGGACACGGTGATCGGGATCGCCGCGAGCCGACGCACGCCGTTCGTCGTCGCCGCACTCGCGGAGGCGCGCCGCCGCGGCGCGCGCACGGCGTACGTCACCTGCACGCCGCGCTCGGAGTTCACGCTCGACGTGGACGTCGCGATCTGCCCCGAGGTGGGCCCCGAGGCGATCATGGGCTCGACGCGCATGAAGTCCGGCACCGCGCAGAAGCTCGTGCTCAACATGATCACGACGGCGGCGTTCGTGCGCACGGGCAAGGTCTACGAGAACATGATGGTCGACCTGATGGCGACGAGCGAGAAGCTCGTGCAGCGCAGCCGCCGCACGGTGATGACGGTGACCGGGTGCGATCACGACACCGCAGCAGCCGCGATCGAAGCGGCGGGGAAGAGCGTCAAGACCGCGATCGTCATGCTCAAGGTCGGCTGCGACCGCGCCGAGGCCGAGCGCCGGCTCGCGGCCGCGGGCGGTTTCGTGCGCGCCGCGCTCGACGCCGGAGTCGCGTCGTGAGCACGTATCCGTCGACCACGACGCTCGCGGCGACGGCGACGGGGCTCGCGACGTGAGCACGTTCGACGCACTGGCCGGCATTCGCGACTACCGCTCGCGCCCGCGGCACCGGCTCGTCGGCCTCATGACGGGCACTTCGGCGGACGCGGTGGACGCGGCACTCGTCGAGCTGGACGGGCTGGACGACACGGCGCCGCGCGTGCTCGCGTATCGCGAGACCGCGCTCGAGCCCGCCGTGCGCCAGGAGGTGCTCGAAGTCGCCGGCGGCGGCGCGATCGCGCTCGAGCGCCTGCTGCGCCTCGACCGCGCGCTCGGCGAGTGCTACGCCGCGGCCGTCCTGGCGCTGCTGCGCGAGGCGCGGGTGCCGGCGTCCGGCGTCGACGCGATCGGCTCGCACGGCCAGACCGTGCGGCACGTGCCGCGCCACCACGGCGGCGGGCAGGCGATGAGCCTGCAGATCGGCTCGGCCTCGGTACTCGCCGAGCGCACCGGCATTCCCGTCGTCTCGAACTTCCGCACGCGCGACACCGCCGCCGGCGGCGAAGGCGCGCCGCTCGTGCCGCTGGTCGACTGGTGGCTGTTCCGCTCGCCCGAGGAGTCGCGCGTGCTGCTGAACCTGGGCGGCGTGGCGAATCTCACGTATGTGCCGAAGCGGGCAGCACTCGAGGACGTGCTCGCGTTCGACACGGGCCCGGGCAACGCGGTCGTCGACGCGCTCGTCTCGCTCCAGAGCTCGGGCGGCGAGACGCTCGATCGCGACGGCGCGCGCGCCGCGCGCGGCACGGCGAACGCCGCGCTGCTCGAGGAGTTGCTCGCCGACCCGTACTTCGAGCTTCCGCCGCCGCGCTCCACGGGGCGCGAGCACTTCGGCGCGCCGTACGCGCTGGCGCTCGCCGACCTCGCGCGCGGCATCGGCCTCGAGCCCGACGACGTGATCGCCACGGCGACCCAGCTCACCGTGGCGGCGATCGCCGCCAGTGTCCGGCGCTTCGTCGCGCCGCGCGGGCCCGTGGACGCGGTCTACGTGAGCGGCGGCGGCGTGCGGAACGAAACGCTCATGCAATCGCTGGTGAAGGCGCTGGCGCCCGCGCGCGTGCGCCCGCTCACGGCGCTCGGCTTCGAGCCGGACGCGAAGGAGGCGCTCGCCTTCGCACTCCTCGCGCACCGCACGTTGTGGGGTGTCCCGGGCAACGTGACCGGCGCCACGGGCGCCACGCATCCGGTCGTGCTCGGCAACATCACGCCCGGAGCATGGGCGTGAGCCGACACGACGCGGCATGCACGAGCGCGGGAGCGGATCCGCGCGCCGGCATCGCGGCCGCGACGCTCGCGCTCGCGTGCCTCGCCGGGGCGTGCGCGCCGCTGCCGCCGCCGGGGCAGTCGACGGCGCCCGCACAGACGCGCGCGCCCGCACAGCCGCGCCCGGCCGGCCCGCCCGTACAGACGCGACCGGCGGCGCTCCATCTCGACGGTGAGCCGTCGATCGACGTCGGAGTTGCATGGGACGAGGACACGCTCGCGTTCGGCGCGGTGCGGAAGTCGATCACGTGGCGCATGGGCAGGTCGCACGACCGCGCCGCGGGCCGCGCGGACTCGCTCGTCGTGACGCTCACCGGCGGCCGCGCGGAGTTGCGCGCGCCAGGCCTCGGTGACGGCGTGCGGGCCACCGCGGCGGCGGGCGAGACGCTGTGGATCGGCGAGCCCCAGGACGCGCCGCTCGACCCGTCGCCGCAGCAGCGCTGGCGCGGCAAGACATGGCGCGGCCAGGTGAAGGTGTTCGTCAATCCGCGCGGCACGCTGACGCTCGCGCTGAGGCTGCCGCTCGAGGGCTACCTCACAGGCGTCGTCCCGGGGGAGATCGGCGCCCTGTCGCCCACGCTGCTCGAGGCCGGTCGCGCGCAGGCGATCGCCGCGCGCAGCTACACGCTCTACTACCGCGGCCGCCGCGCCGCCGAGGGATTCGATCTCTACGGCACGGTCGAGGACCAACTCTACAGCCCCGTCGAGTCCGAGCGGCCGCTCGCGACGCGCTGCGTCGAGACGACGCGCGGCCAGGTGGACCTCTACGACGACCGTCCGATCCGCGCCAACTACTACTCCACCTGCGGCGGCGTCACCGCCGACGCATGGGAAGGATTTACGGCCACGGGCTTCCCGTATCTCGCGAGCACGCGCGATGGCGACGCGAAGGGCGACTACTGCGCTCGCTCGCCCCAGTTCCGCTGGCGCGAGGAGTGGGATGCCGCGGACTTCCTCGCCACACTCGAGCGCTATGCGCCGCCCGAGGGCATCCCGATCCCCGCGCGCGGGCTCGGCGACCTGGTCGACGTGCGCACCGTGTCGCGTTCGCGCTCCGGCCGCGTGTGGGTGCTCGAGGTGGCCACGACGACCGGCACGATGCGCATCCCCGCGTACTCGATCCGGCGCGTGCTCCGGCGTCCGAAGGGGAACGGCGCCATCCTGCGTTCCAACCTGTTCAAGATCGACGTGCGCCGCGATCCCGGCACGGGGCAGTCGCTCGGCATCGTGGTGTCCGGGGCGGGATCGGGCCATGGCGTCGGGCTCTGCCAGACGGGTGCGCTCGGCATGGCGGGCATGGGCAGCACGGGCGAGCAGATCCTCGATCACTACTATCCCGGAGCGACGACGCGCCGCTGTTACTGACCGCCGCCATACCGCGACCACCCGCGACCGCCCCGCGATTTCAGCGGTCGCGCGCGTCCCCGCTCCGCGTCGTGTGACGTGGCGCGCACCGATTGACACCCCCCCTAGCCCGTCGCTATCCTGCCGCGGCTCATGGTCGCGCGGGTCGCAGACGCGCACCGGACACGGGGTTGTAGTTCAGTCGGTTAGAACGCCTGCCTGTCACGCAGGAGGTCGCGGGTTCGAGTCCCGTCAACCCCGCCATTTTCTCTCGAGCCCAGCCACGAAGCCCCCAGTAGCCCCCAGTAGCCCCCAGTAGCCCCAAGGCACGCCCCGAAGTGGTCCGACCGGCGCCGAGACACCCCACGCAACCCGCCTTCCCGCAGGCCATTCGGGCCGGCCGGCAACTCTCGCCCCCGAGGGCATTTCCCATTTGACGGGCCAGAGGCGCTACGTATACTGCGCGTGCTTTTTGAAACGGCACGCGTTGCGCGACGTCGTATCCCATGGGAACGCGCGTCGAAAACGATTCAGCCGGTCCCGCACCAGAGGCGCGATCGGATTTCTGAGGGAGCCATGCTGAAGAAGAAGGGTCCGTCCGGAGACGACGAATTCAACGCCCTGAACGAGGATGAGCTCGAAGAGTACGGCGATGATGACGAAGACGATGAGGAGTTCGACGACGACCTCGAGGACGAGGATCTCGACGAGGACGAGTTCGGCGACGACGACTTCTCCGACGATTATGAAGAGGAGGAGTACGACGAGGACGAGGACGAGCTCGACCAGATGGACGACGAAGGCGACGAAGAGGCCTAGTCTTTCGAACGTTCGCTGAGGCCCTGCCGGGCGTCCCGGCGGGGCCGACGCATGTCCGGGCGCCCATTCGGGGCCCCGTGGGCATGCCTCCCGATACGAGGATCCATGACGCCGCATCCCTGGCCCACGGGCCTGCCGTACAACTTCGGTGGCCTCGACGACGAGCACGCCGCCCTCGAGTCCGCGAAGGCCGTGGTGCTGCCGGTGCCCTACGACTTCTCGACGTCGTACCAGGGCGGCACGCGCTGGGGGCCCGACGCGATCCTCGCCGCGTCGCGCAACATGGAGCTGTGGGACGACGAGCTGGGCGCCACGTACCGGGCCGGCATCCACACGATGCCGCCGCTCGAACCGACGGCCCTGGGGCCCGAGGCGATGGCCGAGCGTGTCGAGACCGCGGTGGGCTGGATCCTCGACCACGGCAAGCTGCCCGCGATCCTCGGCGGCGAGCACAGCATCACGGCCGGAGCCGTGCGCGCGGCCGCGAAGCGGTTCCCGAAGCTGAGCGTGCTCCAGCTCGACGCCCACGCCGACATGCGCGACGAGTATCTCGACTCACCGTATTCGCACGCGTGCGTGATGCGGCGGATTCGCGAGCACGTGCCGGCCTCGTCGGTGGGCATCCGCTCGATGAGCGAGGAGGAGGCCGAGTACCTGGCGTCGCATCCCGCGCCGATCTGGAGCACGCGGCAGTTCCGTGCGTTGCGTGGCGACTGGGCCCCGATCCTGGATTCGCTCGGCCCCGACGTGTTCGTCACCTTCGATCTCGACGCGCTCGATCCCGGCGTGCTGCCCGGCACCGGCACGCCCGAGCCTGGCGGACTCGACTGGTTCGAGGCCGTGGACCTGCTGCGTGCCGTCTCCGAGCGATCGCGCATCGTCGGCTTCGACGTCCTCGAGCTGGCGCCGATCCCGGGCCAGGTCGCGTCGGACTTCCTCGCCGCGCGTCTCGTCTACCGGCTCATCGGCCTCGCCGCGGTGTCGCGTGGCGCGTGACGCCGCGCGTCTCGTCCTGCGCCGGAACCAGGACCGGCGTCTGCGCTCGGGCCACCCGTGGGTGTTCAGCAACGAGATCGAGCGGATCGAGGGCCCGGTCGAGCCGGGCGGGCTCGTCGATCTCCACGACCATCGCGGCGCCTATCTCGGCCGCGCCTATTACAACCCGCAGAGCCTGATCGCGGCGCGCGTGCTCACGCGCGGGCGCGACGAGATCGACGCCGACTTCTTCGCGCGGCGGATCGAGCGCGCCCTGCGACTACGCGAATCCCTGCTGCCGGGCGAGCGCGTGCTGCGCGTCGTCTATGGCGAGGCCGACCTGCTGCCCGGGCTCGTGATCGACCGGTACGACGACCGGCTGGCCGTGCAGATCCTGACGCGCGGCATCGAGGCGCGGGCCGACCTGGTCCGCGAGGCGATCGAGCGCGTGCTGAGTCCGCGCGGTGTCGTGCGCGTCGCCGATGCCCCGGTGCGCGCGCTCGAGGGATTGCCGCTCGAGCGTGGCGTCTGGTGGGGCGACGTGCCCGAACGGCTCGAGGTGGACTTCGAGGGCTTCCGCCTCGAGGCCGACCTCGTGCACGGGCAGAAGACCGGCCTGTTCCTCGACCAGCGCATGAACCGCCGCCGCGCGGAGGCCCGTGCCGCCGGCCGCCGCGTGCTCGACCTGTTCTGCTACCAGGGCGAATGGACGCTGCACGCGCTGCGCGGGGGGGCACGCGAGGTCGTGGCCGTCGACGCCTCCGAGCCCGCGCTGGCGGCCGCACGGCGCAACCTCGACCGCAACGCGCCCGGCGCCCCGGTCACCCTGCGTCGCGGCGACGCGTTCGACGTGGTGCGCGACCTGGAGCGGGGGAGCGGCCGCTTCGGACTCGTCGTGCTGGACCCGCCGGCGCTGATCAAGTCGCGCAAGTCGCTCGCGGCCGGCGCGCGCGCCTATCGCGAGTTGAATCGCGCGGCGATGGGGTTGCTCGAGGAGGACGGTGTGCTCGTGACGTGCTCGTGCAGCCACCACCTCGACGACGATTCATTCCGCCAGGTGCTGCTCGAGGCGGCGCGGGCGGCGAAGCGGCCGATGCGCGTGCTCGACTGGGCGGGGGAGTCACCGGACCATCCGCAACTGCTCGCGGTGCCCGAGACGCACTACCTGACCTGCGGCGTGCTGCAGGCCCTGGGCCCGCCGGCGTAGCCAACGGCCCTGCCCGGGCGGCCGTGTGTCCTACCGGCTCAGCCGCACCACGTAGCTGACGGCGCCGGAGGACGGCGCACCACCGCCCCTGCCCGCCGTCGAGATGTAGACGAACTCCGCCTTGATCATGCCGTCCGACTTGTTCGGCTTGCTCTGCAGGAAGAACGAGGCGAAGCCGGTGACAGTCACCGACCCGCTCGATCCGGACGGGAAGGGCGTGACGAGCGGCACCGTCACCACGCGCTGGCCGTTCCCATGGTAGGCGGCGTAGCAGATGCTCTCGCGTTTGTCGGTGTCCGCCGAGAACCGGTCGTCGATCCCGGCGGCGGCGGGGGACTTGTTCCCGGGCGCCGTGTTCACACTCTGGCCGGTCTCCAGCCCGCAGCAGTAACCGTTCGCGATGAGACACTCGAGCTGGTGCGGGTTCTGGGGCGGCTGGTGGCACGGCGTGTCGGGGCAGTCGGGCATGGCCAGGTAGCCGTAGTTCCCGCGAACGCCACCACCGGGGCCATTCTTGAGGCTATAGAGGTTGCCGCAGCCCGGCACGAACGAGTCACCCGGCGGCATGTTGACGCCGATCGGGAGCACGCACTGGACGCCGCGTGCGGTGTCGGCCTTGGCGACGGCGGTGGCACTCATGTCGAACCGCGACAGGCCGATCACCTGCGCCATCTGGGCGACGACCGAGGTGGCCCCGGTGCGGCGCGTCGTCACGCGGACCCGGTTGCCGGACAGCAGCACGACGTCGGCCGGATCCACGAAGACGGGACGGGTGTCGCCGATGAAGGCACCGTTGAGGGAGCCCGTTTCCTGCGCGCGGGACACCGCCAGGGTCGGCGTGATCTTGCCCGTCGCGGGATCCACGGCGGACGCCGCGGCGAGCGCCGCCGCATCCGCGGCGTTCTGGAGCTGGGTCTTCGTCGTCGTGAGCTTCGCGGCGTCGATCCCGAGCGCCATGAACCCGAGGAACAGGAACATGAACAGCGCGAGCCATATGACGACGGCGCCGCGTTCGGAGGGACGGCGCGAACGCGACCGGGTCGGGGTCACGGTGTCTCCTTGCGCATCCACGCCTCGGCCTTGAGCGTGAGCGGGCTGGGGAGGTTCGCTCCGACGAGCTTGAACAGGCCCGGGTACAGCCAGGTGTACTGGCTCTCGACGCGCACACCCATCTGGCGGTTCGCGGGTCCGAGGCACGTGATCGACGTGACGGGGATGTTCGCCGCCACCATGATCTCGCTCGCGCGCACGCGGGCGCTGTCGGGCGAGCTCACGACGAGCGTGCGCACGCCCTCGCGCGCGGCCTGGTGCAGCATGTTCTTCACGAAGAACGCGCGGCTCACGTCCACGACGGTAAGCGTGAGGACGAGCAGGATCGGAAACACGAGCGCGAACTCGATGAGCACGGCGCCGCGATCACTCGCGGGCACGCGCGCAGTCCGCTGCGCTTCCGGATCGGCTGGATGCATGGAGACGGCCCCTTCCAATGGGTTCGACTGTTCTTTCGGCGCTTTTGCGGGGCCACGCGAGCGATAACGAGCGGGCCTCCCGATGTGCTCTGCGCAAGAGGCGGGCCGGGTCGCGTAATGGATGCGTAAGTGATTGTGACGATGACGTCTGGGTCCGAATCGACCTCGACCGCGTCATGACAGGATGGGTGCGCTGCCCCAAAACGGTAGGGATTTCCGGCACCCCCCGTGCCGGCCCCGCCGCGGGCTCGCGCGGGTCGACTACGCTTTGCGCACCGTCATGGCGGTATGGCGGGGCAGGCCCGCCCGGGCCGCTAACTCGGCTGGTCCGCCTTCTGGCCCGCCCGGCCCGCCTTCTTCAGCTCCTCGACGTAGTTGAGGCGCAGGTCGGTCAGTACCTGTGTGAGCAGGCGTGCCTCGTCGGGCTCGAGATTGCCCTTCGTGCGAGCTTCCAGCGCCGACAGCGTGTCGATCGTGTCACGCGCGGTGTCCAGGTGCGTCTCGATCTTGTGGCTGAACGGGTTCATCAGCTTGCCGAGCGCCATCATGCCCGACTGCTGGAGTCCGAGCAGGAGCTGAAGGAACAACGCCGCCTGCCGTGAAGGATTTGAGTCGGTCATGTCGTCTCCGTCGTCGGATGCGCGGCCGTCGCCGCGTGGCGTTTCGCCTCGTCCCACAGCGCGTCCATCTCCTCGAGCGTCGCCTGGGACGGCGTGCGCCCGTGCTCGGCGAGCCGCCGTTCGATGAAGTGGAATCGGTCGCGGAATCGGTGCATGGCGGCCCGCAGCTCGCGCTCGGGATCGACGCGCAGGTGCCGCGCCAGGTTGACGGCCGCGAACAGCAGGTCGCCGACCTCGCGCGCCGATTCGGGCGTCGTGTCGGCGCCGATCGCCGCCGCGATCTCGTCGGTCTCCTCGCGCACCTTCGCGAGCGGCCCCTCGTGCGTGGGCCAGTCGAAGCCCACGGCTGAGGCCTTCTCCTGGATGCGGTACGCCGCGACGAGCGCCGGCAGCCCCTTCGGCTGCTCGCCGAGCAGCGAGCCGACACCGCCCTTCTCCTGTTTCTTGATCTCCTGCCACTGGCGGTACGCCGACTCGCCGTCGCCCACCTCGGCGTTGCCGTAGACGTGCGGATGGCGGCGGATCAGCTTGTCGGCGGCTCGGTCGAGACTGTCGGCCAGCGTGAACCGGCCGCG
>JANLWK010000074.1:0-2681 GCA_031364505.1 Candidatus Eiseniibacteriota bacterium | reverse complement strand
CAGCGCGATCGTCTCGTCCATCGAGTTCGTGTGCAGCGACTGCGTGCCTCCGAGCACGCCGGCGAGCGCCTGGAATGCCGTGCGCACGATGTTGTTCTCGGGCTGCTTGTCCCACAGCGAACAGCCGGCCGTCTGGGTGTGGAAGCGCATCAGCCACGATTCCTGCCGCTTCGCCCCAAAGCGTTCGCGCATGTGGCGCGCCCAGATGCGGCGCGCGGCGCGGAGCTTCGCGATCTCCTCGAAGAAGTCGAGGTGGCTGTTCCAGAAGAACGACAGCCGGGGCGCGAAGTCGTCGACGTCGAGCCCGCGCTTCAAGCACTCCTCGACGTACGTGAAGCCGTCGGCGAGCGTGAACGCCAGCTCCTGCGCGGCCGTCGAGCCCGCCTCGCGGATGTGGTAGCCCGAGATCGAGATCGTGTTCCACTGCGGCACGTGCTTCGTCGCGAACTCGATCTGGTCGACGATGATGCGCAACGACGGCCGCGGCGGAAAGCACCAGCACTTCTGCGCGATGTATTCCTTGAGGATGTCGTTCTGGAGCGTGCCGCGCAGCTTCGAGAACGGCACGCCGCGCTTCTCGGCGTTCGCGAGATAGAACGCGAACATGATCGAGGCCGGACCGTTGATCGTCATCGACGTCGACACCGTGCCCGGATCGATGCCCTCGAGCAGGATCTCCATGTCGCGCAGGCTGTCGAGCGCGACACCGCACTTGCCGACCTCGCCGTGCGACTTCGGGTGGTCGCTGTCGTAACCCATGATCGTCGGGTTGTCGAAGGCGATCGACAGGCCCGTCTGCCCGTGCGCCATCAGGTAGTGGAAGCGGGCGTTCGTCTCACGCGGCGTCCCGAATCCCGCGAACTGCCGCATCGTGAACATGCGCCCGCGGTACATCGTCGAGTGGATGCCACGCGTGTACGGGTACTCCCCCGGGAACCCGAGGTCCCTCGGAAGGTCCATGCCCGCGATGTCCTCGGGCGTGTACAGCGGCTTGATCGGCAGACCGGAAATCGTGAACGGATAGACGCCGGGACGCTGCTTCGACTTCTCGACGCGTGACTCCCACGCCGCCCGCTGCCCCTCCCACGCCGCCAGCCGCCCCGCCGCGGTCTTGCCGTTCTTCGGAGCGGTTCCATTGCCGGAACCGCCGTTGGCACGGTTTGCGGCGGAACGCGTGGCGCGACCGTGACTCGCGGCATTTCTCCGCGAGGAACGGCGGGGGGTCTTCGACGAAGGACTGGCCATGGGGGATCCTCGGAGCCGGGGGGCGGCGCGCAGCGCGCGGCCCAACCGCATGAGACTAGAGAAGAGCCACGAACGGGGCAAGACCGGACGGCGCGCCGATCGCGGGCGTCAGCGCCCGCTGCCCGCCTTCGCGATCAGCCGCTCCGCGGCCTGGTGCGGCGTGAGGCGGCGCGCCACGAGGTCGTCAACCATGGTGCGGCGCTCCTCGGCGGGGACGCGGGCGGCGAAATCCGCCCACAGGCGGCCGCGGAGCAGATCGTGGAGACGCTGCTCCAGGCGCTGGCGGCGGCGCTGGTCAAGCGTGCCGCGCGTGTCGAGCCAGTCGAAGTAGCCCTCGATCTCGGTGACCAGCTCGGCGACACCGGTGCCCTGCGTGGCCACGGTGAGCAGCACGGGCGGGCTCCAGTCGGTGGCGGCGCGCAGCTCGAGCGCGGACTTCACGGCGAACGCGCCGCGTTCGGCGCCCTCGCGGTCGGCCTTGTTGATCACGAACAGGTCGCCGATCTCCATCAGGCCGGCCTTCATCGCCTGGACGCCGTCGCCAGACTCGGGCACCAGCACGACGGCGGTGGCGTCGGCGGTCTGCGCGATCTCAAGCTCGCTCTGCCCCACGCCCACGGTCTCGACGAGGATGCGCTCGAATCCCGCGGCGTCGAGCAGGTCGCACACCTGTGCGGTGTGCACGGCGACGCCGCCGAGGCTGCCGCGCGTCGCCATCGACCGGATGAATACACCGGGGTCACCCGACAGATCGGCCATGCGCACGCGGTCGCCGAGCAGTGCGCCGCCGCTGAACGGGCTCGTCGGGTCGACCGCGACGATCGCGACGGTGCGCTCGAGGCGGCGGTACTCCTGCGCGACGCGCGTGACGAGCGTGCTCTTCCCCGCGCCGGGCGGGCCGGTGATGCCGAGGCGGCGGGCACGGCCGGTCCGCGCGAAGCTGTCGTCGAGCAGGGCCTGGGCGCCGGGCGCGTCGTTCTCGATGCACGAGATCGCGCGCGCGAGCGCGACGCGATCACCCGCGAGCGAGCGGCGCAGCAACTCGGGCGCGGCCACTCCCGTCACGCGACGCCGCCCAGCTCACGCGCCTTGCCGGCGAACACGTCCCGCCACCCGGGCGAAAGCACCGGGCACTCCGCGAGCCACGCGAGACCCGCGCGCTCCTTCGCGGGGCGGCGGCGCGCCTCGAACACGCGTGACACGGTCCAATCCGCGTACGGGCGCTCGACGAGGCGAAACGCCATGCCGGACTCGATGTCGCCTTCGACCACCGTGCGCAGGTACCAGCCGAAACGCAGGGTTTCTGTGACGCGCTGCATCAGCTCAGGCCGGCTCCAGCGCCGCGAGATGTTCATGCACGGCCCGCGCGGCTGCGAGACCTGTACGCGCGCCGTCCCGATCTCGAACACGTCACCCAGCGAGACGGTACGCTCGTC
>JANLWK010000043.1:0-1866 GCA_031364505.1 Candidatus Eiseniibacteriota bacterium | reverse complement strand
ACGCGCCTGCGCGTGCCGCGAACGCGCCGCGCGGCACTGGCGGCCCATCACGCCGGGTGGGTCACGGGGCTGGTGGCCGGGGCACGGGCCGGTGACGCCCCGGGCTCGGAATGGGCAAGCCTGGCGACGCGCGAACTGGAGACGCTGGCGCCCACGGTGCGGCACGATCTCCTGATCGCGAGCGGCCTCGACGAGCTGGACCCCGGCGTGCTCGCGGTCGCGCTGCCGCCCGCCCGCGCGCGAAGCCTGCTCGACCAAGTGCGGCGCCGCGGCCTCTACGTCGAATCCGGCCGCGGCCGTGCCCCACGATTTCACCCGCTGTTCCAGGACGTGCTCTGCGACATCGCCGCGCGCGAACTGCCGGCGCGCGAACGTCAGGCGGCACTCGCCCGGGCCGCCGAGTACTGGCGGCGACAGGGCCAGCCGGTGCGCGCGATCCTGACGCTCGCGGCGGCGGGGCTCGGGCCCACTGCCCTGGCCGCGTTCGAACGCACGTGGCGCGACGGGGACGCGAACACCCAGGACGCGTTGGGCCCCGTCGCCGAACGCTGGCTCGATCGGGGCGAGCCGGCCGGGGCGGCCGGCCTCCCCGCCGTGCTGCTCGCGGCCTCGCGCCAGGACTCGGACGGCGGTCGCTTCGACACCGCGAGCGAGCGAGCCCGCGCGGCCGCGTACGGCTGGCTCGAAGCCGGCCGACCACTCGAGGTGGCGGATGCCTACCGGCAACTGACCGCCGTCGCGTACCTGACCGTCCAGTTCGCGCCCGTGATTCGTGACGGTCTCGATCTGCTGCGCAAGCTGCGCACGGTGCGCGGCCCGGCCCGGGAGCGACGCGCCGCCGCGGCACTGATCCGCGCCCGTGTCGGCGCGCAGCGACTCTACGCCGGAGATCCGGCGGGCGCGCGAACCGATCTCGACGCCGCCCTGCGCGGCTTCGCCGGCCGGCCCAATACGCTGGACTACGCCGACACCGAGGTGAGCCGCGCGACGCTCGAGTTCACCGCGGGTCGCTGGGAGCCCTACCTGATGCGAGCGCGCCGCGCGCTCGCCGTGTATCGACGGACCGGTTACTGGGGCCGCGCCCAGGCGCTGCTCGTGAACATGGCGGAGGGCTGCACCTACCTGGGCGAGGAGGCGGCCGCGCGCGCGCATCTCGACGAAGCCGACGCGCTCGGTGACCGCTCCGGCAGCTTCGCCCGCCGCGCGCTGCTCGAGATCTCGCGGGCCCGCACGTACAGCGAGGAAGGCGCGATGAGGCCCGCGGCCCGCGGCTTTCGAGCCGCAAGGCGTGAACTCGCGCGGGTTTCGTCTCCGTTCTACGCGAGCATGCTCGACGTGTGGGAAGGCGTCTTCGAGCGGCGGCGCGGACGCTTGCCGCGGGCCGCGAGCCTGCTCGCCCGCGCGGAGGCCGGATTCGCGCGACTCGAGTCGCCGTCATGGCAAAACGTCGCGCGGCTCGAGCGATCGCTGGTCGTGGGACTGTCGGGCCGGTCGTCCGAAGCGCTGACTGCGCTCGCCGAGTGCGCGCGCGTCTCACGACGGCTCGGTGACCCCAAGGAGGAGGCCCGGGTACTCCTGTTCGCCGCGCGCGTCGCGCAGCAGGCGGGACGTCCGCACGCGGCATCACTTCGCGGCGCGTTGCGGCTGCTGGAGCGTGAGAGTTACCCCGTGCTGCTGCGCAAGGAACGCGATGTCGCGGATCCGCTCGGCGTCGGCCCCGGGCCTGGGCGTCTGACCTCTCGCCCACCGGCGACTCCACGCAAGGCAGCAACACGCGCGCGCGCCGTGCCCGTTCGCGTGCACCTCTTCGGTGGGTTCGCGTTGAACGTGGCGGGGATCGATCGGCCGATCGCGCGCACGGCCGCC
>JANLWK010000178.1:0-8527 GCA_031364505.1 Candidatus Eiseniibacteriota bacterium | reverse complement strand
CACCGCACACGGGACACGGCTGCCGGTACTTGCCGTGCACCGCCATTTCATTGCGGAACGCGGTGACGCCTTCGGGGAACTTCTCGCCCGTCTCGGCGCGCAGGCGGTCGATCCACTCGACGAGCACCGCTCTCGTTGCGTCATGCAGCCGTGCCATCTCCGCATTGTCGAGCTGGCGGCTCAGGCGCATCGGCGACAGCCTCGCGCGGTGCAGGATCTCGTCGGAGTATGCGTTGCCGATGCCGCTGAAGTGGCGCGGATCGGTGAGCGCGCGCTTGAGCGTGTGATTGCCGCGTCGCAGCACTTCGGCGAAGTGGCCGTCGGTGCTCGAGAGCACATCAATGCCGCCGGGATCGAGCGCACGCAGCGCTTCCTCCCCCGCGACGACGTGCAGCGAGGCGCGCTTTTGCGTGCTCGCCTCGGTGAGCGAGAGCGTGCCGGTCGTGAATTCGAACGCGGCGAGGCCGTTGCGTCCCAGTCCGTGGCCGCGCGCGACGGGCCCACCGGGTGCGACGCGCGCGGGTTTCTGCTTCGCGGGCGCGGCACCCGGGTCCTTCCAGTGCAGGCGCCCCGCGATCATCAGGTGGACGACGAGATGCAGGTCCGGTTCGAGATCGACGACGATCCGCTTGCCGATCCGCTGCACGCCGGTCACGACGCGCCCGGCGGCGGATTCGAGCGGCGGCTCGGCGGTGCGCAGCAGGTTCGGGCTCACCACCCGCGCATGAACGAGCCTCGCGCCGCGAATGCGGCGTTCGAGATGCTCCTGGTAGACGAGGATGTCGGGCAGCTCGGGCATGGCAGGAGCGCTCGATTCTACACGGCTGAACACACGGTCCAGAGTGCGTTCCAGGCCACTTCGGCGGGTCGCGATCTCATCCTCTTGCACGGGAGCCAGCGAACCCGATCGCCGAGAAGCCGCCGACGAACGGGGTGCTGTCGTACTTCACGCCGCTCGACCGGTCGTTGATGGAAAGCAGCGTAGAAGGGGTCCCATTCGGCCGATAACGGAGGGGGCCTTCCGGTCATCGACGCCGGGGGCCGGCCACGCCACCCGGACACCTGGCTCTCGTGACCGCAGATCCTCCGTTCGCATCCGCGCACTCCCCGAAAGCGTTCCTGGCCACCGAGGGCCGCCGTCAGACGCTGGAGCGTCTCGACGAGGGACTCGGCGCGCGCGAACCGTTCCTGCTCGTCACCGGCGAGCCCGGCGTCGGGAAGTCCGCGCTCGTGCACGAGGCGATCGCGCGCTGGGGCAAGCGAGCGCACGCGGCGCTGGTCGCCCATCCCGAGTTGACGCGCGCGGAGTTGCTCGAGGAGCTGGCGCGCCGCTTCGGCGCCGATCCACCCGCGGGCGCCAGCAAGCCGCAGCTGCTCGCCGCGCTCGAGGCCGCGTGGGCGAAACAGGCCGAGCGCGGCAAGACGCCGGTGATCGTGATGGAAGACGCCCACCAGCTCGCTCCCGAGCTGCTCGAGGAGCTGCGCCAGGTCGCGAGCGCCGAGATCCTCGCCGGACGCCCGGTCGAGGTGCTGCTCGTGGGCATGCCCCAGCTCGAGGAACGCCTGCTCGATGCCGCGCTCGCGCGCGTCGTGGAACGGATCGCGGTGCGCTGCCGCGTGGAGCCGTTGTCGCGCAAGGAAACGCGCCAGTACGTGCACCATCGCATGACGGCCACCGGCGCGGACGGACCGGCGTTCACGCGCGAGAGCTGCCGCGAGATCCACACCCACTCCCGCGGCATCCCGCGCGCCATCAACGCGCTCGCCACCGAGTCGTTGCGGCGCGCGCGCGCGGCGGGCGCCGAGATGGTGACACCCGATCTCGTCGCCGAGGCGGCCGACGAGCTGTGGCGCGGCGCGGCCGCGACGTTCGCGTCGCAGCGTGAACGCATGGCGCCCGCGTCCGAGCCGCGGCGAGCGGAGACTTCGGAGCCGCGGCGCGTCGAGCCCGTTCGAGCGCCGGAGTCGCGGCGCCCCGAGCCGGCCCGCGCGCACGAACCCGAGCGCGCACCCCAACGCGTCGCGGAGCCCGAGCGGCGCCGGCGCACCGAGCTACAGGAACGGCTGGAGCGCAGCGCCCACGCCGACCGACGCGACGACGCGGCGCCCGTCGATGCCGCGCCGCGCATCACGAGCTACACGCCCCAAGACGAGCCGGGTCGCGTGCAGGACTGGGTCACGCGCTTCCGCGGCGAGCAGGGTGCCCCCCGAATCGGCGGCGCGTTCGACGCGGGGCTCGAAGGTGACATGGATGCGCTCGTCGGCGAGGACGGGGTGATCGGCGCCCCGCGCACTCCGGGGCGCAGGCTCATCGTGCTCGACGAACTGGAGAGCGCGAGCCCGACCGCTGCGCCGATGCCGCCGATGCCGGCGATCTCGCGCCCAGCGTCGCCGGGCCGGAGCCTCGGCGGGCCGGCACTCACCGCGGCGATGGCGCTCCTCGCGATCGTCGCGCTCGCCGTCGTGCTGCCGCAGGGCCGCGCGCTATTCACGCGCCCGGCCACATCGCCCGCGGCGTTCGCTCCCGAGTCGGCGGCGGTGGCGGAGACGAAGCCCACCGCACCGCCACACCCGGTGAAGTCGAAGCGCGCGAAGTCCCCAGCGGCCACGACGGCCGAGGCCGCGCCGACACCGCCCCAGCCGAAGCTCACCGTCGACGTCGCGAACTTCCTGCTCGAGGAGCGGGCGATCGAGGAGCGCGACCGACTGGCCGCCGAGTCGGGCCTCCAGGGCTGGATCGTCAACGAGTCCGACGGCTCCTACCGCATCGTGCTCGGCGTGTTCAGCACGTCGGACCGCGCCGAAAGCGCCGCGACGGCGCTGCTCGACCGCGGGCTCGTCACCCAGGCGCTCGTCGTGCCGCTCCCGTCGAGGCGTCTGCGGCACTGAGTCGGTGGTGCGCGGACGGGTCGAATCAGGTCAGCCCGACGTCACTCCCGGGACTGAGCCCCGATTCGATCTTCACCTCGCGGAAGAGCGCGAAGCGTGCCGCATCGATCATCGGGGCCTCGAGCGGCCATACCAGCGTCCGGTCGATGCGGCGCGGAGCGAACGGCCGGGCCTCGAGCAACGGGTGCAGCTCGGGCTCCAGCCGGACCATCATGCCGCCGATCTCGCCGACGATGCCACGGCCGAGGAGGCCGCGCGCGGTGTCCAGGTCGCCCGTGCGCACCGCGGCGGAGGCGGTGTTGACGATGCCTCCGAGCGCGAGTCCCTTCGCGTCGGCGAGCTCGCGAACCAGCGCCCGCGCCTCGTCGGATCGCCCCTCGCGCGCGAGCACCAGCGCCTCGACGCTCTTCATGTTCACCGCGCTCGCGCCATCGACGAGCGCTTCGCGGATCACCTGCCGCGTCGCGGCGAGGTCGCCGCGCACCAGGTGATTGCTCGCGCGGAACATGTGGGCCCCGGTGACGTAGAACGAGTCCGACGACTGGGCCCGAATGGTCTGAACCACCTGCAGGGCCTCGTCGAATCGCCGGGTCGCCTGCAGGACGTAGCAGTTCCACATCAGGGCGAACAGGCTCTGCGGGTCCACTTCGAGCGACCGGCGCATGAGCCGCTCGCACGCCGCGATGTCGCCATTGGTGAAGTCGTCGATGCCCAGGTTGACGAGCGCCGGGATGTAGCGCGGATTGGCCTCGATCGCGCGCTTGAGCGCCGCGGTGACGCCGGCCGGATCGTCGGTCGCCCGCAACACGAGCGCCTCGGATTTGTGGGCCTCGGCGAGCTTCGGGTTGATGGCGATGGCGCGCCGGGCCGCCTCGAGGCCCAGGCGGATCGCCTCGTCGCGATTTTCGGAGTACTCCCACTGGATCTGCTGGCCGTAGCAGTCGGCGACGCCGGCCCACGCGAGCGCGTAATTCGGATCGATGGCGAGCGCCTCGCGGAACAGGCCCATCGCGCGCTCGAGCGCGTCCCGCGTGATCTTCGCGTACTCGGCGCGGCCCTTGAGATAGAGGTCGTACGCACGCGCGTCGTTGGGCCGGTCCTGCACGAGATTCTTCGTCTCGGCCGGCGTGAGCGTCACGCGCAGCGCCTCGGCAATGGAGGACGCGATCTCTTCCTGCACGGCGAACACGTCCTGCAGCGTGCGGTCGTAGCGCTCGGCCCACAGCTGGAAGCCATCCGTCGAGCTGATGAGCTGCACGGTGATACGCACGCGGTCGCCCGCGCGCCGCACGCTGCCCTCGAGCACCGCCTTGACCCCCAGCTCGGCGGCGACTTTCGGTACGTCCACGGGGGCACCGCGGTAGCGCAGCACGGCGTTCCGCGACGCGACACGCAGACCCTTGATCTTCGAGAGGTCGGTGAGGATGTCCTCGGTGATGCCGGCGCAGAAGTAGTCGCTGTCGGTATCGTTCGCCGGGTTCTCGAAGTACATGACGGCGAGCGACGGTGTCTCCGACGCGGCGTGGGACGCGGACGACGTCGTCAGGTCGACGCCGATCGCGCTCAGCTCGCGGCGTAGGTCGCCGATGTCGCGCGGGCGCTCGCCGGCGTCCTTGGTGAGACATCGCCGTACGAGGTCGCGCAGCCGCACCGGCACCGTGAGCGGGATCGCGGTCCAGTCGGGCTCGCGCTCCAGGATGCGCGCGATCACGTCCGACACCGTCTCGCCCTGGAACGCCTGGCGGCCGGCGAGGCACTCGAACAGGATGCAGCCGAAGGCCCAGATGTCGGTGCGGCGATCGACGGCGAGGCCGCGCGCCTGCTCGGGGCTCATGTACGACGCGGTGCCGAGGATGACGCCGGCGCCGGTCGCCGACAGCGCCATCGTCGGCCCCGTGGTGAGCTGGGGCCCACTCGATTCGCCGATCCCCTTCGCCAGCCCGAAGTCGAGCACCTTGGCGGCGCGGCTCGTCGCGAGCATCACGTTCCCGGGCTTGAGATCGCGATGGATGATGCCGCGCTCGTGTGCCGCCTCGATCGCCGATGCGATCTGGGCGCCGATCTCGAGCGTCTCGCGCACCGTGAGGGGACCGCGGCCGAGGCGCGACGCGAGCGTCTCGCCGTCGACGAACTCGAGCGCCAGGTAGAGCGCGCCGTCCGACTCCTCGAGCCCGTGAATCCCGGCGATGTGGGCGTGGTTCAGGGACGCCAGCAGCTTCGCCTCGCGCTCGAACCGGGCGCGCCGCTCGGGATCGTTCGTGAACGCCGCCGGCAGCGATTTGATGGCGACGTGACGCTCGAGCCGGGTGTCGAGGGCCCGATACACCTCGCCCATGCCGCCGGCGCCGAGTGGTGACAAGACTTCGTAATGACCGATACGCGAACCGCGAGCCAGGGACATCTGCTGAATCTACAGTAGCCACCCCTCGGCGGCACGTGACCGGGGCCCGGCCCCGCAGCGTTCCGATCCGGGGCCGGATGGGGTATTCTGCGCTGGAACAACAATGGCCCAAGCGGTCGTGTGACTCACCGCCCTATTCGAGGTCCCCCCATTACCACACTTCAATCTCCGCTCCAGACATCGCACCAGAAGCGGTTCTCGATCTTTCGATTCAGCCTCATGGCGGTGCTCCAGTACGCCGGCCTGATGGTGGCGTTCCGCCTGCTGCTTCCCGGTCTGTGGGCCCGTCAGCTCGCCGCGGGAATCCCGGCGCTGACCCTGACCTTCCTCGCCGCCCACCTCGGCCTGTGCTTCTTCGAGTGGGTGTTCCATCGGTACATCCTGCACTCGATCACGCTTCCCTGGCTCGCGTGGTTCGCAAGGGGCCACCGCAGCCACCACGGGCTGACGCCGATCAAGCTCCAGGCGGCCGCCCCGGGATCGGACCGGTACGTGCTCAACCGCTACCCGATCGTGGAGGAGACGCAGCACGAGGACTCCGCGTTCCCGTGGTACTCGATTCTCGGGTTCTGGGCCTTCTTCACGCCGCTGCTGCTGCTCGTTCAGTGGGCGCTGCCCAACGCGCCGGTGCTGGTGGGGAGCTACACGGCCATCGCGTTCTCGATGGTCCTCTACGAGATCCTGCACGCGATCGAGCACTACCCGTATGAATGGTGGAAGAGCGCGACCGAGCATCCGCGGTTTGGTGGGTTCTGGAGCAAGTTCTACGGTTTCCATCACATGCATCACGCGAACATCTCGTGCAACGAGGCGATTTCGGGCTTCTTCGGTCTGCCGATCGCCGACTGGATGTTCGGCACCTACCATCAGCCCAAGGAACTGCTGCTCGAGGGCCGGGTGGCCACCGCGCGTGATTTCGCGGTATCGCCTCCGCCCCGCTGGGTCCAGTGGCTGGACGCGTGGGCTCGCCGCCGTGAGGCCCGGATCCACCACGGCGACCTCTAGCGCCGCCCCGCACAGGGCGGCGCCCGACGGTCAGACCTCCGCGTCCTCGCGGGGCCCGAACAGGTCCTCCATGTCGGCGGCGTCGGCCAGACCATCGAGTCCGTCGGATTCGTAGTTCCCATCGCCCTTGGGCTCCGCCTTCTTCGCGAGGCGTGCCTCACGCTTCTCGGCCGCCCGCGCCATGCGCTGTTGCTCCTTCTGACGCTTGAGATAGCTCGGTCGCTTGTTCCCAGCCATATATGCCGCCTCCCCGGTGGCCCAACTGCGTGTGAACCCGAGTTCGCCTAGAAACGCCACAGGCGGCGCCCCGAAGGACGCCGCCCCATCGGCGCGAAGTGGTACCCGGAGCGTCCTAGACCCTGCGAACGTTCGCCGCTTGCAGCCCCTTCGGGCCGCGCGTCACGTCGAACTCGAGGACTTCACCCTCCGCGAGCGTCTTGAACCCTTCACCCTGGATCGCCGAAAAGTGAACGAACACATCCTCGCCACCTTCCTGCGAAATGAACCCGAAACCCTTCGCTTCGTTGAACCACTTCACCGTGCCACGAGCCAATTGAAACTCCTTGAAACCGGGTCCGAGGACCCGTTGCTTTGACCGCCTATCGCGGCGGCGACCTCCGGTCACTGTGACCGGCGAATTCGGAAGCATGAGAGACGCACCTAAACGAAACGCCAGGGGTGTCCCTGGCGGAATCGAAACGTTGCGCACATCCCAAATCAACCGAAGACGCGGAAGACGATACGCGCCCTGCCGCCGCAATGCAAGCGGTGGGTTGTGCTCGGACGGCTGGTGATGGCCCTCGGCTCGCGCCTCGTAAAGTGTTTTGGGTACGTCGCTTACGATCGTCATCCCGGGGCGCCCGAGCCGGTCTGGGCTTCACTCCGCCCAGCTCCCGTCGCCGCCACGACTTCGGCCAAATCCGTCACCATTCTTCGGAGCACCTCAATCGAATTCGTGGGCGGGATTCGGGGGTGTCTGGCGGATTCCGACACGTCCGACGCGGATGTCGGCGCGGGCGTAGTTCTCGCCCTTCATCTTGAAGCCGCCGAGGCGCCGCATCATCGCGAGCTGTCCGGTGTGGGTGAGCGCGTCGGCGATGCCGCCCTGGAACAGCCGCTCCACCTCCCACTGGACCGGTTTGCCCGAAGCAAGGTAGCGGTCGAGCGCGCCGAGGCACTTGAAGAAGCGGGCGATCTCGCGTGACCAGGCCTGGGGCCGCGCCGACGTCCAGCGCGGCGTTCCCTTCGCCGTGCGCAGCACCCACTCCATGAGATCCCCCATGTGCGCGAGGATCTGGACACTCGAGTTCGACTCCGGCGTCACGCGATAGCGGCCGAATGCCGCCGGCGTGCCGCGCACCGTCTTGCCCGCGCGGTACGCCAGCGTCGCCAGCGAGTGGCGCAGGAACAGCCGCACCTGCGCGTCGCCGGCGCCTCCCCGCTTCACCGTGGCCACAGCCACCCGAAGGTGCCCGCGGTGAGCAGGCCGTAGATCAGTCCGTCGAGCGTGTTGCGCATCGTCGTCCCCCACGAGCGCTGGTACCAGATCGAGTCCTGCCACATCGCGATCGAGTAGGCGATGAACGCCGTGACGCCGGCGAAGCGGAACACCTGCAGGTAGGAGGTTCCCGCCGGCACGGCGCGGCCGGTGACGTAGGCGACGAGCACGCCGATGAACACGCAGTAGAGGAACCACTGCAGCAGGTTCTTTCCCATGGTCACCGGACCCGGCTGCATCACGGTCATCAGGATGACGGGGCCGCGCTTCCGCTTCGCCTGGAACTCGGACGTGCGCATGACTTCCGGGCTGCGGGCGCAGGGCACGAGGTAGTCACCCGGTGGGATGTCGAACGGGCGAAGCGCGTCCATGACGGCGTCTTCCGTGGGCAGCTGCTTGTAGTCGTTGCGATGCAGCGGCAGCAGCATGTGGAACAGGAAGCTCGCGAAGAACACGAATACCGCGGCGAGTACGATCGGCAGCCACAGCGAGAGAATGGGGACCATCGCGACCTCCGGGGAAGGCGTGAGTCCGTTCGAATCGGGGCAAGCCCGAGTTACCGGCGCGAGGTGCGGCGGGATTGTAGGCGAAGCCCGGGCGCGCCGCATGGCGATCTGGGGCCACACCGCATGGTGATGCGGGGCGTCGGTCGCTACACTGCGCCCATCATGCCCGCCGCCTCGATCCGTCCGACCGGCGCCGCCTCGGCGGCCCGGGATCCGCTCGACGGCTTC
>JANLWK010000434.1:0-23599 GCA_031364505.1 Candidatus Eiseniibacteriota bacterium | reverse complement strand
GCACAACAACCACCGTCCAGGCAATCCGGGGCAGCGCCCGCCGGGCCGAGTCCTGCCGCGCTCCTCAAGCGCGTGGAATGGCGCTCGGTTGGGCCAGCCAACAACGCCGGTCGCATCTCAGTCGTGACCGGCGTGCCGGGTGATCCGCTGACGTACTACGTCGCTGGAGCCAACGGCAGCATCATCAAGACGACCAATGGCGGCACGACGTTCAAGCCGATCTTCGACGACCAGAGTTCCGGCTCCATCGGTGCCATCGCGGTCGCGCCGAGCAATCCGAACATCGTCTACTGCGGTTCGGAAGGCGGCGTGGTGTCGAGGAGCATCGACAACGGCCTCACGTGGACACGCGTGGGCGCGAGCCAGATCGCATCGGACGTGGTCTCGCTCGCCGTGCACCCGACCGATCCCGACATCGTGTACGTGGGCGATCGCGACGGCATCTACCGCACGGCCGACGGCGGCGCGACGTGGGCGCTGGAGTCCGCGGGCGAGTGGAACCCGGAGGACCTGAAGATCAACCCGACCGATCCGAACCTGGTCTTCGCCGCCGCCGCCACCGGGCTGATGCGTCGCACCGCGACGCCGTCGCCGGCGTGGTCCACGCTGATTCCGCGGATGACGTACGACCTCGCGTTCAAGCCCGGCAATTCGAGCATCGTCTACGCGCTCGTCCAGAACGCCGCGGGCAACCTGTGCGAGTTCTACAAGTCGACGGACGGGGGCACCTCTTTCAGCGTCCGCTCGACGGGATGGATCCCGGCGAGCGGCGACGCGGGTGGGCGCATGACCGTGACGCCGGCCGATCCGAACCGCGTGTACGTGGTGCTGCTCACGTACGGCGGCCCGCGCATCCTGCGCAGTAACGACGCGGGCGAAACGTGGTCCACCGCGGCCTCGAGTGTCCAGACCGGTCTCATCGGCCCGTGCACAACGCCCGCGTTCAGCATGACGAACGGCCAGGGGTTCTTCGACCTGTCCATCGCGGCCTCGGGTACCAACGCGGACCAACTCATCGTGGGGACGACGACGGCGTTCAAGTCCACGGACGGCGGCTCGACCTACGGCCTGCTCGGCGGTTACTGCGGATTCTTCACGATCCACCCCGACATCCAGGAGATGCTGAGCGTGGGGAGCGACTCATGGATCGCCACCGACGGCGGCATCACCCTGTCGACGGACTTCTGGACGTCGGACGCGAACGCGTCGGCGCGAACGGTGGGCCTCCAGGGCTCCGGCTACTGGGGATTCGGGATGGGCTGGAACGAGGACGTGGTCGTCGGCGGGCGATACCACAACGGGAACGCCGCGTGGCACGAAGCGTATCCGGCCGGAAGCTTCCTCTGGCTGGGCGGAGGCGAATCGGCCACCGGCTACGTGAACCCCGCGAACAGCCGGATGGTCTATTGCTCCGACATCGGAGGGGGCATGCTGCCGGCGGCGTTCAACCAGGCCTTCACGCCGTTCTACGTCACGAAGTGGCCGAACGAGCTGTACTTCCCCATGGAGACCGGCGAGCAGGAGTGGGATCCGCGCTACTTCCATACGTACTACATCGGCAGCGCGAACCGGTTGTGGCGAACGCGGGACAACGGGTTGTCGTTCACGGGCCTGTTCACGCACGACGACCCCGCGGCGCGCGTGCTCCACATCGAGGTCTCGCGCGTCGATCCCAACGTGATCTACATCACGGTGCAGCGCGGTTCCACGGGCGAGCTTTGGAGGAGCGCCGACGCCGGCGCGACCTGGACCCAGTGCCCGCCGCCGGCCGGCCCGGAACTCCACCAGCTGCGCATCTCCGACCTGGCGGTGAGCGGGACCGATCCCAACCGGCTGTGGTGGTGCCTCCGGCTCGGCCCGAACGGCAACAAGATCTTCGAGTCGTCCGATGGCGGCGCCACGTGGACGAACCTCACCACGTCCGCGCTCGATGGGTTCACGCCGACGGCGATGGTCCATCAACTCGGGACGAACGGCGGGATCTACCTCTACGGCGACTTCGGCGCGGCCTGGTATCGCAATGCCGGCATGGCGGACTGGGCCTCCTACAACGCCGGCCTGCCGGCGAACCTGGGCCACGGCATCGCCCACATGGCGCTGCAATACAAGGTCCGCAAGCTCAGGCTCGCGACGAACAACGGCATCTGGCAGGTCGACCCGTACGAGAACTCCACCACCACGCTGGCGCAACCGATGGTGGATGACCCGAGCGCGATCACGACCGGCGCCCCGCTGCACTTCGAGAGCTACTCGGTCGTCAACGGGGCGGCGACGTATCGGTGGTCGTTCTCCCCCTCGCCGGTGTCCGTGAGCGACGCGTTCTCGAGAAACCCCACCGTCCGCTTCCCGGTCGGCGCGGCGGGCGTCTACTCGGCGACGCTCACCGTCACCGACGACAACGGCAGTACCTCGCGCACGCTGGTCCTGGGCGGCACGGCCGCGATGGGGCTCGCGGCGGCGGGCCCGGTCGACACGGGACCGGGCCGCGGCGTGGCATGGGGTGACTACGACGGCGACGGCGACCCGGACCTCTTCGTCGCCAACGACGGCATTTCGAGCAGGCTGTACCGGAACAACGGGAGCGGCGCCTTCACGAACGTGTCGCCACCCGCATTCGCGGGCGCCCTGACCGGCGTGGCCGGCGCGTGGGGTGACTACGACAACGACGGCGACCTGGATCTCTACGTCGGTCACCGGGGCGCGCCGAACCAACTGTTCCGCAACGACGGCGCCGGCGTGTTCGTGGACGCGACGGTTGCGCCGCTCGGCATCGTGGGCGAGGGCAGCGGAGTCGCGTGGGTGGACTACGACAATGACGGGAACCTCGACGTGTTCTTGTCGAACTCCGCGGCCGCGACAGCCAAGCTGTTCCGCAACGCCGGGAGCGGCGGGTTCGTCGACGCGACCCCGCCGGCGTTCGCCTCAACCGCCACCGCGGTCTGCGGCGTCTGGGGTGACTACGACGACGACGGCGACGCCGACCTGTTCCTCGCCCGCTCGGGCTCGGATCTGTTGTTGCGCAACGACGGGAACGGCGCGTTCGCGGACGTGACGAGCCCGCCGCTCGACCAGGCCGAGGCCGGCAACGGCGCCGCGTGGGGCGACTACGACAACGATGGCGACCTCGACCTCTACGTGACGAACTCCTCCGGGCGTAGCCGGCTGTATCGCAACGACGGCGGCGCGCGCTTCGCGGACGTGACGAGCGTGACGTTGGGCGTCATCGGCCCGAGCACCGGAGCCGCGTGGGGCGACGACGACAACGACGGGCATCTCGATCTCGTCGTGGCGAACGACGGCGGGAGCAGACTGTTCCGGAACGACGGCGGTGGCGGCTTCGTGGACGTGACGCCGGCGCCGATGGACGGACACGGAGAGGGCGTGGCGTGGGCGGACTACGACAGTGACGGCGACCTGGATCTCTACCTGTCGTTCGACGAGCCCGCGAACGGGCTGATCCGCAACGATCAGTCGTCCGGCAACCACTGGCTGAACGTGAGACTCCTCGGCACGCGATCGAACCGATCCGCGATCGGCGCCCGCGTGCGCGTCGTCGCGGGAGGCATGAGCCGCATCGACGAGATCTCCGGCGGCTCGGCCTTCGGCTCGCAGAACTCACTCATGGCGGAGTTCGGGCTCGGCACCGCGACCGCGGTCGATTCGCTGATCGTGCGCTGGCCGAGCGGCGACGTGCAGATGGTGATGCCGGGCTACCGGGTCGACCGGACCGTGGTCGTGACCGAGGGTGCTCCCATCGACACGACTCAGCCGGTCATCACGGACGCGTTCGAGTGGGTGCGCCCGAACCCGTTCGCGGGATCCACGAACATCGGCTTCGCGCTCACCCGTGCGCGGCGCGTGCGCGTCGACGTCTTCGACGTGATGGGCCACCGCGTGACGCGACTCGTGGACCGGGCGCTCGCCGCGGGCCGGCACGAAGTCGCGTGGAACGGCCGTGACGAACGCGGGCTCGTGGTCGCGAGCGGCATCTACTACCTGCGACTCGAGTCCGACGGCCTGCGCGCGAATCGAAAGATCGTCAAGATCGAGTGAGCCGAACGCACATCGATGACGCCACGGGGCGCCCTCGATGAGCGCTCGCCCGCGGTTCAGGCTCCTAACACCGCCCGGCGCAGGGCCGCGTGCGCGAGGAGCCGCGTCGAGTCGAGCGTCGGGAGCGGCGAGCGAGCATCGTCCATGATGAGCGGCAGCTCGGTGCAGCCGAGGACGACCGCGTCGCATCCCGCATCCGCGAGCCGCGCGATGACACGGTGCAGATACGTGGTGGCTTCCGGCTCGAACACGCCGCGGACCAGCTCGTCCATGATGATGCGGCTCACCTCGGCGCGCTCCGCGGCGGACGGGCGGACGTATTCCAGACCGAGCGCCGCGAGCCGCTCGGGGTAGACCTCGCTCTCGACGAGCCAGCGCGTGCCGGTCAGCCCGAGGCGCCGGAACCCGCGCGCGGCGGCCTCTGCCGCGACGACGTCCCCGATGTGCAGCCAGGGGAGCGGCAGGCGCGATGCGATGCGCGGCAGCGCCTGGTGGAACGTGTTGTCGGGGCCGATGAGGAACTGCGCTCCGGCCTTCGCGAGCGTGTGCGCCGACGCGAGCATCAGCTCGCCCACGCCGTCCCAGTCGTCGCGATCGAGGCACTCGGAATAGTCGGCGAACGACAGGCCATGCATCGTGACTTCGGGATGGCCGTGCTTGCCGAGCAACTCGGCGCCCTCGACGCAGATCGTGCGATAACAGAGCGCCGCGCCCTCGGCGGAGCAGGCGACGATGCCGATGTGCTGCGTCGAGCCGCGCAGACCCGGGACCTACCGGATCAGCACGAAGTGTTCGGTGCGGTCACCCCACGGCGTGACGAGGCGCAGGAAGTAGAGGCCCGCCGGCATCTGCCCCGCGCCCGCGTCGTGGCCGCTCCAGCGCAACGCGTGCCGGCCGGCGGAGAAGAACGCACTCGTTTCCCAGACGCGGCGCCCGGCGAGGTCCAGCATCTCGAGGCGCGCGAAGCCCGGCGCGGGAAGCGAGAAGCTCAGCAGCGCCTCCCCGTGCGACGGATGGGGAGACGGGCGGCCGAGCGCCAGGATCTCGGGACGGTCCCCCACGCCGGCGGCGGCGGGCTGGAACACGACGTCGAGGCTGTGATCCCCGGTGACGTACGCGAACGTGTAGCTCGCCACGACCCCGATCGAGACGCCGTCGACCTGCGCGTCCGCGACCTCGTACCCCGCGTCGGCCGTGAAGGTGAACTCCATGGCTTCGTCCTCGCCGATCGCCACGCTCCCGCTGGGGCTGATGCTGCCGCCCGCGGCGGCCGCGGCCGCGATCGTCCACGTCGAGATGCCGAAATTCTCGTCGCTCGCGTCGTCCGCCGCGTGGTTCGCCCCGTCGTGCGCGGTCACGCTCACGCGCGCGGCCGGCGTCGGCGCGTGGGCGACCAGCCACTGGAACGAGCCGGTGTTCGGGACGCCGAGCGCGATCGTGTACGGGAAGGTGGAACCGCCGTCCAGCGAGTAGGCCAGGTCGACGGACGTCACGCCGACGTCGTCGGTCGCGTTCCACGTGATGACCTGCGCCGAACCCGACTTCCAGTCCTCCTCGCCGTTCGGTGAAGTCAGTGTCACGACCGGAGGCGTCAGGTCCGGCAACGCCGTGCCCGAATTCGTGAACGTGTCGGTGAACCCGTTGCCGCGGATCGTATCGATGCCGCCCGGCGCCCACGTCGCCGAGATGATGACCTCGCCGTTCGACACGAAGTCCACTCCCGGCTGCGGCACGGCGGCGCCGGACGCGAGCGATCCGCGCTCGGTCCAGTACATCTTCGTGCCGACGTTGTGGATACGGTTGACCGCCGACGCGGTGGGATGGCGATAGGAGTTGCCGTTCCCGCACGACACCACGGCGACCTTGGGATGCGTGGCATTGAGCCACGTGGTCTCGCTCGAGGTCGCCGAGCCGTGGTGGTGCACCTTGTAGGCCTCGATGGGGCCCATCGCGGGCGCCTCGGGCGTCTCGACGTTGACGTAGCTGCCCGAGTTCGCCCCGGGTGTGTCGCCACCGAAGGACATGTCGAACTCGCCGTAGCTCACCTTGAGCTGGAGGCTGCACGAGTTCTCGTCCGTGGTCGAAATGCCCGCGCCGTTCAAGTCCACGACCTTGATGAACACCGGGTGTGCCGAGAGCGAGTCGAGCGTGATGACCTGGTTCTTGACGAGCGTGCGGCGCTTGTTACCGAGCGTGCTGCACAAGTTGGCGTAGTTGGTGTAGTAGGACGTCGTGTACGACCCGCCGCGATCCCAGGCGTAGCCGAGCGTGGCGACGCCAGTCTGCGTATTGAAGATCGTGGTGAAGAGCCCGATGTGATCGGAGTGGTAGTGGCTCGCGAAGTGGTAGTCCACGTGCGTCACACCGAGGGCCTGGAGCTGGACGGGAACCTGGACCCCGCTGGCGGGCACCGGGTTGCCACCCACGCCGTCGTCGATCATGACGACCTGGCCCAGGGGCGAGATGAGCACCGCCCCGTCCCCCTGCCCCACGTCCAGGTGGATGATCTGGAGGCGCCCATTGGGGGTCACGGCGGGTGCGGGGCCCGCGAGGGCAAGACCCAGTGCTGTCGTGGCCAGGGCCACGGCGAAGTGGCGAATCGGGGGCATGACTCTTCCTTGCGCCGCGGATACGGAGGGGAGCGTCCGCACATCCGGCGATGAATCCAGGGGCCGCAGGCGAGGTGCCTGAATCGCCTCCAAGGGAAGGCAACGGTTGGCTATCAGGATATCAGAATTCGCGCCCCGCCCCTGGTTGTTTCCCCGGCCGTACGGCAAGTCTTTGGGAAACCGGGCAATTAGCCTCCAAACAAAATTCCTCTTGACGATATTCCTCGCAACGTATAATATCTCTTTATGACACGACGGCTCCGCGAAGAAATCCACCAGGCGCGCCCCTTCGACTCGCTCGAAGAGGAGGCCTACGTCCAGATCCTGCGCACATCGCAGGTGACGACGCGATGGATCGTCGAAGCGCTCCGCGCGTACGACCTCACGCCCGCGCAGTTCAACGTGCTGCGCATCCTGAGGGGCGCCGGAGCGAGCGGACTGCCCTGCGGAAGGATAGCGGAGCGCATGGTGAACCTCGATCCGGACCTCACCCGCCTGCTCGACCGTCTCGAGGCGCGCGGGTTCGCCCGGAAGTCGCGCGACACGAAGGACCGTCGCGTCGTCAACACGTGCATCACGGCGGAGGGACTCGCCGTGGTCGCGGCGGCGACGGACGCGGGGCGCGCGAGGCTGCGCGCCGAGATGCGGTCGGTCTCCGCCGCACAGCTGGAACAACTGGCGGACCTGCTCGAGGTCATCCGGGCCGGTTCGCAGGCTTATCCGAATCCCCTCAACGAAACCCAGGCCGAATCTGAAGGAGAAGACCATGGAATCTCGTCAAGATCTCGTACTCGTCACCGGGGCGACCGGCCGGCAGGGCGGAGCGGTCGCGCGGGAGCTGCTGGCAAAGGGCGTACGCGTGCGGGCGATGACGCGCCGCCCGGAGTCCGAAGAGGCGCGCGTGCTGGCTCGACTCGGCGCCGAAGTCGTCCAGGGTGACTTCGACGACGACGCGTCGGTAAAGCGCGCGCTCGAGGGCGCGTGGGGTGCGTTCGCCGTGCAGAACACGTGGGAAGCGGGTACCGAGCGCGAGGAGGCGCAGGGCCAGCGTTTCGCCCGGCTCGCGCGCGAGGCCGGCGTTCGGCACTTCGTGTACTCGTCGGTGGGCTCGGCCCACCGCCAGACGGGCATCCCCCACTTCGACAACAAGTGGCGCATCGAGGAGACGATCCGGGGGCTCCAGTTCCACTCGTACGTCATTCTCCGGCCGGTGTTCTTCATGGAGAACCTCGCGGGCCCGTGGTTCCTGCAGGGGATCCAGCAAGGACAGCTCGCCGTCGGCATCGAGCCGTCGACCGTGCTTCAGATGATCGCCGTCTCGGACATCGGCAAGTACGGCGCGTGGGCCTTCGAGCGTCACCGGGAGCTGAACGGGCGGGCGATCGACATCGCCGGCGACCAGCTCACGATGCCGGAGACGGCGAAGGTGCTGAGCCGGGTCACGGGGCGTCCCGTGGAGTTCGTCCGGGTGCCGATCGAGCAGGTCCGCGCGGGCAGCGACGACTTCGCCACGATGCTCGAGTGGTTCGACCGCGCCGGCTACGAGGCCGACATCCCGAAGAACGCCGGCGAGAGCGGCATCGCGCCGACGTCGTTCGAGGCCTGGGCGGCCGGCGTTGCCTGGCGCGAACAGGCGCACGTGGCCTGATCCGTCACGACGCAGGCTGGTACGCATGGGGGCGGATCCGCAAAGCGTATAATCGCGGGCCCGCCCGTTCGTTTCGCTCCGCCCACGCCGTCATCGCGAGGAACCCATGAGCCACCGAGGCATGCCGGTGCGCAGCATGCTGCTCGGCGCGATCGTCCTCGCGTTGGTCATCGTCCCGTTCATCGTCTTCGGCGATCGCATCGATTCCTGGTCACGCGCGATGCTCATGGACCGCGCCCCCGCCGGGCCGCTGCCGGCGCTGCTGTGCATCGGGCTGCTCGCGGGCGACGTCCTGCTGCCCGTGCCGTCGAGCCTCGTGAGCACGGCGTGCGGGCTGTGGTGGGGCCTGTGGGCGGGTGCCGCGCTGTCGGCGTTCGGCATGACGCTGGGCTCCGCCCTCGGCTACGTCATCGGGCGCAACGCCCCCTCCGTGCGCCGCTGGGTCGGCGACGACGAAATGGCGCGTCTCGAGCGGTGGTTCGCGCGCCAGGGCGAATGGATCGTCGTGATCCTCCGCCCCGTTCCCGTGCTCGCGGAAGCGAGCGCGGTGTTCGCGGGCTTCAGCCGCATGAACCCCGCGCGCTTCGCGGCGCTGTCGATCGCCGCCAACGCGTGCGTGTCCCTGTTCTACGCCGGGCTCGGCTCACTCATCCAGCGTCGCGCGCCGGCGGCGGGCACACTGGTGCTGCTGTTGCTGCTCGCCGCCGTGGCCGCGGGCGGCATCGCAGTCCGCAGCCTCGGCCGCGCGCGTTCGAGGTCCTGACTTCAACCCATTCCCCTCACTTGGCGTATCGCTCGGACTTGGGATTCCAGAAGTCGTCGGTGAAGCCGGCGTCCGCGAAGATCCCGGGAATCTCGCCGGCGGCGGGGCGACGGGAGTTGGGATCGAGACGGTTGCCGTACCAGCGGGTCGCGAGCGTCCACAGCTGTTCGATGCGCGCGCGCGGGTTCATCGCGGCGCCGCGACCCTCGCACCACTCCCGCACCCGTTCTTCCGACCGGAAGAAGACCATGTTCGCTCAGGTGTAGACGATGTCGGGCCACCATCGCGCGGCGGGGACGAGGCTATGGAACAGCCAGTCCGACGGCGGCGGGCCATCGACTCCGACGTCGAGGTCGAACGGCTCGTGCGACTGCTCGCACCTCGAGTGAACGACTGCGGGCCGGTGCAGCGCCGCCGGGATGCCGAGGGAGTCCCACGCGCAGGGCGCGAAATACGTGACGCCGTTCGACTCGACGCGGTGCTGGGTTGGCACGCTCGAAAACGGCGGCGCCATCCGGATCGTCGTGTGATCCGTGTCGAGCACGAGCAGGCGCTGTGCGAACAGGCTTCGATACGCCTCGATCACCCGATCGGCGTTCGTGTCGGTGCGGGTCGCGATCTCGGCGGGCAGCGGCGGCCGGCCCGTCTCGGCGAAGTGATGGTAGACCGCCAGCTTGATCCGCGTTTCCAAATCGCTGGCGGGCTCGCTCGGCATGGGCTCAGCCTTTCACAACGAAGCCGCGTGCAGCCAGCAGCGGCCGCACGCGGTCGCGGACGTCGCCCGCGAGCTCCACGGCGCCCGGCTGGGTGGTGCCGCCAACGCCGCAGGACCTCTTGAGCGCGGCGGCGAGCTCGTCGAGGAAGGCGGCGTTGTCGGGCAGGCCGTCGACCACGGTCACGCTCTTGCCCGCGCGGCCCTTCTTCTCGAGTCGGAGCTTCACGGTGATGCGTTCCGGGATCGGAGCGTCGCCGCGACCATGCTTGGCGCAGCGGCAGCCGGCCACGGGCTGTGCGCAGTCGGGGCAGATCCGTCCGACTCCCGAGCGATAGACGACGCGGTCGCTCACGGGCGCCCCATCACATCCATTATCCCTCCTCCCTTCATCCCTCCTCCCTTCATCCCTCCTCCCATGATCCCTCCTCCCACACCGTTCGATAGGCGCCAAGACTCTCGACGTACTCGATCATGCGGCGATAGAACGGATGGCTCGCGAGCGTGGCGCTGTCGCCGATCACGATGAGTTTGCGCCGGGCGCGCGTGAGGGCGACGTTCATGCGGCGCACGTCAGCGAGGAAACCGATCTCGCCCTGCGGGTTCGAGCGCACGAGCGAGATCACGACCGCCTCCTTCTCGCGCCCCTGGAAGCCGTCGACGCTGTCGATCTCGAGCGTGGCGTACGGCAACAGCTCGCGCAGCCGCCGCACCTGCGCGGCGTAGGGAGCAATGACCGCGATGTCGTTCGGCGGCAGCCCGGCGTCCATCAGCTGTCGCACCTGGAGGCATACGAGCGCGGCCTCCCGCGGATTCTGGCGGCTCTCGCCGTCGGGTTCGGCCTCCTCGTCGTAGCTCGCCCCGGCCGTGTCGATGAAGTCGACCGGCGTCAGCGTGAGCGGCGTCGCGACCACGCCGGGCAGTTCGGACAACACGTGCGCGCGCACGGCCTCGTCGGCGACCAGCTCCGCGTCGTAGAACTCCTTGGACGAGAAGCCGGCGATCGCCTCGTGCATTCGATACTGCACAGTCAGCCGCCGGGCGATGTGCGGACCGAGGTCCGCGATGAGCCGCTCGAACAGGCTGCGATGGAATCCCTCCGCGGCGGCTTCGCGGCTGACCACCGTGGGCGGCAACTGGCAGTGGTCGCCGGCCAGCACGACGCGGTCGACGCGCAGCAGCGGGATCCAGCTGCCGGGCTCGGTACTCTGGCAGGCCTCGTCGATCACCGCGAGGTCGAAGCGGCGCGCGCCCAGCATCGCGCCGTCGAGGCCCGTCGTCGTCGCGCACAGCACGCGTGCGGTATCGAGAATGTTCGCCGCGGCCTGGTCCTCCAGCTTCCGCGCGTCGGCGAGCAGGCTCTTCGCTTCCCGCCGCGCCTCCTGCCGCGCCCCGGGCGGCGGCTTTGCACGAGTGCGGCGTTCCGCCTCCCGAAACAACTTCAACGCCTCTTTCAGCATCTTGCGCGCGAGACGGAAGTCGGGGTGGTCCTCGACCAGCAGGTCCAGCGTGTGGGCTCGCAGCGCCGGGGTCACGCGCGCCGGATGTCCGAGCCGCACCGCGTCCACACCGCGGTCCAGCAGCTTCTCGAGCAGCAGGTCGACGGCCGCATTGCTCGGCGCGCAGACCAGGACGCGACGGCCGCGGCGGACCTCTCGGCGAATCAGCTCCACGACGGTCGTGGTCTTGCCGGTGCCGGGCGGCCCGTGAATCAACGCCACGTCGGACGCGGAGAGGGTGAAACGCACCGCCGCCTCCTGCGACTCGTTGAGGCCGGCTGCCTGGACGGATTCGGTGTTCTCGGGCTGAAACGCAGCGGGGCGCCTTGCGAGCAGGACGTCGCGCAATTCCGCCAGCCGGCCGTCCTTCGCGTGGGCGGCCTCGCGAATCGCCCGGCGGCTGCGTTCCGTCGCCACGTCGTCGCTCGACAGGTCGATTCGCCAGCTCTCGTGTTCGTCGAGATCGTCGGGCATGTGGCTGAGGGCGACTTGGACGGAATCGGCCGCGTGCTCGCAGATCACGCCTCGATATTCGACATCGCTCCGCTGCAGCGGACTCAGCACCACGGGACTGCCAACAGCGAGCCGCGTCCACGGGAGAGGCGATCGCTTGCGCCGTCCGAGGCGCAACAGGTGGCGGCCGCCGAGGCCGGGCTCCTCGTCGCGCACGACCAGGTCGACGAGGCAGGTGCCGGAGCGCTCGGCCTCGGCGGGGGCGAGCCGGCGGGAGCGCTCGGCCGCCTGCTGAGCCGCGGCGCGGCCCTCCATCTCGAGCAACCGGGCGAGGCGGGCGAAATGGTCTTCGGTGCGGAGCGACGTCATGGGTCGGGTGATGGTCTCGACACGCGCAAACGAGGTGGCAAGCCATCACCCTACTGCACGGAGCCGTCTACAGCATGCTCATCGCACCACGACGATGCGGACACTGCGGCGCGTGCCGCCGGCATCGACGCGCAGCCAGTAGACGCCCGGATCGAGCGCTGCGCTCGAGCCGAGGTCCACGAGATGACGGCCGGCCCCCACGCCGCGTAGCTCGCGGCTCAGCACGGACCGGCCGCTCACGTCGAGCAGGCCCAGGCGCGCGTCGCCCGCGGCCGGCAGGGTGAGCGCGAGGCGTAACCGCGCGCCGACGGGGTTCGCGCCGAGCCATTCGATGCGCGGCGAATCGCCGGGCGGCTCGGGCAGCACTGAGGTCGGCACGTCCTCGGTCACCGTGATGCGCTGCCGGATCGCGACATCGGACACCGTCCGCTGGATCCCGCTCGGGAAGCGGACCGTCACGTCCTCCACGACGGCGGCGCTGCCGAGTCCGAAGTGCGGATCGAACGAGCCGTGCCCGTCGAAGCTGTTCTGCGCCGAGATCTGCTGGACGAGGATCCGCGACACGCCGCCGATCGTCGCGCGCACCCAGACGCGCGACCCGATCGCGGCGCGGTTCGACACCGACCCCACGCAGTGCACGTCGAGCCAGCCGTTCGGCGAGGCCGGGTTGCTGTTGTTGCGGAACAGCCCGCGCGTGCCGGTCGTGCCATGGATGTAGAGGTCCATGTCGCCGTCGGCGTCGTAATCGGCGGCGCCCGCGCCGTAGTGTGGACCCACGGTGCGCAGCGCGCTGCCCGTCAGCGAGGTGAAGAAGCCGGTGCCGTCGTTGGAGTAGTGCTGCGTCAGCTCCGGGCCGTCGTTCGCGACGACACAGTCCATGTCGCCGTCGTTGTCGAAGTCGGCCCATACGGACGCCATCGAGTGGCCGGCATCCGAGACGATCGGCCCCGCCTGCGCCGAGGTCAGCCGCACGAACGTGCCGCCGTCGTTGCGATACAGGTCGTTCGGCAACCCGCTCGACGGCCCGCCGTAGTTCGTGACGTACACGTCGAGATCGCCGTCGGAATCGATGTCGACCCAGTTGTAGAGCTGCCCGTCATGCGGATCCGTCGCCAGCGCCCCGGTGGTGATGCGCGAGAACTCGGTCTGGCCGGGCGCCGTGCGGTTGTTCGCATACAGGAAGTCGGGCGCCGTCGTGCCGTCCACCGGCCCGGAGGCGATGAACAGGTCCGGATCCCCGTCGTCGTCGACATCGTTCCAGCACGGCACGGTGTACGTTCCCGTCGTCATGCTCACCGCGGTCGTGTCGAGCCGCTCGAAGGTGGCGGCGCCGAGGTTGTGCAGCAGGTGGTTCGGCGTGGTGATGTTCGCGAATCCGTTCGCGGCCGCCACGGCCAGGTCGAGCAATCCGTCGAGGTCGTAGTCGCCCCACGCGGCACTCCAGCCCTGGTTCGCGACCGCATCGCCGATGTCGCCCGTGACGACGCGCGTGAACACGTTGCCGCCGTCGTTGCGATAGAACACCGAGCCGCCGGGCGGCCCGCCGGCGACGAACAGGTCGAGGTCGCCGTCGTTGTCCACGTCGCCCCACGAGCAGCCGAGCGCCAGCGAGTGGTCGGCCGGAATGGCCGCGAGCTTTGAGAACGATCCTGCGCCGTTGTTGCGATACAACCCCTGTTGAACGATGTACAGATCCTGGTCGCCGTCGTCGTCGTAATCGCCCCAGGCGACGCCGGCGTAGGCGGCCGAGGCGGGCACCGGATCGGTGGCGATCGCGTTCCCGCTCGTGACCTTCGAGAACGACTGGGGTGCCGCCGGCCGGGCGGCGAGCAGCAGCGCGAGTGGCGCGGCATGAATCATGGCGCGCACGATGTGGCGACGGAGCATGGATCGAGTCCTCTGGCCGGTCGGGAACGCCGACGCAGCACCCCCGTGGCGGCGTCGTGGCACGAGCATCCGGCCACGATGCGCGGCGATCACCCCCGGAGTGACGGCGCCCCCGCGAGGCGGGACGGAACGTCGCCGGCAGGGACGAACGCGGCTAGGGGATCAGGCGGCTCTGGAAGCGCCGGCTCATGCGCAGCGCCTGGCCCGATCGGAGCACGACCCGGTACCCCTCGCCCGTTTCGGGCAGCACCTCGAGCACCTCGTCGAGATTGACGACCGTCGTCCGGTGGATGCGCACGAATCGCCGTGGGTCGAGCGTTCGCTCGAGTGCGGCCATCGTCATGCGGATCAGGTGCATGGCGGCCGGGGTGTGCAGCTCGACGTAGTTCCCGGCCGACTCGAACCAGTGGATGTCCTCGACGCGTACGAGCCGCCATCCCTGGCGTTCGCGCACGGTGAAGCGGTCGACGAAACGCTCGCCCCGGAGCGGGGCGAGTGCGGCGACCATGCCCAGCAGCTTCTCGAGGTGTGCCGGATCGGGGTGCTCCAGCCGCGCCCGCGCGCGATCCAGCGCTTCGCGGAAACGCTCCTCGGTGTACGGCTTGAGCAGGTAATCCACCGCGTGCGCGTCGAATGCCCGCAGCGCGTAATGATCGTACGCCGACACGAACACCACGCCGGGCACGTGCGTGTCGCGCACGCGCGCGAGCACCTCGAAGCCGTCGAAGCCGGGGATCTGGACGTCGAGCAGCACGAGATCGGGATGCAGGCCGAGGATCGCTCCGACGGCCTCGGGCCCGTCGCACGCCTCGCCCGCCAGCTCGAAGCCCGGCATCGTGGCCAGCGATCGGCGCAGCCCGCGCCGCGCGAGCGGCTCATCCTCGACGATCAACACGCGATGCGCGATCACGCGCGCGCCTCGGTCTCGAACGGGATCTCGACGACGAATCGCGCGCCGCCGTGCTTCGCGTTCTCGGCGTAGAAGCGCATGCCGGCGCCGTAGCGGTGCTCGAGCCGCGAGCGCGTGTTCGCGAGGCCGATGCCCGTCCGGCGCCGCGAGGCTTCGGGCGCCAGGCCGGGACCCGTGTCCTCGAGCATCAGCGTGAGCCGCGTCCCGTCGCGCCGCGCGGCGATCGTGATCTCGCCGGGGCCCGGCCGCGCGTCGAGGCCATGGATCATGGCGTTCTCGACCAATGGCTGCAGGATCAGCGACGGCACCCGCGCCGCCCGGCACTCGTCGTCGATGCGCCACTGGATCGTCAGCCGGTCGCGGAAGCGCACGCGCTGGATGTCGAGGTACTTGCCGAGCAGCGCCAGCTCTTCGTCGAGCGTCACGTCCTGGCCGAGACGCTCGTCGAGCACCGCGCGCAGCAGATCCCCGAGGTGGGCCACCGTCGCGACGAGCGTCTCGGTCTCTCCCGCGCGCGCCATCTCGCTCACGGCGTGCAGCGTGTTGAACAGGAAGTGCGGCTGGAGCTGGAGCCGCAGCGCGTCGAGCCGGGCTTCGACGAGCTTCTCCCTCAATTCCGCGGCGTCGCGGGCGCGGGCGAGCGACTCGCGATGGTACGAGAACGCGTTCCAGACGCCGACGATCGTGGCGTAGGTGAGCAGCTCGGCGCCCGAGTAGAGACGGAGCAGGTTGAGGGACATCGGCATCAGGTGGTGCAGGCGCTGGGGCCGCCCGTCGATGAGCGCCAGGAGCGTGATCGACAGCACGATGTGAAGCGCCGTGAAGACGCCGACGCCGATCGCGTGGGCGGCGAGTGCCGCGGGCATGCGACCCGGGCGAAACGGGAACCGCCGTGCGAGCGCGAGCACCCCCGGCACCATCAGGGACGCGACGAGCCAACCCGGGGCCGTGACCCGAAACGCCGTGGTCCACGGGATGCCGGCCACGCCGCCGGTGCCGGGCATCATCCCGAACGTGGACTCGATGACGGCCGCCGCGAGCGCCGCGGCTCCCACGAGCAGCACGGGGCGCCAGCGTGCGCGCAGCGCATCCGATGCGCCGGGTTCAGGGCTCGTGATGGCGGGGATGGATGGGGCGGGCGTCGGGATGGGCGGGCTCAATCGAAGGAGTCCATCACGGCCCGGGGCCCGTCGGCAACCCGATGTGACGAGGCCCTCCGCGGCAGGGACCAGCGACGCCCGGCGCCGGAAACCCCTGAACGCCATACGACGGGCGGGCGACTTCGCCGCATCAACACGCCGTGAAGCGGCGCGATGTGCGACCCGGTCCTAACGGGACAGCCCCAGCCTGCGTTCCAGCGCCTTGAAGCGCGGGTGGTGGCGCCACGGGTCGAATTGCGGCTCGACGGCGAGCATGACGAGGAACTCGGATCGATCATCGTAGCCGCGTTCCAGCCAATCGAGCGCCCGCGGGTCGTCCCCGAGCCCGCAGTACGCCATCCCGATGTTGCCGGCCGGAACGAAGTCGTGCCTGGAGCGTTCCAGTAAGCGACCGATGACACGTCGCGCGTCGGCCCGTCGCCCCGCCGTGCCATAGGCGTGGGCGAGTTGCGCGAGGTCGTCGTTATTCGCGTCGAGGCGAACGGCTCGCTCGAGCAAGCGCACCGCCTCTCCGTGATCGCCTTGCTGTTCGCGGACGAGTCCCAGGAACACGTCGTACACGTAGTAACTGGAATCCTCGCGGGCGGCGGGCTCCAGTACGGAAACCGCCTCGGCGTAGCGACGGGACTGATAGAGACTCCACCCCAGGGTCGCGCGGATCCAGGGCGACAAGGGGTCCAGTTCGCGGGCCTTGCGAATTTCCGCCAGTCCTTCATCGAAGCGGGATCGGCAGATCATCATGCGCCCGAGCCACCAGTGCGACATCGCGTCGCTGGGCGTGAGATCGATCGCCCGGCGGAATTCCCGTTCGGCCCCGTTCCAGTCGAGGTCGTAGACCATCCGCACCGTGCCGAGCGACGTATGGGCGGCAGCCAGAGTGGAGTCGATCTCCAGCGCCCGGTTTGCCGCGGCCCGAGCCATGGGGATGGCATCCCGCGGAGGCAGATGAATGCTCGAACGGCCGTAGTGGACGTCGGCGAGGCCCGCCCACGCGGGCGCAGACGCGGGATCGATTTCGACGGCACGCCGGAAGTGGACCTCGGCGCGCAGGAATCCCGCATCGGTGTACTTGTTCCACTCGTAGCGACCCTTGAGATACTCCTGAAACGCCTCCGGATTCACGGTGCGCGCAACATGCATCTGCTGCCGCTGTCCCGGGGTCAGGGTCACCCGCACCCGATCGACGATGGCCTGACTGACTTCGCCCTGCAGCGCCAGTACGTCTTTGAGATCTCGCTCGAAGTGTTCGGCCCACAGGCTCTGCTCGGTTTCGGCACGCACCAACTCCGCCGAGATCCTCACTCGGTCGCCCACCTTCAACACCGTCCCCTCGACCAGCGCTTCGACTCCGAGATCTCGCGCGATCTGCCGGGGTGGCCGGCGGGATCCCTTGAATCGCATCACCGACCCGCGCGAGATCACCTTCAGCGCACCGACCTTTGCGAGTCCGGTGATCAACTCGTCGGTCATTCCGTCGGCGAAGTACTCCTGGCTCGCGTCGCCCGACAGATTGACCAGCGGCAGTACGGCGAGGGTGCGGATCTCCGGCTCGGGAACGGGAATGTTCCGCCGCAGCATCCATGTACCGAGGATGGCCGCGATGGCGACCGCCCCCACGGCCATGGCCTTCACCGCGCGCCGGGTGCGCGGGCGCGTGGTCCGCCCGACGCCGGCGGGCAGGGCGTGGACGTCGCGAACGATGGCCGCAACGTCCGCGGCCACTTCCGCCGCGCTCGGGTAACGTTCGCCCTTGTTCTTGGCCAACGCACGAGACACGATGCCGGCCAACCCCGCGGGCAAGGGCGTCGTGGTGGATCCCCAGGGGACCGGCTCCGTGTTCATGACGGCATACACCATCGCCGCGTCGTGATCGGCGGCGAAGGGCAGCCGCCCGGTGACCATTTCGTAGATCAGCACGCCCAGCGCCCACACGTCCGTGCGTGCGTCGGTGGCCTCCCCGCGCATCGCCTCCGGGGACATGTAGGCCACCGTGCCGAGCGTGGCGCCTGACCGCGTGAGCCGGCTCTCCCCGGCCATCCGCGCCAGACCGAAGTCCATCAGCACCGCTCGTCCATCCATCAACAGCATGACGTTGGCGGGCTTCAAGTCGCGGTGGATGATCCCTTTGGCGTGCGCCGCGGAGAGCGCGTCACTGACCTGGAGCGCGATGGTCAGTGCGTCGTCGATCGGCAGGCGGCCACGTGTGAGGCGCTCACGAAGCGTCTGCCCTTCCAGGTACGCCATGGCGATGAACGCATGGCCGTCGGATTCACCGATCTCGTGGACCGGGCAGATGTTGGCATGCAGCAACGCCGCCGCCGCTCGTGCCTCGTGGTCCAGGCGCCGGCGGGCCTCGCCATCCCCGAGCATCTCTGGCATCAGGAACTTGAGAGCGACCTGCCGACCGAGCACCAGATCTTCAGCCAGGTACACCACGCCCATTCCACCCTCGCCCAGACGCTCGAGCACACGGAAATGACCAATGGTCTGACCGATCACGGGATGCCCCCGGCGCGCTGACTGGCGTGGTGGCAGAGCCTACCTCCCGTCACCGCCGTGGCCCAATGGCCGGGTCGCGGGATGCGCTGGCAAGCCCGCGCACGGTTGGAACTGAATTACAAAGCCGCTCGATGTGTCAGTTGTGCTGACATCTCGTAAGGCCCTACGCCGCAAGCGTCCCCGCGTGAGGCGACGTCGTGAGTGGCCGGCTGGAGGCACTGGTACGGATGATGCCTAAGGGTTCGTTGCCGATCGCAGATCGCGGTCGAAGCGGGTTCACTGTCAAAGGAGCAAATCATGACGATCCTCTGGGCCATCATCATCGGACTGGTCGTCGGGGTTCTGGCCAAGATGCTCATGCCTGGCCGCGATCCTGGCGGATTCATCATCACCACGCTTCTCGGAATCGGCGGTGCGGTCGTCGCCAATTTCCTCGGACGGTCCCTGGGCTGGTATCGCCCGGACCAGCCGGCCGGATTCCTGGCCTCGATCCTGGGAGCCGTGCTGCTGCTCATGGCCTACCGGATGTTCAAGCGCTCGCCGAGGCCTCTCGGACGCGCGTAACGAGCCGCGGTCCGATTCACTCGACCGCGTCGCAACTCGAGCCCGGGGCCTTCGCACTTCGCTGGAACACAAGCAAGGACGAGGGCCCCGATGCATTGCATCGCCCGGCGGGTGATGCTCGACGGCAGGGCTCAGGGGCGCTTCCGGCCTCGCATCGCGTCCAGGCTGAAGGCGCCCGCGCCGTGCGCCGCGAGGAACAGGAAGACGAAGCAGAACAGCACGACGCTCTCGCCATGATTCTGGATCGGCCACGTGCCGCGGGGCTGGTGCGCCTGGAAGTAGGCGACCGCCATCTCGCCCGAGAGCAGGAACGCCACCGGCCGCGTGAACATGCCGGCCATCACGAGGATGCCGCCAAAGAACTCGAGGACGCCCGCGAGCCCCATCTGGGACATCAGGGTGACGGTGCCGCCGTCTCCGCCCGGGCCGCCGAACCAGCCGAACAGTTTCTGCCCGCCGTGGAACATGAACAGAAGCCCGGTGACGATGCGCAGCAACACGTGAGTCACCTGCATGGCGCGTCCCATGTTCATCGCGTCCTCCTGGCTGATCGCCATCGCTGGCGCCGGTGATGCGAAGCGGCCCCGCTCGGGGATGAGCGGGGCCGCGTGCACTTTAGTGCATCGTCGCGGTGCGACTCCACGGCATCGCCACGGTGCGGTTGACCGTGAAGCTCCTTCAGCTGCTGCCCAGCAGTATCAGCGCGGCGCCGATCATGGCGATCGACGCCAGGGTGATGTTTCGTTAAAGATTCACGGGCACATCTCCTTCAGGGGGATCGGAGGCTAGAAGTTGATGCCCAAGCCGACGGCGACGTTCCAGAAGTCGGGGTCGAAGCTCGTGGGCAGCTGCACGTTGTCGTTGTCTCCCTGCATGAAGACGTAACGGCCATTCACGTCGAGATTGAGTTTCGGCGCCAGCGGCATCTCGACGCCGCCACCGAGGTGGACGCCCATCTGCATCTTCGTCGAGTCCTTGATCGGCAGGCTGCTGTCGAAGTCATACGTCGTCCGGTACCAGCCCAGGCCGCCGCCAGCGTAGAAGAACGGAAGCGGCGTCGCCCACACGGACGCGGTCACGGGCCACTGGCGCACCTTGAGGTCGCCGTCCGCGAACGAGTCCTGCCGGTATGCGATGCCGCCCTCCGCCTTGAGGAACGGCAGCAGCGAGGCGCGCAGCGCGAGTCCGCCGAACGCCTTGGCGTCTCCGCCGTTGTCGTCGGTGGACTTGGTGACGCCCGCGGACGGGATCAGTTCGATGGCGTGTACCGGACGTGCGCTCATGGTCGCCACGGCGGCGAGCAGGAGCATTGCGACGAATTGCTGAGTGACGAAGCGATGCGTGGTCATGACGGAACTCCTTGTGTCGGCCGAGCTGGCATGGATGGACTGGGTGGTTGCCGCGCGGCGTGCTGCTGGGGACGCGCGGACCGTGGTGGTACCGAGCGGAGGAACCGCATGATTGGTGCCATCGAGAGCCGGCCCTGGAGACGGGCGCCAAGTCATTGCGCCCGAGGCGATGGCGACGTTCGCGGCTCCTTGCATGCTCGAAACAACGAGGAAGCCGGATGAAGAAGCTTCAAACCACGAGTACGCGAGTGCACCGAAACCACGGACAATTCCTTGACCGTCGGCGGGGGACTCCCGTGATGGACGTGATTCCTCGAACGACAGGGTGGCGGCTAGGATGCGACCATGAACGCCCGCCTGGTCGCCCTCGCCACCGCGGTCCCGCGTCACGAGATCACGCAGGATCGCGCGAAGGACTTCGCGCGCGGCCTGTTTCGCGAGGTGCTTCGCGGCGGTGACGAACGGCTGCTGGCCGTGTTCGACCATGGCGGCATCCACAACCGGCAGGCCTGCCAGCCGCTCGAGTGGTACGGCGAAGACCACGACTTCGGCGAGAAGAACCGCCTGTACATCGAGCACGCCGTCACGCTCGGGTGCGAGGTCGCCGGCGCCGCGATGGCGCACGCCGGGCTGACGCCTCGCGACATCGACCACCTCATCTTCGTCTCGTCGACGGGCATCGCCGCGCCCTCCATCGATGCGCGGCTCGCGAACGCGCTCGGGCTCCGGTCCGACTTCCGGCGCACGCCGATCTGGGGACTGGGTTGCGCCGGCGGTGCGGCCGGCCTCGCTCGGGCGCGCGAGTTCGCGATCGCCGAACCAGGGGCACGCGTGCTGCTCGTGGCGCTCGAGTTGTGCACGCTCGCGTTCCAGCGCAACGACCTGAGCAAGCGCAACCTGATCGCCGCGTCGCTGTTCGGCGACGGCGCGGCGGCGGCGCTCGTCGTCGCCGGCGACGCACCGTCGACGAACGGCGCCCGCCCGCTCGAGCTGCTCGCGTCGGCGAGCACGTTCTGGCACGACACGCTCGACGTGATGGGCTGGGACGTCGACGGCGACGGACTTCGCGTGATCTTCGACCGCGACATCCCCACCATCGTGCGCCAGCGCGTGCGCGGCGGGCTGGAGGCGTTCCTCGGCCGCCACCAGCTCACGCTCGGCTCGCTCGATCACGTGGTCACGCATCCCGGCGGCATGAAAGTTCTCGCGGCGTACGAGGCGACGCTCGAGCTGGCCCCTGACGCCCTCGATCACGCGCGGGCCGTGCTGCGCGATCACGGCAACATGTCGTCACCGACGTGCCTGTTCGTGCTCGAGCGCTTCCTCGAGGCCCAGGCGATCGGCGCGGGCGACACGGCCGTGCTGTCCGCACTGGGCCCCGGGTTCTGCGCGGAATACGTCCTGATGCGCGGGGCGGCCGCGGATACGCCGGCCACGGTCACGACGACGGCACAGTCGAAGTGATCGACCCCGGCGGTGGCGTCGCGCCGCCGCTCGCCGCACTCACCGCGTTCATCGCCTATTTGGTCGTGGAGCGCGCACTCGAGCTCGCAGTCTCCGCCCGCCACACGCGGCGCCTCCTCGCGCGCGGCGCCCGGGAGCACGGCCGCGACCACTATCCGGCGATCGTCGTCATGCACACGCTGTTCCCGCTCGCGATCATCGCCGAGGTCGTTCTGCTGGCGGCACGCCCGGGACGCTTCGTGGTCGCCTGGGTGGCGCTGTGGCTGGGAGCCCAGCTGCTGCGGTGGGCGTCCATGCGGGCGCTCGGTGAGCGCTGGACCACGCGCGTCATCGTGCTGCCCGAGGTACCGCGCGTTCGCGGCGGTCCATACCGGTGGCTCCAGCACCCGAACTATCTCGCGGTGATCGTCGAGATGCTCGCGGCACCGCTCATGTTCGGGGCATGGCGCACGGCGCTCGTGTTCACCGCCGCCAATGCGCTCCTGCTGCGGGTGCGGATCCGGTGCGAGGAACGAGCGCTGGCGAGTACGGCACCGGCTTCAACGCAGCACGACCGCGTGTGACTGAGCGTCCTTCAAGTAACTCGCGAACTGGATCCGGATCCAGTTGTTGCAACATACTCGCACCGTGTTCGGCGTCAGACGTTCACAGTGACGCGCATGAACGTCGCGGGAATCGCGACTCCGGGCCCCTTGCTCGTGTTGAAGGACCGGGCGAGATCGTTGAGCTGGGCACGCAACTCGTCCGCCTTGCCGTTCTTCTCGGCGGCCTCGAACGCGTTCATCGTCGGTCCGTAGTACGTGCGGAACATCTCGATGTAGGTTTCGGGCGTGTAGTCGGCGGACGCGAACATGTACGTGTCCTTGGCCATCGACACCCGCTCCTTCGGAATCCCCGCCTGGCCGAAGCGCTCCAGGATGTGCGTGTCGACGCCCCACGTCATCGGGCTGATGAAGCCCTCGGGCGGCGGCGGTGTGAACGCCGAACTGATCTTGAGCAGTTGCGACACGAAGGACGTCGAATCGTTCGGGATCCAGTTACCCATGACGATGCGCCCGCCCCGCTTGGTGACGCGCACCATTTCCTTCGCCACGTCGAACGGCTTCGGTGCGAACATGGCGCCGAACACCGAGAGGGTGAGGTCGAACGAATCCTCTGCCACGCCCTGGAGATTCGTGGCGTCGCCCTGTTGGAAGCGGACATTTTTCAGACCCGCCGCGGCCGCGCGCCGGGTGCCCGCCTCGACGAGGTTGCGCGCGATGTCGATGCCCGTGACGTCTGCGCCGGTCTGCGCGAGCGGCAGCGCGGTCGTGCCGTCTCCGCAACCGAGGTCGAGCGCCTTGAGCGGGGGCTTGACCCCGAGCGACCGCACGAGCGCCTCACCCGACTCGCGCATCGCCCCCGCGACCGTCGTGAAGTCGCCCTTCTCCCACAGTGCCTGGTTCGGATTCGTGACACTCGTTTCCATACTGCTTCTCCTCCCGCGGTGGTCGAGCTGGGTCAAGGTCAGGGCCGGCAACTTCGCGAGAATACTAGACGAATTTGCCCTACGCGTCAGCGCTTCATGTCGGGGCACAGGTACGGGACCTGGGCCGCCGCGTAGCGCTCGTCCTGGGTGCCGTCTTCGAGGCTGACGCGAAGCACGAGGGACCGCGCGCTC
>JANLWK010000417.1:0-2884 GCA_031364505.1 Candidatus Eiseniibacteriota bacterium | reverse complement strand
CAGTGGATGGCCGCCCGGATCAACTTGAGCCATGCGGCTCGTCGCGGCGGCTCCGTTCATCGATGCGCCGGCGCGGCCGGCGCCCACCCGCTCCACAATTCCGGGACGCACCATGTCGCTGCGATTCGACCCGCGCGCACTGCCCGCCGAGCTCGCCTCGCTCGGCCGGCTCGCGCTGCCCATCGTCAGTGTGCAGGTGGGGCTCATGTTCATGCTCGTCGTCGACACGCTGCTCGTCGGGCGCGTGTCGCCGGTGGCGCTCGCCGCCGTGGCGCTCGGCAACCTGTACTCGTTCACGATCCTCGTGTTCGGAATGGGTGTGCTGTTCGCGCTCGATCCGCTCGTGTCGCAGGGGCTGGGTGCGGGCGACCGCGAGCAGGTAACGCTGGCCGTCCAGCGGTCGCTGATGATCGCCGTGGCGCTCACGGTGGTCTCGTCGCTGCTGTGCCTGCCGGTCGCCGCCGTGTTGCGCCTGCTCGGGCAGCCGGCCGAGGTGGTGCCGCTGGCCGAGCGCTTCGTGCACACGTCGATCCCGAGCCTGCTGCCGTTCTTCGTGTTCCTCGTGTTCCGCCAGACGCTCCAGGGCATGAAGCGGCTGCGGCCCGTCGTCGTCACGATCGTCGCCGCGAACGTGCTGAACGCGGTACTCGCCTCGGTGCTCGTGCTCGGGCTCTTCGGATTCCCGCGCTTCGGCGTCGTCGGCGCGGCGTGGGCGACCAACGCCGCACGCTGGTTCATGACGATCACGCTCGGCGCGCTCGGGTGGCGCGAGCTGCGGCCCTACCTGTTGCCGTTCCGGCGGGAGGCGCTGAACCGCGCCGCCCTCGCGCGCGTGCTCGGACTCGGCCTGCCGATCGGCACCCAGATGCTGCTCGAGTCCGGCGTGTTCGCGGTGGTCGGGCTCATGATGGGGCGCTTCGGCACCGTGCCGGTCGCGGCGCACCAGGTGACGATCAACCTCGTGTCGCTCACGTTCATGGTGCCGCTCGGCGTGTCGAGCGCCGCGTCGGTGCTCGTCGGGCGGGCCGTCGGCGGCCGCGACATGGAGGCCGCACGCCGTGCCTCGGCGGCCGCGCTCGTCGCGGGCGTCGGCTTCATGCTGCTCACTTCGGCGACGTTCGCGCTGGCGTCACGCCCGCTCGCCGCCGTCTACACGCCCGATGCCGAGGTGCGCGACCTCGCGGCCGCGCTGATCGTCATCGGCGGTGTGTTCCAGATCTTCGATGGCACGCAGGTCGTCTCGATCGGCGCGCTGCGCGGTCTCGGCGACACGCAGAGCCCGATGTGGATCAACATCCTCGGCTTCTGGCTGGTCGGCTTCCCGGTGAGCCTGCTGCTCGGCTACCGGCTCGGCTTCGGGCCCCGCGGGCTGTGGTGGGGGTTCGTCGTCGGCCTCGCGGTCGTCGCCGCCATGCTGCTGGCGCGGCTCCGGCACCGGCTCAGGGTCGATGTGGCGCGCCTCGAGGTCGACGCCGCGTCGCCCACGGTCTGACGGCACGGCCTGACAGCAGCCGCCGCCCGCGCGTCCCGGGCGCGGCGAACCGCGCCGCCGGCCCACTTGCGTCCTCACCTGCATTGGCGTTTATTTAGTGCCGACGACACGTTCGACTCGTCGGCGGCGATCCGCCGACCGCAGGGCGGGACGCGCACCTTCCGCGGTGTCTCGTGCCCCCGTTCCTGGCGAATCGCACCCTCACGCATCGTGTGTCATACCGATTAGGAGACCGACCATGCCCACCGCCGCCACTCCGCTCAGCGGAAACGCGACGCTGACCTTCGACGGCCGCACGCTCGAGCTGCCCATGCTCAAGGGCGCCGAGAACGAGCCCGCCGTCAACATCGAGAAGCTGCGCGCCCAGACCGGCCTGATCACGCTCGATCCGGGCTACGGCAACACGGGCTCCTGCAAGAGCTCGATCACGTTCATCGACGGCGAGAAGGGCATCCTGCGCTATCGCGGGTACCCGATCGAGGAACTGGCCGAGAAGAGCACGTTCCTCGAAGTGGCGTGGCTCCTGCTGTACGGCGAGCTGCCGAAGCAGGCCGAGCTCGACGGCTTCAAGGCGGAGATCGTCCGGCACACGCTGCTGCACGAGAACTTCAAGCGGTTCTTCGAGGCGATGCCGACCGACGCGCACCCGATGCCGGTCGCGGCGGCCGCGATCGTGAGCCTCGCGACGTTCTACCAGGAGCCGGAGAACGACGACTCGCTGCACCACGCCGTGATCCGGCTGATCGCCAAGATGCCGACGATCGCGGCCTACGCGTACAAGCACTCGGTCGGGCACACCTTCATGTACCCGCAGAACCGGCTCGACTACGCGTCCAATTTCCTGCACCTGATGTTCAGCAATCCGGCCGAGGAGTATCACGTCGATCCCGTCGTCGCCCGCGCGCTCGACCTGCTGCTCATCCTGCACGCCGACCACGAGCAGAATTGCTCGACGAGCACGGTGCGCATGGTCGGCAGCTCGCGCGCCAACCTGTTCGCCAGCATCTCGGCCGGCATCAGCGCCCTGTGGGGCCCGCTCCACGGCGGCGCGAACCAGGAAGTGATCGAGATGCTCGAGCGCATCGAGCACGAGGAGGGCAGCGCCGAGAAGTTCCTCACCCGGGCGAAGGACAAGAACGATACGACGCGCCTCATGGGCTTCGGCCACCGGGTGTACAAGAGCTACGACCCGCGCGCCACGATCCTCAAGAAGGCCTGCCGCGACGTGCTCGCGAAGGTCGGTGTGTCGAGCAAGCTGCTGGAGATCGGCATGCAGCTCGAGGAGATCGCGCTGAAGGACGAGTACTTCGTGCAGCGCAAGCTCTACCCGAACGTCGACTTCTATTCGGGCATCATCTACAAGGCGCTCGGCATCCCCGAGAACATGTTCAC